>NZ_AP019700.1:4579707-4892942 GCF_006738645.1 Stella humosa | reverse complement strand
ATGATGGAGGAGAGCCTGCGGCGGGCGCTGCTCATCGGCCGCGGCGACCCCACCGTCTTCGTCACCCGGCCGCTCAGCGCCGCCATCCTGGCCATCGCCGTGCTGCTGCTGATCCTCACCATCCTGCCCGCCGTGCGCGGGCTGCGACAGACCGCATTCCGCGAGGAGTGATCCCAGCAACCCATCCATGAAGGGGCCGCCCATGCCGTCCGTATCCCGTCTCCGTCGCGCCGTCCTGCTCGCCGCTGCCGCCACCGTCCTCTCCGCCGGCGCGGTCCTGGCCCAGGCCTATCCGACGAAGCCGATCACCCTGATCGTGCCGTTCCCGGCCGGCGGCACCACCGACGTGCTGGCGCGCATCTTCGCCGAGCGCATGAGTGCCGACCTCGGCCAGCGGGTCGTCGTCGACAATCGCGGCACGGCCGGCGGCACCACGGCGGCCGCCTTCGTCGCGCGCTCGGCGCCCGACGGCTACACGCTCTTCATCAGTAACGTGTCTACCCACGCGCTGGCGCCCAACCTCTACAAGAACCTCACCTACGACACGATGACGGCCTTCGCACCCGTCACCCTGCTGACGACCTCGGCCGGCGTGCTGATCGCGCATCCCAGCCTGAAGGCCGCTAACGCCAAGGAGTTCGTGGCGCTGGTGAAGGCCAATCCCGGCAAGTTCAACTACGCCTCGCCCGGCAACGGCACCGGCGGCCATCTCGGCATGGAGCGGCTGCGGACGCTGGCGGGACTCGACATGGTGCACGTGCCCTTCAACGGCTCCGGCCCGGCGCGCAACGCGGTGCTGGCGGGCGAGCCGCCGGTGATGGTCGAGAACATCCAGACCGCCCTGTCGCCGGCCCAGGCCGGCAAGCTGAAGGTGCTGGGCGTAGCGGCCGACCGCCGGTCGCCGGCCCTGCCCGACGTGCCGACCCTGGCCGAGCAGGGCTTCGACCTGTCGGTCACCTCCTGGACCGCCTTCTTCGTGCCCGCCGCCACGCCGCAGCCGATCGTCGAGCGCCTGCATGCCAGTGCCATCGCCGCCCTGCGCCACGAGGACACCCAGCGCCGGCTCAAGGACCTCAGCACCGAGAGCGTCGGCTCGACCCCGGGCGAACTCGGCGCCTTCGTGAAGAACGAGTTCGACACCTGGGGCGGCATCATCCGCAGCCAGGGCCTGAAGATCGACAACTGATCGCCTTCCGCATCGAGGGGGAAGCCATGTCCGCAAGCACCGTCGCCGAACGGCCGCAGCAGCGCGAGCCGACGATCGAGGAGTATGGCCGCATGACCCCGCGCGAGGTGCGGCAGGTGATGCGCGAGGGGCGCTTCACGCTCCGCACCACCCGCAACGTGGCGCTGGGCCACGTGCAGTGCGCGCTGGTCGTCCTGCCCAAGTCGCTGGCGTTCGAGTTCATGCTGTTCTGCCAGCGCAACCAGCGGCCCTGCCCGGTGCTGGACGTGACCGACCCGGGCGATCCCGAGCCGCGGCGGATCGCGCCCGGTGCCGACCTGCGCACCGACAGCCCCGGCTACTCGGTCTATCGCAACGGCGTGCTGGAGGGGTACCGCACCGACATCGTCGACCTGTGGCAGGACGATTCGGTCGCCTTCTGCATCGGCTCCAACACTTCCTGCGACCTGGCGCTGCGCCGGGCCGGCGTGCAGACGGAGCGCAACCGCTGGGTCTTGAAGACCAACGTGCCGACCGAGCCGGCCGGGCCGTTCCACGGGCCGCTGGTCGTCACCATGCGCTGGCTGACGCCCAAGGAGGCGCTGATCGCCACGCAGTTGACCGGCCGATTCCCCTTCAACCACGGGGCACCCATCCATATCGGCGACCCCGCCGCCCTGGGCTGCGACCTGCAGCGGCCGATGATGGGCGACCCGGTGCCGGAAATTCCCAAGGATGTCGTGCCTGTTTTCTGGGCATGTAGCATGACCCCGCAGGCCGTTGCCGAGGTCTCGGGGATCGACCTGATGATCACCTCCGCACCTTCCAAAGGGCTGATCTCGGATCTCGAATCCGACAAGGTCTGCGCGCCCTAAGCGGCTCTGCGGCACTGGCCGGCCTGCACGCTGGGATTGCTCGTCTTCCCACCTCGACGCGAGGGGCGTGCGGCCGGCTGCTGCTGAAAAAAAGTGCAGCATGCCAAACGAAATTTCACTGTCATAAATCCGTCAAGAATCTGTAGGCTGACGCTGTTAAGAGGCGCTCACGCCGTAGCTGGGAAGAGGCGACTACCAATGGGCCGACCGAAGAACGTGCTGCTGATCGTGGTCGATCAGTGGCGCGGCGATCATCTCGCATGCCTTGGAATGGACAACCTGCACACGCCGAACCTGGATCGGCTGTGTCGAGAAGGGGTGACCTTCCGCAATCACTTCACCCAGACCGCCCCCTGCGGCCCGGCGCGAGCCTCGCTGCTGACCGGCCTCTATCAGATGAACCACCGGGCGGTGCAGAACACTATCCCGCTGGATGATCGCCACGACACGCTGGGCCGCGCCCTGCGGCGTGCCGGCTACGATCCGGCGCTGGTGGGTTACACCACCACGACGCCCGACCCACGCACCACCACGGCCGACGACCCGCGCTTCAAGATCTTGGGCGACCTGATGGACGGGTTCCGCTCGGTCGGCCCCTTCGAGCCGGCGATGGACGGCTATTTCGGCTGGGTCGCCGGCAAGGGCTTCGAGGCGCCGAAGAATCGCACCGACATCTGGATGCCCGAGGGCGACGACGCCGTGCCCGGCCCGACCGCCCGCCCGTCGCGCATCCCGGCCGAGTTCAGCGACACGTCCTACTTCACCGACCGCGGCCTCACCTACCTGAAGGGCCGGCGCGACGGGAACTGGTTCCTCCATCTGGGCTACTACCGGCCGCACCCGCAGTTCATAGCGCCGGCACCCTACAATGCGATGTACGACGCGGCCGACATGCCATCCCCGGTGCGCGCCGCCACGCCCGAGGCCGAGGCCGCCCAGCACCCGCTGCTCGATTTCTACGTCAAGCACATCGCCAAGGGTGGCTTCTTCCAGAACGCCAAGGGCCTCGCCAAGGACATGACGGACGCGGAGGTGCGGCAGATGCGGGCCGCCTATCGCGGCCTGATGAGCGAGGTGGACGAGCATCTGGGCCGCGTCTTCGCCTTCCTGGAGGAGACCGGGCAGTGGGATGACACGCTGATCATCTTCACCTGCGACCATGGCGAGCAGCTCGGCGACCATCACATGCTGGGCAAGATCGGCTATTTCGACGAGAGCTTCCGCATCCCGATGATCCTGCGCGACCCATCGCCCGAGGCGGACGGCACGCGCGGCACCATCGTCGACGACTTCAGCGAGACGATCGACACCTTCCCCACCATCATGGAATGGCTGGGGGCGCCGATCCCGCGCCAGTGCGACGGCCGCAGCCTGCTGCCCTTCGCCCATTCCGGTCGCCCGGCCGACTGGCGCACCGAGGTCCACTACGAGTTCGATTTCCGCGACATCTTCTACTCGCAGCCGGAAACCGCGCTCGGCCTGCACATGGACGAGTGCTCGCTCTCGGTCGTGCAGGACCATGACTACAAGTACGTCCACTTCCCGGCGCTGCCGCCGCTCTTCTTCGACCTGAAGCGCGATCCCGGCCAGTTCGAGAACCGGGCGGAGGATCCGGAGTACGCCGTCCGCATGGGCGAGTACGCGCGCAAGATGCTGAACTGGCGCATGCGTTATGCCGAGCGGACGCTGACCCACTACCGCGCCACGCCCAAGGGGCTCGAGAAGCGGCCTCACGGCTGAGCGGCGGAAGACCCAAGGACAGCAGAACAGGGAGAGATGACGATGACCGGGTTCACTCGTCGCGGCCTGCTGAAAGCAGGCGTTGCCGGCGGCGCGCTTGCCGCCGGCGGTCAATTGGCGGTCGGTCGGATGGCCTTCGCCCAGGCGGACACGCGGCCGTCGATCACGGTGGCGGTCCAGCAGGTGGTGAATTCCAACACGCTGGAGCCGCTGCGCGAGCAGTCGAACGTCGGCTATCGCATCACGCCCTGCTTCCTGGAATCGCTGATCGAGCAGGACCTCCAGCGCAACTTGGAGGATATTCCGGGTTTGGCGACGGAGTGGCGGCGGATCGACGACCGCACGGTCGAGCTGACGCTGCGCCGCGGCGTGAAGTTCCACAATGGCGACGAGATGACGGCCGAGGACGTGGCCTTCACCTTCGGGCCGGAGCGGATGTTCGGCAAGCCGGGGGCGGCGGCCGACCAGAAGCTGTTCACCGGCGTCGTCGCCGGCGATACCAAGGACCTGCCGCCGGAAGTGATGGCGGTCGCCCGCCGCTTCTGGCCGTCGCTGGACCGCGTCGAGGCGGTCGACAAGTACACGGTCCGCTTCGTCAACAAGCAGCCGGACGTGACGCTGGAAGGCCGCATCGGCCGGGCGGCCGGGCAGATCATCTCGCGCCGCGCCTTCATGGAATCGAAGAACTGGCTGGAATGGGCGCGCAAGCCCATCGGGACGGGTCCCTACCGGATCGTCGAGTTCCGCCCCGACGTGTCGCTGACGCTGGAGGCGTTCGACGAGTACTGGGGCGGCCGCCCGCCGATCAAGCAGCTCCGCTTCGTCGTCGTGCCGGAAGTGGCCAGCCGCATCAACGGCCTCTTCTCGGGCCAGTACGACTTCGCCACCGACATCCCGCCCGACCAGGTGCCGGAGGTGACGAAGAACCCGCGCTTCGAAGTCTCGGGCGGGCTCGTCACCAACCATCGCCTGACCTGCTTCGACAAGAACCACCCGGAACTGCGCGACCCGCGGGTGCGCCGCGCCTTCACCCATGCGATCGACCGCCAGCTCATCGTCGATTCGCTGTGGGGCGGCCGGACGCGGGTGCCCAAGGGCCTGCAGTGGGAATTCTACGGCCAGATGTTCATCGACGACTGGAACGTCCCGGCCTACGACCCGGCCGAGGCCAAGAAGCTGCTGCGCGAGGCGGGCTACAAGGGTGGCGTCATCCCCTATCGCCTGCTGAACAACTACTACCCGAACCAGACCGCGACCGGGCAGATCCTGACCGAGATGTGGCGCCAGGTCGGCCTCAACGTCGAAATCCAGATGAAGGAGAACTTCTCCCAGGTCTTCGACCGTGGCTCGCCGCGCGGCGTGCGCGACTGGTCGAACAGCGCCCTCTACAACGATCCGCTGTCCTCGCTGGTCAACCAGCATGGACCCAAGGGCCAGCAGCAGCAGATCGGCGAGTGGTCAAACGACGAGATGAACAAGCTCTCGGTCGAGCTTGAGACGTCGACCGACCGCGCCAAGCGGCGGCAGATGTTCCGCCGCATGCTGGAAATCTGCGAGCGTGACGATCCCGCCTACACGGTGCTGCACCAGACGGCGATCTTCACGGCCAAGCGCAAGGATATTGCGTGGAAGGCCGCTCCATCCTTTGCGATGGACTTCCGCTCGCATAATTTCAAGATGAACAAGATCTAAGGGGAGGGGACCCGACATGACCCGATTTACCCGACGCGCCGTCCTCAAGGCCGGCGTCGCCGCCGGCGCGCTGGCGGGCGGCGCCACCGGCCTGCTGCCGCGCATCGCCGCCGCCCAGGCCGACAATCGCCCGTCGATCACGGTCGCCGTCCAGCAGATCGTCAACGCCAACACGCTGGAGCCGCTGCGCGAGCAGTCGAACGTAGGCACCCGCATCATGACCAGCATCTTCGAATCGCTGATCGAGCAGGACCTGCAGAAGGATCTTGAATCGATTCCGGGCCTGGCCACGGAATGGAAGCGGCTGGACGACCGCACGGTCGAGCTGAAGCTGCGCCAGGGCGCCAAGTTCCACAATGGCGACGAGGTGACGGCCGACGACGTGGTCTTCAGCTTCGGCCCGGAGCGCATGTTCGGCAAGGCCGGCGCGCCCGAGCAGAAGCTGTTCACCAGCGTCGTTCCCGGCGACACCAAGGACCTGCCGCCCGAGGTGCCCGCGGTCGCCAAGCGCCTGTGGCCGGCGCTGGAGCGCATCGAGGCGGTCGACAAGTACACCGTGCGCTTCGTCAACAAGGTGCCAGACGTGACGCTGGAGGGCCGCATTGCCCGCGGTGGCTCGCAGATCATCTCGCGCCGTGCCTTCAACGAGGCGAAGAGCTGGCTCGAGTGGGCGCGTGCGCCCGTCGGCACCGGTCCCTACAAGGTGACCGAGTTCCGGCCCGACACTTCGCTGACCCTGACCGCCTTCGACGACTACTGGGGCGACCGGCCGCCGGTGAAGCAGATCCGCCTGGTGGTGGTGCCCGAGGCCGCCAGCCGCATCAACGGCCTGCTGTCCGGCCAGTACGACTTCGCCTGCGACATCCCGCCCGACCAGATCGTCGAGATCGAGCGCAATCCGCGCTACGAAGTGGCCGGCGGCCTCATCACCAACCATCGCATCATCTGCTTCGACAAGGCCCATCCGGAGCTGAAGGACCCGCGCGTGCGCCTGGCCATGTGCCATGCCATCGACCGGCAGCTCATCGTCGAAGCGCTGTGGGCAGGCCGCACGCGCGTGCCCAAGGGCCTGCAGTGGGAATTCTACGGTGACATGTTCCACGGCGACTGGTCGGTGCCGGCCTACAATCCGGACCTGGCCAAGAAGCTGCTGCGCGAGGCCGGCTACAAGGGCGGGGTCATCCCGTACCGCGTGCTGAACAACTACTATGCGGGCCAGAACTCGACGGCCCAGGTGCTGAGCGAGATGTGGCGCGCCGTCGGCATCAACGTCGAGATCCAGATGAAGGAAAACTGGAGCCAGATCTTCGACCGCAACAGCCCGCGCGGCGTGCGCGACTGGTCGAACAGCGCGCCCTTCAACGACCCGGTCTCGTCCATCGTCAACCAGCATGGCCCCAAGGGCCAGCAGCAGCAGATCGGCGAGTGGACCAACGACGAGATGAACAAGCTCTCGGTCGAACTGGAAACCTCGACCGACCGGCCCAAGCGCAAGCAGATGTTCCGTCGCATGCTGGAGATCTGCGAGCGGGAAGACCCGGCCTACACGGTGCTGCACCAGACGGCCGTCTTCACCGCCAAGCGCAAGGACATCGCCTGGAAGCCGGCGCCGTCCTTCGCCATGGACTTCCGTGCCCGCAACTTCAAGCTGACGCGGGGCTGAAGCCTTCATGGAAACGCTGGTGTCGATCCGGGGGCTGACGGTCGATTTCGACCTCGGCACCCGGGTCGTGCGCGTCCTGCACGGGGTCGACCTGACCATCGGCAAGGGACAGGCGATCGGGCTGGTCGGGGAATCGGGTTCCGGCAAGAGCGTGACTTGGCTGGCCGCCCTCGGCCTGCTGGGGCCGCGCGCCCATGTCGGCGGCTCGGTCCAACTGGCCGGCCAGTCGCTGCTGGGCGGCCCGCCAGCCGTGCTGGAGGCGGTGCGCGGGCGGCGCGTGGCGATGATCTTCCAGGATCCCGCCAGCGCGCTGAACCCGGTGCACCGCATCGGCCGCCAGATCGGCGAGGCGCTCCGGCTGCATCGCGGCCTGGAAGGGGCGGCGGCCAAGGCGGAGTCCAAGCGCCTGCTGGAGCGGGTCGGCATCGCCGATGCCGCGCGGCGGCTGGACGACTATCCTCACCAGCTTTCGGGCGGCACCAACCAGCGCGTCATGATCGCCATGGCCCTGGCGGGCGAGCCCGACATGCTGGTGGCCGACGAGCCGACGACCGCGCTCGACGCCACCATCCAGGCGCAGATCCTCGACCTGCTGCGCGAGCTGCGGCGCGACGGCGGCATGTCGATGGTGCTGATTAGCCACGACCTCGGCGTCGTCGCCGAGAACAGCGACCGCATCGCCGTCATGTATGCCGGCCGCATCGTCGAGGAGGCGCCGACGGCCGAGCTGTTCGCGTCGCCGCGCCATCCCTATACCAGCGGCCTGCTGGCGGCCCTGCCCGATCTCGACGGGCCGCGCCGGCGGCTGGTCGCCATTCCCGGCACCGTGCCGGAACCGTCGCGCCTGCCGCCCGGCTGCGCCTTCGCGCCGCGCTGCCCGCAGGCGATTGCCGCCTGCACGGCCGGCGTGCCGCCGCTCGTGCATGTCGGCACCGACCATCGCGCGGCCTGTATCCGCGTCCAGACTGCGGTGGCAGCATGAACCAGCCAACCTCTCCGTTGCTCCAGGGCCCCCCGCTGCTCCAAGTCCGCGACCTCGCGCGCAGCTTCCAGGTCCGTCGCGCCGGCGGCTGGTTTGGCAAGCCGGCCACGCTGCACGCCGTCGACGGCGTCTCCTTCGACCTCCGCCCCGGCCGCACGCTGGGGCTGGTCGGCGAATCCGGCTGCGGCAAGACTACCACCGCGCGCCTCGTGCTGGGCATGCTGACGCCGACCGGCGGCACCGTGCGCTTCGAGGGCGAGGCGGTGCCGGCCCCGGGCACCGCCGCCTGGCGGCGCATGCGCCGGCGCATGCAGATGGTCTTCCAGGACCCGCTGGGCGCGCTCGACCGCCGCATCCCGGTGGGCGTCCAGGTGATGGAGCCCCTGCAGATCCATGGCATCGGCGCCGGCGCCGACCGGCGCAGCCGGGCGCTGGAGCTGCTGGATGCCGTGGGCCTGGGCTCGTCCTTCTTCGCCCGCTACCCGCACGAACTGTCGGGCGGGCAGCGCCAGCGCATCGTGCTGGCGCGCGCCCTCATCCTGGAGCCGTCGCTGCTGGTCTGCGACGAGCCGATCTCGGCCCTGGACGTGTCGATCCAGGCGCAGGTCATCAACCTGCTGCTCGACCTCCAGGCCAAGTTCGACCTCGCGTTCCTCTTCATCAGCCACGACCTCAAGGTCGTGCGGCAGGTCTGCCACGAAGTGGCGGTCATGTATCTGGGCCGCATCGTCGAGCAGGGCGACCCCGACCAGCTACTGATCGACCCGGCGCACCCCTATACCCAGGCCCTGGTGTCGGCCATCCCGGTGGCGGCGGCCGCCCGGCGCCGGCCGCGCCTCATCCTCAAGGGGGATCCGCCGAACCCGGTCGACCGCCCGGCCGGCTGTGCCTTCCATCCGCGCTGCCCGGCGGCGACCGCCCGCTGCCTGGTCGACACGCCCGTCCTGAAGCCGCTGCCCAACGGCCGCCTCGTCGCCTGCCACGTCGCCCATGGCGAGGCGGATTCGCCTCGGATTGCGGCATAGGAGAGCGCCCATGCTCCGCTATCTCTCGACCCGGCTGGTGCGGGCGCTGCTCACCATCTGCTTCGTCGTCACCTTCGCTTTCATCATCCTTCGCCTGTCGGGCGACCCGGCCCTGCTGATCCTGTCGCCGGACGCCCCGCCCGAGGCGATCGAGGCGTTCCGCAAGTCCTGGGGCCTCGACCGCCCGGTCTGGGAACAGTACTTCCACTATTTCGCGGCCATCGCCGAGGGCAACCTCGGCCGCTCCATGCGCGACGGCCGCCCGGCCCTGGAACTGGTGCTGGAGCGCGTGCCCGCCACCCTGGCGCTCACCATCCCGGCCCTCATCCTCAAGATCGGCATCGGCATCCCGGCCGGCATCTATGCCGCGCTCCACCGCAACAAGCTGGCCGACCGCCTGACCATGCTGTTCTCGGTCGCGGGCTTCACGGTGCCGAGCTTCGTGCTGGGCCTGCTGCTGGTGCTGCTGTTCTCGGTCAATCTCGGCTGGCTGCCGTCCGGTGGCCAGGATAGCTGGGTCCACGGCATCCTGCCGGTCATCACGCTGGGCACGGCTGGTGCGGCCGTGCTGGCCCGGTTCACCCGCAGCGCCATGCTGGAGGTGCTGGGCCAGCCCTACATCCGCACGGCATCCGCCAAGGGCCTGCCCTGGCGACGCGTCATCATCGACCACGCGCTGCCAAATGCCGCCATCCCGACCGTCACCATCGTCGGCTTCATGGTCGGCAGCCTGGTGGCGGGCGCGGTGGTGGTGGAAAGCGTCTTCAGTTGGCCCGGCGTCGGGCGGCTGCTGGTCATCGCGGTCGCCAACCGTGACCTGGCGGTGGTGCAGACGATCCTGCTGTTCGTCGCCGCCACGATGGTGTGTGCCAACCTGACCGTGGACATGCTCTATGGTTGGATCGATCCGCGGCTGCGTACGCGCCGCGTCGCCGGAGCGGGGTGAGCCATGGCGATCGTGACCGACAACCGCGGGCCGGACGAAGACGCCGTCACCCGCGAACGCAACCAGGCGCCGGCTGAGGTGTCCGCCAAGCGGGCGCCGCGCGGCCGCGTGGCGCGCTTCTTCGAGGCATGGCCGCCCTCGGTGCTGCTGGCGCTGGGCTGGATCGTGGCCATGCTGGTCATCGCCACCTTCGTCGAACTGCTGGCCGGCTACGCCTATACCGCGATGGACCTGCGCGCCCGCCTGTCGCCGCCGGTGATGTGGGGCGGCGACGTGCGCCACCTGCTGGGCACCGACGAGCTGGGCCGGGACGTGCTGTCGCGGCTTCTCTACTCCATCCGCATGAGCCTGCTGATCGCCTTCTTCGGCACCCTGATCGCGGCAGCACTCGGCACCTTCCTCGGCATCCTGGCCGCGCATTTCCGCGGCTGGGTCGAGGACATCGTGCTGATGATGATCGACTTCCAGGCGTCGATGCCCTTCCTCATCATCGCGCTCGCCGTGCTGGCCTTCTTCGGCAACTCGCTCATCCTCTTCATCTGCCTGATGGGCTTCCATGGCTGGGAGCGCTACGCCCGCATCTCGCGCGGGCTAGCGATCTCCGCCAACGAGCAGGGCTATGCCGGCGCGGTGCGGCAACTGGGGGCGCCCGCCTGGCGCATCTATGGCCGCCACATCCTGCCCAACATCGCGTCCACCCTGATCGTCAGCATGACGCTGGCCTTCCCCGAGACGATCCTGCTCGAATCCGGCCTGTCGTTCCTGGGCCTGGGCGTGCAGCCGCCGCTCACCTCGCTCGGCAACATGGTCGGCTACGGGCGCGAATACATCACGCGGGCGCCCTGGATCATGCTGGCCCCCAGCATCGTCATCATCCTGACGACGCTGTCGATCAGCATCGTCGGCGACTGGCTGCGTGACCGCCTCGACCCCACCCTCAAGTGAAGCTGGCACCAGGACCGACATGACCATCAAGACCGAGATCGCGTCGCACCGCGGCGGCGCGCTGGTATGGCCCGAGAACAGCCCGACCGCCTTTCGCAACACCGCGAAGCTGGCGGTCGAGCAGGTCGAGTTCGACGTGCACCCGACGACCGACGGCCGCCTGGCGGTGTTCCACGACCCGGTCCTGGAACGCACGTCGGACGGCACCGGCCCGATCGGCGCGAAGAGCTGGGCCGAGCTGCAGCAGATCACGCTGAAGGGCACGGACGGCGAGCGCATGCTGGCGCTGGAGGATGTCGTCGGCATCTTCCGCGGCACGCCGGTCAAGCTGCGGCTGGAGATCAAGCCGGATCACGACCGCCGCCCGTACCCGCAGACGCCGGCCATGGTGGCGGCCGTGCTGAAGGCCGAGGGCGCGCTGGCCGACACGACGGTCACCAGCTTCCAGGTCGAGACGCTGGTGGCACTGCGCCGCCATGTCGATCCCAAGGGCACGATCTGGATCCTGTCGAACTATGTGATGACCGATGTCGGCATCGCCGGCGCGATTGCCACCGCCAGGCTGCATGGCGTGCCGGCCCTGTCGGTCCATCGCACCATGCTGACGGCCGACGTGGTAAAGGCCGCGCGCGACGCCGGGCTCGGCATCGGCGGCTTCGCCGTGAACGAGGAGGAGGACATCCGCCGCATGTTCGCGCTGGAGGTCGACGTCTTCACCACCGACCGGCCCGACCGGGCGCTGGCGATCCGCGATTCGTTGCGCTAGGGAATAGGCCCCTTCCACTCGACCGGCCCCGGCCTACGGGGCCGGCCACGGGTACCCATGTCCCAGAACAGCTGGGTGGGCGCGCTCGGCGCCACCTTCTCGATCCAGGTCTCGATCTCGTTCCTGTCGAGCGCGATCGCCGTATGCGCGCCAATGATCACGGCCGCGGCCGGCGTCCCGGTCGAGCGCATCGGCTATGTCTCTGCGCTCTCGACCGTAGCCAGCATGTGGTACCTGATGAGCTGCGGGCCGCTGCTTGGGCAGTTCGGCCCCTTGCGCCTGCTCCAGGTCGGGCTGTCGCTGGCGGCCGTGTCGATGCTGCTCGTCACCGTCGGCACCTGGCCGGCGGTGCTGGCATCGGCCATCTTTTTCGGCCTGGGCTATGGGCCGGTGCCGCCGGCCAGCAGCGACATCCTGGCCCGCCATACCCCATCGGAGCGGCGGGGGCTGGCCTTCTCGCTGAAGCAGTCGGGCGTGCCGGTGGGCCAGGCGATCGGCGGCTTCGTCATCCCCGTGGTGGCGGTCGCGCTCGATTGGCGCTGGGCCTTGGCGCTGTCGGCTGGCCTCGCCCTGGCGATCGTGCTGTCGATCCAACCGCTGCGCGGCCGGTTCGACGCAGGACGCTCGGATGCCGGCCTGCGCCGGCTGCCCTATGGCCACATCTTCAACCCCGCCAACTTCGTGCAGCCCTACCGGACCGTCCGCCAGGTGCGCAACATGGCGCTCCTGACCTATGCCGGCTTCTGCCTGGCCTGCGCCCAGGGCAGTCTCTTCTCGTTCTACGTGCCCTATTTCACGGCCGACCTCGGCTTCGCGGTGACGGCGGCGGGCACCGCCTACGGCTTCCTGCAGATGGCGGGCGCGGTCGGCCGCATCTCGGCTGGCTGGCTGGCCGACCGCACCTCGGCGATCGGCACGCTGATGCTGCTGGCGGCGACCGGCTGCGGCGCGCTGGTGCTGACCGCCAGCCTGTCGCCCACGCTGGCCTGGTGGACGATCCTGGCGGCGGCCGCCCTGACCGGCATCTCGGCGGTGAGCTGGAACGGCGTCTACCTGGCAGAGGTCGCGCGCATCGCGCCGGCAGGCAAGGTGGGTGAGACGACCTCGGCCTCGAGCTTCTTCACCTTCATCGGCTATGCCGCCGGCCCGGCCGCCTTCTCCATCCTGGTGGAGGTGACCGGGCGCTACGACATCGTCTTCCTCATCTTCGCGACCTTGCCCGCGACCGCGATCCTGGCCCTGCTGCTGGCGCGCCGCCGCAGCCGCGGGCAGCCGTCATAGGCGATCGAGCTTCAGACCGTCATCCACCCACCCGGTCATCCCGCCGATCATGATCTTGACCGGCCGGCCAAGGCGGGCCAGGCGCAAGGCCGCTTTGTCCGCGCCGTTGCAGTGGGGCCCCGCGCAATAGACGACGAACAGCGTCTCGGCCGGCCATGCGGCCATGCGGGCCTGGTCGATCTCGCGATGGGGCAGGTTGGTGGCACCCGGCACATGGCTGGCCGCGTAGAGGGCCGCCGTGCGCACGTCCAGCAGCACGAAATCCGCCGCGCCGTCCCGCATCGACGCATGGACGTCCCAGCAGTCGGTCTCGACCGACAGCTTGCGGCTGAAATGGGCAACCGCGTCCGCGGCCGATGCCGCCGCCGTTTCCGATACCACGCTCATGTCTCGTTCCTCCGCTGCGGGGCCATCCGTCGGCCCTGAAGCGGAAGATGCCGCCGATCGCCCTTGCCGGAAACTGGCAGGATCGCCGATTATCGCAAACATGTCGCCAAAGCCATCCGCCAACCCCAATGTCGCGGTCGTCGCCTATGACGGCCTCTGCACCTTCGAGTTCGGCATCGCAGTCGAGGTGTTCGGCCTGCCGCGGCCCGAGATGGGCGATGGCTGGTATCGCTTCCAGGTTTGCGCGGCGGAACCCGGGCCGATCCGCGCCGTCGGCGGCATCCGGGTCGAAGCCGATTGCGGGCTGGAGCCGCTGGCCCAGGCCGGCACGGTCATCGTCCCAGGCTGGCGCGGTGCCCGCGAACGGCCGCCGCCGCCCTCGTCGATGCCCTGCGCGCGGCCCATGCGAACGGCGCCCGGCTGGTGTCGCTCTGTTCCGGCGTCTTCGTGCTGGCGGCGACGGGGCTGCTCGACGGCCGGCGGGCGACCACGCACTGGCGCTACCTGCCGGTCCTGGCCGAACTGCATCCGGCCATCCGCATCGAGCCGGACGTCCTCTATGTCGACGAGGGCGACCTGCTGACGGCGGCCGGCAGTGCCGCCGGCATCGACCTCTGCGTCCATATCGTCCGCCGCGACCACGGGTCCCGCGCGGCCAATCAGGTGGCCCGCCGGCTCGTCCTGCCGCCGCACCGCGAGGGCGGCCAGGCCCAGTATGTCGAGCGGCCGGTGCCGCGGCATGAGGGGCAGCGTCTGGCGGGCCTGCTCGATGCCCTGCGCCGCCGCTTGGCCCAGCCGCTGTCGGTGCCGCAGCTTGCGGTCGAGGCGGGGATGAGCGAGCGCACCTTCCTGCGCCGCTTCGCCGAGGCGACGGGGATGACGCCGGGCGACTGGCTGGTGGCCGAGCGGCTGGCCCATGCCCGCACGCTGCTGGAGGAAACCGGCCTGTCGGTGGAGCAGGTCGCGACCGAATGCGGCTTCGGCGCGGCGGCCACCCTGCGCCACCATTTCAGCGGCCGGCTCGGCATCGGGCCGCGGGCCTATCGCGCGCGCTTCCGCCTGCCCGACGCAGCCCCGCCGCCGACCCCGGGCCGCCATAAAGTCGCCGCGGACTCGGTCGAATAGAGGGGCCTCGCCGTCCCCATCTGCCGGGGCGGCTTGTCGCGGAGATCTGGGGAATGTCTGCCTTGTTGACGCGCCGCGCGGCGCTGGTCGGCTCGATGCTCGCGGGTGCCGGTATGGCATTGACGGCGAGGCGCTCGCAGGCGGCGGTCGGCGACGCCACGCAGGCGCGCCTGATCGAGCTGGAGGCCCGCCATGGCGGGCGGCTCGGTGTTTCCGTCCTCGATACCGGCAGTGGCCAGCGGACCGAGCACCGGGCGAACGAGCGGTTCGCGATGTGCAGCACCTTCAAGTTGCTGGCGGCGGCAATGGTGCTGGAGCGCGTCGACCGCAACGAGGAGCGGCTTGACCGGCGCATCCTCTTCGGCTCCTCCGACGTCGTCGACTATTCGCCCGCAACCGGCCCGCGGGCCGGCGGCGAGGGCATGACGATGGGCGAGGTATGCGAGGCGGCGATGACGCTCAGCGACAACACCGCCGGCAATCTAATGCTGAACAGTTTCGGCGGGCCGGCCGCCGTCACCACCTATGCCCGCGGGCTGGGCGACACCGTCACCCGTCTCGACCGGATGGAGACTGCCCTCAACGAGGCGGCCACCGGCGACCCGCGCGACACGACCAGCCCGGCGGCGATGGTCGACAACCTGGCCCGGCTCACCCTCGGGCCGGCGCTGTCGGAGCCGTCGCGCGCCCAGCTCATCACCTGGATGGTGGCCAACCGCACCGGCGATCGCCGCCTCCGCGCCGGGTTCCCCGACGGCTGGCGCGTGGGTGACAAGACCGGCACCGGGGGGAACGGTACTGCCGCCGACATCGGCGTCGTCTGGCGGCCGGACCGCAGCCCGCTCGTGATTGCGGTCTATTGCGCGGAAGTAACCGCGTCGGCGGAACGCCGCAACGCGCTGTTCGAGCAGGTGGCGCGGGTGATCTCGGCGGTGCCGTGACGCCTTCGGGATGTTGTAGGTGACGTCGATCCTCGTCTCGTTGGCGCCCGCCCTATGCTGCACCGTAGCCTGGCAGTCGATCGAGCCGGGATCGCGCCACACCCGGGTCCCGTCGCGCTGAAGGCGAATTTCACAGATGTCGGGACCGCTTATGAGGCTGACGATGAAGCGGCCATGTCGCCGATCCTGTGCCTGAAGTTCGGGCCTAGTTCAGCGGCCACGGCATCCTCGCTATTTCCTGGAGCACGCCACGCGGGAAATCCAGCACGAACACCCAGGACATGAGCGCCAGGAAGCCGACCGCCGACAGGGTCAGTACGGCGACCCGCCGGGCGCCTGCGTGGGCTTCGACGGCGAGGAAGGCGACGAAGAACAGTGCCAGGCCGAGCACGAACCCCACCAAGGCCGATGCGACCAGCAGGGCCACCAGCCAAGCCAGATAGTATTCCATCGACCGGCCGCCGCCGGCGATGATGCGCTCGGTGTCGAAGACCACGACATGGTCGCGGCCCGTGACGAGGATCGCCAGGACGGCCAGCATCCCGCCTGTCGCGGGCAGGGCGACGCCCAGCGGGAATACCTGGCTGAGGTAGGACCAGCCGAGCGAGCGTTCCAGCGCATAGGCGAAGGCCGCGGTCAGCAGGGCGGCGAAGACGATCTGCGGCCAGCGCCGCTCGACGCCGACCGCCGATTGACCGCCCTCGTCGATGCCGCTCTTGCCCAGGCGCATGCCGGCCCAGACCGACAGGATGGTGGCCGCCGCGATGATGATGACGCCTGGCCGCCACAGCCAGGCCCAGTCGTGGAACTGGATCGCCTGGTAGAGATAGGTCTCCGCCCCCGGCGCCAGGACGAAGCCGATCAGCAGCGGCGGCCGCGGCCAGCCGAAGCGGCGCATATAGATGCCGAGGACGCCCAGGCCCATCAGCGCCAGAATGTCGCCCCAATCGCGCGTCGCCTGGTAGGCGGCGAACAGGACGATCATGATCATGAAGGGGGCGAGGTAGACGTAGGGAATGGTGGTCAGCCGGGCCACGTGGCGCGACACCAGCACGCACAGTCCGGCCCCCAGGATGTTGGCGATCGCGAGCGACCAGATGATCGTGTAGGTGAGATCGAGCCGGGTCTCGATCATGGTGATGCCCGGCTGCAGGCCGAGCAGAACCATGCCGCCCAGGAAGATGGCCATGCTGCCCGAGCCCGGGATGCCGAACAGCAGGGTCGGGATCAGCGCCCCGCCCTGGACCGAATTGTTGGCCGATTCCGGTGCGATCACCCCGCGCACGTCGCCCCGGCCGAACTGCGAGCGGTCGCGGCTGGTCTGCACGACGTGGCCATAGGCGACCCAGTCGACGACGGATCCACCCAGGCCCGGCAGCGCCCCGATCAGGCAGCCGATGCCCGAGCAGCGCAGCACCAGCCCCATGTTCTGCATCGTGTCGCGGATGCCCTGGCGCCAGCCGCTGCCGAGCGACATGGCGGCCGCGATCGCCTTGTTCTGGCGCAGCAGGTCGACGATCTCGGGCAGGGCGAAGACGCCGAGCCCGACGACGACGATCGGCAGCCCGTCGGCCAAGTAGTCGAGCCCGAGCGTCAGGCGCCATTCCCCCGTCGCGGGAGCAGCGCCGATCGACCCCAGCAGCAGGCCCAGCGCGCAGGACAGCAGCCCCTTCAGCAGGCTCGACCCCGACAGGACGCCCACCATGCTGAGGCCCAGCACCGTCAGCATGAAGAGTTCGGCCGACGAGAAGGCCAGGATGACGGGCCGGGCGACGACGACGAAGACGGTCAGCACCAGCGCACCGATCACGCCGCCGATCATCGACGACAGGAAGGCGGCCGACAGGGCGCGGGCGGCCTCGCCGCGCTTGGCCATGGGGAAGCCGTCGAGGATCGTCGCCTGCGAGGCGGACGAGCCAGGAATGCCCATCAGGATCGAGGTGAAGGTGTCGCCGGTGGGCACCACCGCCACCATGCCGATCAGCATGCCCAGCGCCGACACCGGGTCCATGCCATAGATGAAGGGCAGCAGGATCGCCATGCCGGCGATGCCGCCCAGCCCCGGCAGGATGCCGATCACGAGACCGACGAGCACGCCGATCATCATGTAGGCGAGGTGCCAGCCGCTCAGCAGGCCGATGAGTGCGCTGACGATGGTTTCGAGCATGACCGCCGCCCCCCGGCGGTCGTCAGTCGAGCTTCACGCCATGCTTGTCGGTCAGCCACTTCTTGACCCAGCCCTTGGCCTCGCCGTCGATCGCCAGGGCGACGTCGAGCATCTTCTGGGCGGCGGCACCGGTCGCCTGCCGGTA
This sequence comes from Stella humosa, assembly GCF_006738645.1. Lineage (GTDB taxonomy): Bacteria > Pseudomonadota > Alphaproteobacteria > ATCC43930 > Allostellaceae > Allostella > Allostella humosa. The sequence continues at coordinate 4,875,097 of NZ_AP019700.1, read as the reverse complement.
CTCGCCGATCTCGTCGCCGGCCTTCTCCTTGAAACCGGGGGCCGACACGACGGCCGCGAACGCCTTGGCATAGGCGTCGGCGATATCGGGCGCCGTGCCCTTGGGCAGGAAGACGCCCTTCTGCACGGCGAAGCCCGCCGTGTTGAACGCCTTGAACGCCTCGAAGGCGATGCCGGACGGCTTCTTGCCATAGGCCATCTCGTAGGCCTCGATGAAGTGCGGCAGGTCGGGGAAGGTGGGATCGCGGGCGAACTCGCCCTTCTCGTCCAGCACGCCCCACGAGAACAGCGGCACGGCCTTGCCCGCCTTTACCAGCGGCACGACATTGCGGAGGTAGGCTGAGGAGGTCTGGTAGTCGATGGCGGCCTCGCCGCGTTCGAAGGCCAGCCGCCCGTCGCCGCGGCCCTTCATGCCGAAGACCGGCTTCACGTTCAGTTCCAGCAGCTCGAACGCCAGCAGCGGCACCAGGTCGAGCGAGGTGGCGCCCTGGCTGCCGTACTTCATTTCCTTGCCGCGCAGCCGGGCGATGTCGGCCATCGTCTTCACCCCCAGTTCGGGGTTGACGTAGACGACGCCGCCGGTCGGCGAGGCCAGGACCGTGGTCCAGTCCTTGTACTGGTATTTGACGCGGGAATCGTCCAGCAGGTAGGGGAACTGCGTGGAACCGGACGTGCCCAGGATGGTAAGGCCGTCGGGCCGGGCCCGGCTCTGGAACTGATTGGCGCCGGTGATCGAGCCGCCGCCCGGCACGTTCTTGACGACGACCGTGGGCTTGCCGGGCAGCTGCTCGCCCAGCATGGGGGCGAAGAAGCGGGCCCAGACGTCGGACCCGCCGCCGACGGAAAAGGGGATGACCCATTCGATGGTCTTGCCGGCGAAGTCGGCGGCGCGCGCCGCGGGTGTCGCGGCAAGCGCCAGCCCGAAGGCGGCAAGCAGATGGATGGCGTTGGCACGGCGCATCAGGATCCTCCCCGGGTGGCGGCGCGGGCTTGCCGTCCCCCGGAGGGAACGTGCCCTGCTCTTGGCCCGCGACCTTAACGGATCGCCGGTACGGGCGGAACCGATACTCGCGACGGTAGCAGGGAAAGACCGAGGACGATCATGGGGCTCATCCGCGTCACCGACAGCATCGCCATCGACGAGCGCGAGATCGAGGAGAGCTTTGTCCTGGCGTCGGGCCCGGGCGGGCAGAACGTCAACAAGGTGGCGACGGCGGTCCAGCTACGCTTCGACGCCCGGCGCTCGCCCTCGCTGCCCAACGATGTGGCGGTGCGGCTGATGAAGCTGGCGGGCAGCCGCCTGACCCAGGATGGCGTGCTCGTCATCGTCGCCCGCAGCGAGCGCAGCCAGCTCCGCAACCGCGAGGAGGCGCTGGGCCGCCTGGTGGAGCTGATCCGCCAGGCCCTTGTGCCGCCCACCGTGCGCCGCGCCACACGCCCGACGAAGGCCTCCAAGGAGCGCCGGCTGGAGGCCAAGGACCGGCGCTCCACCGTGAAGCGGGCGCGCCGGATCACGCCCGAGGACTGATCCGCGCGCCCTCGTGGGCCAGCAGCCAGCGCTTGCGCGTGATGCCGCCGCCATAGCCGGTCAGGGCACCGTTGCTGCCCAGCAGGCGATGGCAGGGGATGACGACCGCCAGCGGGTTGCGGCCGTTGGCGGCACCGACCGCGCGCTGGGCCGCCGGCCGGCCGATCGCGGCGGCCAGGCTGCCATAGCTCCGCGTCTCCCCGGCCGGGATGGCGCGGAGCGCGGCCCACACCGTCTCCTGGAAGGGGGTGCCGCCGGCATGGGCGGCGATGGCGTCGATCGCCTCCAGCCGGCCGGCGAAATAGGCGGCCAGCATCGCGCCCAGGCCGAGCGGGTCGCGGGCGTCCACCAGCTCCGGCCGGCCGAAGCGGTGGCGTACCCAGTCGTCCAGGCGGTGGGCCTGATCCTCGAACTCCAGCACGCGCAGGTGGCGGTCGTCGGCCAGCAGCAGCATGGCCCCGATGGGGGTTTCGATCCGGTCACGATGGAGGCGCATGGCGCGCATTCTGTACCGTCGCCGCACGAATCGGGAAGAACCGCGGGCGCGTCCGTCGCAGGTTGGCATAGCGAGGGCGGTGGAGGCGGGCGATGGGGCAGGGCGTCTATCATGGCTGGCGGGTGGTGTTCTGCGCCTTTGCCGTCGCCTTCTTCGGCTGGGGGCTGGGCTTCTACGGGCCCGGCATCTATCTGGTGGCGCTGCGCGAGCGGCACGGCTGGTCGACGGCGTCGATATCGGCCGCGATCACCGTCTACTACGTCGCCGGCGCCTTCCTGATTGCCGGCGTAGGCGCGGTCTTCGACCGCTTCGGCCAGCGCCCGACGATCATCGCCGCCAGCCTGGCCATGGCGACGGGCGTGGTGCTCCTGTCGCTGGCCAGTCACCTCTGGCAGGTATACGCGGCCTTCCTGGTGATGGCGGCGGGCTGGGCGGCCATGGGCACGGCCGCGGTCAATGCCATGATCGCGCCCTGGTTCGAGCGCCGCCGCGGCCTGGCGGTCAGCCTTGCCTTGAACGGGGCCAGCTGCGGCGGGGTGGTGATGGCACCGGTCCTGGTGGCACTGGTGGCCGCATTCGGTTTTCGTACCGCCATCTGGGTGGCGGCCGCCGGAATGCTGGTGCTGCTGGTGCCCCTCCTGGCCCTGGTCCTGCGCCAGCGCCGGCCGGAAGAGCTGGAGGATCGCCACGGCCCGGCTACCCCGCGCAATGCCGTGCCGGCAGCGCCCTGGCGGGCGGGGACGGCAATCCGCAGCCGCAGCTTCCTGACCATCAGCCTGCCTTTCGCCCTGGGGCTGGTGGCGCAGGTGGGGCTGCTGACGCACCAGCTCTCGTTCCTGTCGCCCAGCCTGGGGGTGACGGCCGCCGGCTGGGCCATCAGCATCACGACGGCGGCGGCCGTGGCGGGCCGCGTCGGCACCGGCTTCTTCGTCGACCGGCTCGACCCGCGCCGCGCGTCGGCCGTCAACTTCGTGGTGCAGATCGCCGGCACGGCCCTGCTGCTGGAGGGCTCGGTCCCGGCGCTCTATGCCGGCTGCGTGCTGTTCGGCCTGGGGGTCGGCAACCTCATCACCTTCCCCGCCCTCATCGTCCAGCGGGAGTTCCCGGCCGCCCATTTCGCCCGCGTCGTCGGGCTGGTCGTCGCCGTCAACCAGTTCACCTTCGCCTTCGGGCCGGGGCTGCTCGGCCTGCTGCGCGAATGGCGCGGCTCCTACGACGCGGCGCTCGTCGCCTGCATGGCGATGCAGGCGGCCGGGGCCGCGATCGTCCTGCTGCGGCCGCGCCCGCGATAGGGGCGCGGCCTTCCTTGCATCCGGCCGACCCGACGCCTACCGTCCCCGTCCTGCAACGCGTCCTTCAAGGCGCGACTCCGGGGGGAATACCGATGACCGTGGGATTGGACGACCGGCGCCCGCCGCGCTGGGAGTGGGCCGTCGATCGCCTGATTGGCGCCGGCCGGCTGGGTGCCGAGCTGTCGCTGGTGGCGATGATGGTGCTGATCACGCTGGAGGTGATCTGCCGTTCGTTCCTGGGTTTCTCGTTGACGATCGTCGACGAGACCTGCGGCTATTTGGTGGTGGCGCTGCTCTTCCTGGGCATGAGCTACAGCCTGCGCGAGCAGGCGCTGCTGCGGGTCGAGTTCATCATCAATGCCCTGCCGTCGCGCGCGCGCGCCTGGATCGAACTGCTGTTCGACGTGGCGTCCCTCGGCTTCGCGGTGGTGATCCTCTACCAGATGGGCCGCCTCGCCATCAGCTCCTGGCAGCGCGGCATGGTGGCGCCGACGCTGATGGAGACCCCCATCTACCTGCCGCAGCTCGTCATGCCCGTGGGCGCGCTGCTGCTGTTGCTGGGCCTGCTGGCCGAGATCGCCCGCGACGTCCATGTGCTGGCCGGCGGCGCGCCGCGGGTGTCGTCATGAGCGGCTGGGTCGCCGATTTCGCGCTGGCGCTGGGCGTCCTGCTGGCGCTGCTGCTGGGGGGCATGTGGATCCCCTTTGCCATCGGCATCGCCGGGCTGGTCTCCCTCTACTTCGCCGACGGGCTGATGGGCTTCCGCGCGCTGGGCCTGGTCACCTGGGGCAGCGTCAACAGCTTCACGCTGACGGCCATCCCGCTGTTCATCCTGATGGCCGACATCCTGCTGCAGAGCGGGGTCAGCCATCGCTTCTATATCGGGTTGACCAAGCTGGTCCGCGGCCTGCCGGGCGGCCTGCTGCAGACCAACATCGCCGGCTGCGCCATGTTCGCAGCAATCAGCGGGTCCAGTGTCGCCACGGCGGCGGCCATCGGCACGGTGGCGCTACCGCAGCTCGACCAGCGTGGCTACGACCGGCGGATGGCGGCCGGCAGCCTGTGTGCCGGCGGCACGCTGGGCATCCTCATCCCGCCCTCCATCCCCTTCATCATCTACGGCACCTTCACGGAGACGTCGATCGCGCGGCTGTTCATGGCCGGCATCGTCCCGGGCTTCCTGCTCGCCTTCATCTTCATGGTCTATGTCGGCATCGTCGCCTGGATGCGCCCGGGCGTGGCGCCGCGCGACCGCACCCATGTGTCGCTGGCCGAGAAGATGCGGGCGCTGATCGACCTGTTGCCCTTCATCCTGCTGATGGCGACGGTGCTGGGCGGGATCTATTTCGGCTTCGCCACCCCGACCGAGGCGGGTGCGATCGGCGCGTCGCTGGCGGTCGTCGTCAGCGTCATCTGGGGCGACCTGACGCTGGCACGTTTCCGGGCGGCGCTGACCAACACGGTGAAGATTAGCTGCGCCCTGCTGTTCATCATCCTGACCGCCTTCATCTTCGCCTACGCGGTCGAGAATGTGGGCGTGTCGCAGAACATTGCCCGCCTGCTGGTCGAAAGCGGGCTTGACCGCTACCAGTTCCTGATCGCGATCGTGCTCATGTACATCGTGCTGGGCTGCGTCGTGGACAGCATCGGCATGATCGTGCTGACGGTGCCGCTGCTCTATCCCGCCGTCATCGGCTTCGGCTTCGACGGCATCTGGTTCGGCGTCATCCTGGTGATCATGGTCGAGCTGGGCCAGATAACCCCGCCCTTCGGGATCAACCTGTTCGTCGTCCAGGGCATCTCGAAATGGCCGCTCCGCGACGTCAACCTCGGCTGCGGACCCTACTGGTTCCTGATCATCGGCTTCGCCGGCCTGCTGACCCTGTTCCCGGAGATCGCTCTCTGGCTGCCGGGCCAGATGTTCGACCGATGACGAAGCCCCGGGGGATGGCCGCCGACCATTCCCCGGGGCCTCCCGTCAGTGGCCGATCGCCGTGCGGGCCTTGGCCAGCGCCTCGACCGCCTGCGGCCCGACGCCCTTGGCCCATTCGTTCCACACCGGCTCGGCCTTTGCGGTCATGGCCTTCACGATCTCGGGCGACGGCTCCGACATCTTGATGCCCTTGCCCTTCAGCATCTCGGTGCTGGTGATCTCCGACTGGGCCAGCTCGCGGGTCAGCGCGTCGGCGTGCTGGCGGGCCGCGGCCACGATCTTCGGCTGCATGTCGGCGGGCAGCTTCTCGAACGCTTCCTTGTTCACGATGATCAGGAAGTTGTCCCAGCAGATCGTGATGCGGTAGTTCGACTTGAACATGTCGCCCCACAGCAGACCGCCGCCGGCGCTGGCGGTGACGACCCCGTCGACGACGCTGCGTTGCAGGGCGGACGCCACCTCGGGCGTGCCGAGCGTCACCGGAATGGCCCCCAGGCGCTGGAAGAACTGCGCCTGCGGGTTGTTGGCGACGCGCAGCTTCTTGCCCTGAAGCTGGTCCATCGCCGTCAGCTCGGACGTGGCCCAGATCGTCTGCTGCGGGAAGTTGTAGGTCGCCAGCAGCTTGACGCCACGCTTGTCCAACTCGGCCTGCAGGTAGGGCTCCAGCAGGGCGACGATCTTCTGGAACTCCTCGTAGTTGCCGGCCAGCATCGGCAGGAAGGGCAGGGCGCCGATCTGGATGTTGCCGGTATAGAAGCCATCCTGGGCGAAGGTGATGATGCCCTCGCCGACGGCCTGCGTGATCGAGGTGGCGTTGACCGGCAACTGGCCGCCGGCGCTGTTGCGCACCTGGATCCGGCCGCCCGACACCTTGGTGAACTCCGCCCCCATCGCCTCCAGGTTCTTGTAGGCGGCATGGGTGACGGACGGGATGAAGGTATAGCCTTTCCAGGTCTGGGCCTGGGCGGTGGTCGTCAGCGTCAGGCCGGCAGCGAGCACCGCTGCTGCGGCCAGTCCGCGGGACAGGGACGAATCGATCCGTGACATGGTTTCCTCCGGTTGTTCTCGTTGCCGGGCGACCGCCTGCCGCCCGGGTCAGGCGTCAGCAGGCTTCCTTCACATGCCGCACGACATCGGCATGGGTGGCGAACCAAACATCCGCATGGGTGCGCGCATGGCGGATGATCTCCTCCAGAATCCAGATGCGCGAGCGATAGCCGATCATGTGCGGGTGCATGGTCAGCTGGAACAGCCCGCCCTCGGCATAGGCCGCGTCGAACTCGCGCCGGAAGATGTCGAAGACGCCCTCGGGCGGGGTGTAGGGGCGCAGCGCGCTGAAGCGGTTCATCGAGAAATAGACCGCGTCGTCGCGGATCCATTCCACCGGCAGCTCGACGACACCGGTCGGCTCGCCATGCATCTCCAGCTCGTAGCAGTCGACGTCGGCCATCAGCGAGCTGTCGTAGAGGAGGCCCATGTCGCGCGTGATCGCCAGCGTGTTGGGGCTGAAGTCCCAGGACGGCGTGCGGATGCCGACCGGGCGCACGCCGGTGATCCTCTCCAGCACGTCGGCCGAGCGCATCTGCAGGTCGCGCTCGTCGGCCTCGCCCAGGATCGAGTTGCGCTCGTGGATCCAGCCATGGATGGCGACCTCATGGCCCTCCCGCACCACGCGGCGCTGCTCGTCGGGATAGAGGGTGGCGACCACGGCCGGCACATAGAAGCTGGCCGGCACGGCGTGGCGCGCCAGGATGTCGAGGATGCGCGGCACGCCCTGGCGGGCGCCGTACTGCCCCTGGCTCATGCGGCCGATGGACTTGCCGCCGTCGCGCAGCTCGTTCGTCTCATGGTCGGAATCGAACGACAATGCGACTGCGCAGCGCGCGCCGCCCGGCCAGCGCTCCGGCCGCAGCGTCCGCCCGGCGCGGACCTGGTCGACGATGCCGCGCCATTGCGCCTCGGGCCATTGCCAGGGCTCGAGTTCGGCGGGCGGGACGGCGGCGGGTAAGGGGCGCAGCGCCATGGGGTTTCTCCGGAGCAGCAAGGGTCAGGGAAATGGGTTGCCGGACACGGGCAGCACCTGCCCGGTGATCCAGGAGGCATAGTCCGACGCCAGGAACAGGGTGGCCCAGGCGATGTCCTCGGGCTGGCCCAGACGGCGCATGGCGATGCGCTCCACCAGCGCCTGCTGGCCGGCCGGGCCATAGCCGTCCCATTGGCGCTCATAGTCGGGGCTGGTACGCAGGAAGCCGGGCGCGATCGAATTGACGGTGATGCCGAATGGCCCCAGCTCGTGGGCGAGCTGCCGGCTGAGGCCGACCACCGCATGCTTGGACGAGCAGTAGGACTGGATGCCGGTCATGCTGGGCCGCAGCCCGGCGCCGCTGGAGATGGTGACGATCCGCCCGCGGCCGGCGGCCTTCATGCCGGGAACCACGGCCTTCGCGGCATGGAACGCGGTCATGACGTTGGCATCGTAGATCGCCCGCCAGCTGTCCTCGTCGACCGCCTCGATCGGCCGCGGCACCTGCCCGCGTACGCCGCCCGCCACCGTCACCAGCACGTCGACAGGACCGTCCGCGCCGGCCTCGGCGACGAAGCCCGCGACCGCTTGCCCATCCGTCAGGTCGACCGCGCGCGTCTCGATCCGGCCGCCGCGTGCGGGTGCGACCGATCGGGCGAGCGCGGCCAACTCGTCGGCCAGCAGGTCGCAGGCGAAGACGGTGCCGCCGCGCTCGGCGAACGCGCGCGCGATGCCCTGGCCGATGCCGCGGGCGGCACCGGTCACGACAATTCGGCGATTCTCGAAATGGATGTCCAAGGCGGTCCCCAGATGGATGCGCGGCGCCGGCCGGCATGCTAGCAGCCTTGGGCAGCCCCGTGACCCCGAGGAGAGCGAAGAATGCGACGGACGGCGATCGTGACCGGCGGTGCCCGCGGCATCGGCCGGGCTTGCGCCCTGGCGCTGGCCGAAAAGGGCTTCGACATCGCGCTGGTCGACCTGCTGGCCGACGACATGGCGACGACCGCAGCCGAGATCGCCGCCCTCGGCCGCCAGGTGCTGACCTTCGAGGCCGACGTCGTCGATCACGCGCGCGCAAAGGCGGTGGCGGCTGATGTGGTCGCGGCCTGGGGCCGCGTCGACTTCCTCCTCAACAATGCCGGCCGGTCGATGCCCAAGGGCATCCTGGAGGTGTCGGAGGAGGAGTTCGATCGCACCATCGCGATCAACCTCAAGAGCTGCTTCAACTATGTGCAGGCCGTGGCGCCCGCGATGCTGGCCCAGGGTGGCGGGCGCATCGCCAGCATGTCCTCGGTCAACGCGCTGAGCGGCGGCGTCACCAGTGCCGTCAGCCGCTTTGCCTATGCCGCCGCCAAGGCCGGCATCCTCGGCATGACGCGCGCTCTGGCCAAGGAGCTCGGGCCCACGATCGCAGTCAACGCCATCTGCCCCGGCGTCATCAAGACCGAGCTGGTCAGCGGCATGATCGCCGCCCGCGAGGCGGAATTCAGCCGCGGCATCGCACTCGGCCGGGTCGGCACGCCGCAGGACGTGGCCCAGCTCGTGGTCTTCCTGGCAACGTCGGAGCCCAACTTCATCACCGGCCAGCATTTCGTGGTCGACGGTTTCCAGTGGGCCTGCTGACCGGCATGCCGCTTGCCTCGTCGACGCAGCCTCCAGACAAGGGTTCGCCTGCCATGACCGCTCCCATTTCCGTCGTCTACAAGTCCGATCCGGTGCGCGGGCGCGAATGGGCGGCCCTGCTGGCCCAGCATGCGCCCGACGTCGATTTCCGCATGTGGCCCGATGTCGGCGACACGGCCGACGTGCGCTACCTCGTCGCCTGGCAGCCGCCGGCCGACCTGGCGACGACCTTCCCCAAGCTGGAGGTGCTGTTCTCGGTCGCGGCCGGGGTCGACCAGCTCGACCTGACGTCGGTGCCGGCCCACCTGCCGGTCGTGCGCATGGTCGACCCGAACCTGATCGCCAGCATGGCCGAGTACGTCGTGATGAGCGTGCTGATGCTGCATCGCGACCTCCTCGCCTATCTGGAGTTCCAGCGCGCCGGCAAGTGGAACGAGATGCGCGTCGTCCCGGCCGCGCGGCGGCGGGTCGGCATCATGGGGTTGGGCTCGCTGGGCCAGGCAGCACTCGAGCGGTTGAAGCCCTTCGGATTCCCCTTGTCGGGGTGGAGCCGGACGGCCAAGACGATCGAGGGGGTGGAGTGCCATGCCGGCGCCGAAGGGCTGGCGACGTTCCTGGCCACCACCGACATCCTGGTCTGCCTGGTGCCCCTGACGCCGGAGACGCGCGGCATCCTCGACGCTCGCACCTTTGCCGCCCTGCCGGCCGGGGCCGGCATCGTCAATGTCGGGCGCGGTGGCCATTTGGCCGATGCAGACCTGGTGGCGGCCCTCGATTCCGGCCATCTCTCGGGCGCGGTCGTCGACGTGGTGTCGACCGAGCCGGCACCGGCCGGCCACCCCTTCTGGTCGCATCCGAAGATCGTCATGACCCCGCATGTCGCCAGCATGACCCAGCCGCAGACCGCGGCCTTCGTCTTCCTGGAAAACCTCCGCCGCCACCAGCGCGGCGAGGCGCTGCTGGGGACGGTGGATCGCGCGCGCGGCTACTGAGGGCGCCTCAGCCGAGCACGCGCATCAACGCCTTCAGGAAGTCGTTGGTGCGCTGGTCGGGCTCGACCCCGCGCATGTGGCCGTGGCGGACGATCACCATGTCCATCGACGGCACGACGAAGACTCGCTGCCCACCGGCGCCCGCGAAGTTGTAGGCGTCGGCCGGCAGCGCCCAGGGCGAGGCCACCCGCTGGGTCGGCCGGTTGAGCCAGCAGCCGCCGCCATAGAGGTGGTGAAAATCGCTCAGCGGCTCGGGCAGGGACAGCCAGGCGGGGGCGGGCGTGGCCATGAAGTCCACGAACTCGGCCGGCACCAGGCGCTGGCCGGCCCATTCCCCGCGTGCCAGGCAGAGCTGGCCGAGGCGGGCCCAGTCGCGCGCCGTGCCGTAGTTCATGCCGGTATAGATGATGTTGCCATAGGCATCGGCCGACAGGGTCATCCGGCGGATGCCCAGCGGCGCCAGCAGCAGGCGCTCGACCAGGGTCAGCGGGTCGCGCCCGGCCGCCCGCTCGGCGCGGGCGGCGATGGCGCCGAGCGCGGCGATGTCGCAGTTGCGGTAGCGGCCGATTGTCTCGGGCGGGTGCTGCACCGGCTGGGCCAGCGAGAAGGCGTAGCTGTCGATCGCCTCGGCATAGACGAGCTGGTGGTCGGCCACGCCGCGGCCCCACAGGTGCGGGGCCTCGCGCGCGCCGGAAAAGCGCAGGCCGCTGCTCATCCGCATCAGGTCGGCCGGGCGGATGCGGTGGCGCGAATCCTCCGGCACCGTGCGCCACTCGTCGATCGGCGCCTCGGCCATGATGTCGAGCCGGCCTTCCTGCACCAGCCGGCCGATCACGAGGGCGGCGATGCTCTTGCCCATGGACCAACTGGCCAGCATCGTGTCGGCATCGGCCCCGGCGCCATAGCGCTCGGCGATGATGCGACCCCCCTGGATCACCAGCAGCGAGGCGGTCATGGAATCGGGCGCGAATGCCAGGTCGACGGCCGCCGCCAGCGCATCGTCGGCCATGGCGCCGGTGTCGATGTCGAAGTCCGACGACGCGTGCGCCGGCTTGGGCGCGCGATAGGGCGTGGTGTCGAAGAAGACGTCGTCGAACCCGGCCGGCAGCAGGATGCAGCCCAGCCCGCCATAGTGGCGCAGCGTGCGGCGATAGCCGCCGATGGTCTGGGTCAGCGTGCCGCGCCCGGCATCGAAGGCATAGATCCGCTGCCAGTCGCGCTGGACCTCGTGGCCGAGGGCCGGGTCGAGGTCGCCGATGCGGTTGGTCGAGCGGATCGCCTCGGGCAGGGGCAGGCCGGATACGAGATGGATGTTGCCGGTGTCCACCAGCGACGTGTTGGCGGCGTAGTGGAGCCGGCTGACGGCCGGCCCGCTATAGATGGCGGGCGTCGATCGCGTATCCATGGCGCTGACCCTTCCCGGGGATCGTCGATCCTGTCTAGCCGCGGCCGACGAAGGGCATCTTCGTCGCCATCACGGTCAGGAACTGCACGTTGGCGTCGAGCGGCAGGCTGGCCATGTAGGCGACGGCGCTGCCGACATGGGCCACGTCCATGCGCGGCTCCACCATCGTCGAGCCGTTGGCCTGCATGACGCCGTTGGTCATGCGCTGGGTCATCTCGGTCGCCGCATTGCCGATGTCGACCTGGCCGCAGGCGATGTCGTACTTGCGCCCGTCCAGGCTGGTCGACTTGGTCAGGCCGGTCACGGCGTGCTTGGTGGCCGTGTAGGGGGCGGAATTCGGCCGCGGCGCGTGCGCCGAGATCGAACCGTTGTTGATGATGCGGCCGCCCTGGGGCGTCTGGGCCTTCATGATGCGGAAGGCCGCCTGGGTGCACAGGAACATGCCGGTCAGGTTCACGTCCACGACCGACTTCCACTGCGCCACCGACAGGTCCTCGAACGGGATGCCGGGAGCGTTGATGCCGGCATTGTTGAAGAGCACGTCGAGGCGGCCGAACGACTCCATGGTCTTGGCAAACAGGGCCTCGATCGAGGCCGGGTCGCCGACGTCGGTCGGCACCACCAGGGTGCGGGCCTGGCCGGCCTGGGCGGCGGTCTCTTCCAGCGGCTCGCGCCGCCGGCCGGCCAGGACCACGGCAAAGCCGTCCTTCGCCAGCGCCAGTGCCGCACTGCGACCGACACCGGTACCTGCACCCGTCACCAGGGCGATCTTGTCCGAGGCTGCCATGATCCGCGCTCCTCCCGCTTCTCGCTGATTGGAAACCGCCGATCCCGCCGTTCCGGGGACCGTCGTCCGCTTCTACGTTCGCCAGGATCGTCGATGCCGCGGTTATCGTCGACTGGAAATCGGCGTCGGCGGCGCGCATGCGTTGCGGGTGCCGGGGCGCGACCCTAGATTGCCCCTGAACAGTCCAGGGAGAATTGCGATGTCGGCCGACAAGCGGATTTTCGACGACCTGGCGCGGCTGGCGGGCGGCGCCGTCGACGCGCTGGGCGCCGTGCGCCAGGAGGTCGAGGCGCGGGCCAAGGGCCAGGTCGAATCCATGCTCCAGCGCATGGACATGCCGACCCGGGAGGAGTTCGAGGCCGCGCGCACGCTGGCCGCCAACGCGCGGGCGACCGGCGAGGACCTGGCGTTGCGGGTGGCAGAGCTCGAGGCGCGGATTGCCGCCCTGGAGGCGCGGTTCGCGCCCCAGCCCAGCGGCGAATAGCGGGCGAGGAAAGGAAGGAACCGGCCGCGCAGGGGTCCAATACTACGCGGCCGGCCCCGCGCCGCACCGACCGTGGTGATGGCCGGTGTCCGAGAACCGGTGTGTCCAGCATGCGAGGATGCTCAGTCTTCGCACCTGCCGCGCCGGCCATGACGGAGTTCCGGGCTGCTCCCGCGACAGAGAACGGGGGCATGCCGCCAGGAGTGCCGTCATTCCGTCTTGGGGGACGGGCGGGCTGGACATTCAATTCTCTTGACAGGCCAACCGGCGGCGGCTCTAAGGGTTCCCATCGGACCCCCAGACACTGGCAATCGGGCGTCGGCGGCAAGGAATTCCGCGGTCGGTGATGCGGGCCTGCCCCTGACGGTAAGAAGACGATGCCCAAGCTTGGCTTGCGCGCGCGACTCGGTTTTGGCACCCTACAGGCAATGGTGTGCAGAGGCGCGTTGCTACACAATATGTCGGCGTTCCCCGCGTCGCGTCCGGACGGTATCGCCCGGGCGCGGACCCCTGGCCGACCGTCGGCCGGCCGGCCCATGCATGGCCCAGCTCGGGAGGAAACCTGCCGATGACCATCACCTCCGCTTCCGAGATGTCGGCCCCGGCGGCCAATCCGATCGACCTGGTCGAGGAGATCGTGGCGGCCAACGAGTGGGCGCACGAGCGCGCCAGCGACGACGAGATGTTCGTCGAGATCGGCGGTCGCTGGTGCGACTACCGGCTGTTCTTCGTCTGGCAGCCGGACATGAACGCGCTGCTCTTCTCGTGCGGTTTCGAGATGAAGGTGCCGCGAAACCGGCGTGCAGCCGTGTTTGAGCTGCTGTCGCTGGTGAACGAGAAGCTGTGGCTCGGCCATTTCGACCTAGCGGGAGATTCCAGCCAGCCGAGCTTCCGCCACGCGCTGCTGCTGCGCGGCTCCCTGGGCGCCAGCGTCGAGCAGGTCGAGGACCTGGTGGATGCCGCGCTCAGCGAGTGCGAGCGGTTCTACCCGGCATTCCAGTTCGTCGTCTGGGGCGGCAAGGCCCCGGGCGAGGCATTGACGGCGGCGATGATCGACCCCGTCGGCGAGGCATAGGGGGCGGCGCATGGCTGGCAATTCGATGGGACCGCTGCTGCTCGTCGGCTGCGGCAAGATGGGCGGCGCCATGCTCGACGGCTGGCGCGCCCGCGGGTTGACCGGGGCAGGGGTCGCGATCGTCGAGCCGTCGGCCGACCCGCGCTTCGCGGCGCTCGACGGCGTTGCGGTCCATGCCGCGCCCGACGGACTGGCGGCGGATTTCCGGCCGGGCGTCGTCGTGCTGGCGGTGAAGCCGCAGAGCATGGATGCGGTGCTGCCGCACTATCGCCGCTTCGCCGGGCCGGACACGGTCTTCCTGTCGATCGCGGCCGGCAAGACCATCGCCTATTTCGAGCAGGCGCTCGGGCCCGCCGCTATCGTCCGTTCCATGCCCAACACGCCGGCCGCGGTCGGGCAAGGCATGACGGTGGCCGTGCCCAACGGCGCGGTGTCGCCCGCCCAGCGACAGGCCTGCGACGGCCTGCTGGCCGCCGTCGGTGACGTCGCCTGGGTCGAGGATGAGGGCCTGATCGATGCCGTCACGGCGGTGTCGGGCGGCGGCCCGGCCTATGTCTTCCTGTTGATCGAGTGCCTGGCCGAGGCCGGGCGCGAGGCGGGCCTGCCCGCGGACCTTTCCATGCGCCTAGCGCGCACGACGGTCGCCGGCTCTGGCGCGCTGGTGCAGGCATCGACCGACCCGGCGGCGACGCTGCGGCGCAACGTCACCTCGCCCAATGGCACGACCCAGGAGGCCCTGGCGGTGCTGATGGCCGAGGAAGGCGGGCTGCAGCCGCTGATGACGCGGGCCATCGCGGCCGCGACGCGCCGTTCCCGCGAACTGGCGGGCTGAGCCCGCTGGCGGACCAAGCTCTTGGGCGGATGAGGCGCTCCGTCCCTTAGAGGGGGCGGAGGAATTCCTTCTGCGCGAAGTAGCGGCCGACCGCGCGCACGGTCGCCTGGGCGATGCGCGCGCGATGGGCGGCGGTCGCCAGCAGTTGCTCGTCCTGCCGGTTCGACAGGTAGCCCATCTCCATCAGCACCGACGGGATGTCGGGTGCCGTCAGCACCGTGAAGCCGGCGAAGCGGTGGCTGCTGGAGATCAGCGTGGTGTGGCGCGCCAGTTCCGGCAGCAGGCCAGAGGCGAACACCGCCGAGCGGTTCTTGGTCTCGCGCTGCATCAGGTCGATGAGGATGCGGCTGACCTCGCGCGACTGGTGGGCGAGGTTGACCCCGGCCAGCAGGTCCGAACGGTTTTCCTTCTGCGCCAGGGCTGCTGCCTGGGCGTCGGAAGCGACCTCCGACAGGGTGTAGACCGAGGCGCCGCGGATATCCGCGCGCCCGATCGAATCCGCATGCATGGAGATGAAGAGGTCGCCGTCGACATCGCGCGCCAGGTCGACGCGCTGCGCCAGGCCCAGATAGGAATCGTTGCGCCGCGTCATCACCGGGCGGTAGCGCCCGGTCGACTGGAGCTGCGCGAACAGTTCGCGCGCCGCCAGCAGCGTCACGTCCTTTTCCTGGCTGCCGCTGAAGCCGATGGTGCCCGGATCGTGCCCGCCATGGCCGGCATCGATGACGACGGTCGGCTTGCGTGGCCCGCGCGGCATCGCCGATGCGGGTACCGGCAGGGCTGCTGCCGAAAAGGCGAGAGCCGCCATCCCGGTCAACATCGAACGCCGGTCCAGCCGCTGCAAAGTCTTGCGCGGATCGTCACTCACGATCGACCTGACCCCCCAATGATTCAGGTAGTTGCGCTTGAGTCTTATAGCATCGCCAAAGGCCCTGGCAAGGACGAGCGTGGATCCAACGTGATCGCAACGCGTTTGTTGGTGGCGATAGCCCCTGTCGGACCCTATGTCTTGTATGGCGATTCGGGAGGAAGACGATATGGCGAAGGGCGCGCGCCGGCCGGCCGCGGCGGCCGATGTCGAATTGGCGATCATCGAAGCCGCTATGCGGCTGGCGGTGGAAAAGGGCTGGCGCCGAGTCGCGCTGGCCGACATCGCGCTCGCCGCCGATCGGCCGCTGGCCGATCTCTATGACCGCTTCCCATCGAAATCGGCGATCCTGGGCGCGGTCTCGCGCCATGCCGACCTGGCTGTGGTGCGCGGCGGCGACCCGGCCGAGGATGCGGGCGAGCGACCGCGCGATCGGCTGTTCGACGTGGTGATGCGCCGGCTGGAGTACCTGCGCCCGTGGCGGGCGGGCCTGGCGGCGATCGCCCGCGACCTGCGCGGCGACCCGCTGGCCGGCATCGCCGCCCTGCCGAACTTCCGCCGGTCGCTCGGCTGGATGCTGGAGGCGGCCGGACAGGACACCGCCGGCCTGCGCGGCGCGGTGCGGCTGAAGGCGTTCGGCGCCATCTATCTTGCCACCGTATCCACCTGGATGGGCGACGAATCCCCCGACCTGACGGCGACCATGGCCCGCCTCGACCGGGCGCTGCGCCGGGTCGATGGATGGACCTCGCTGTTCGGCGGCGATTCGCCGCAAGCACCGGCGGATGCTGCGGCGCAATAGTTATGTTGCAGTGCAGCATGATCTGCTAACGGTTCCGCTTGTCCCTGACCCCCAGCCGGAGATCGACCGATGGCCAGCAACCCGAACCCGTTCCTCGATTTCGACGTCACGCGCATGATGAGCGACTTCCGCGTGCCGGGCTTCGACACCGAGGCGCTGATGGCGGCCCAGCGCCGCAACATCGAGGCCCTGACCAAGGCCAACCAGCTCGCGGCCGAGGGCATGCAGGCGGTGATGCGGCGCCAGGCCGAGATCATGCGGCAGACGATGGAAGAGGCCTCGCGCATGATGGGCTCGATCGCCCAGGCCGGCGGCCCGGAGCGCCAGGCGGTGAAGCAGGCCGAGGTCGCCAAGACCGCGTTCGAGGCGGCCATCGCCAACATGAAGGAAATCGCCGACCTGATGGCCCGGGCCAACCAGGACACCTACGCCGTCATCAACAAGCGCGTGGCCGAGGGCATGGACGAGGTCCGCGCCCTGATGGCCAAGGCGGCCGACGCCAAGACCGGCCCCAAGGCCTGATACCGGCCCGAAGGCCTGATACCGGCCGCAAGGCCGCAGCGGACGGAAGGGTGGCGTCGATCGGCTCTTGAAGCCGGTTGACGCGGGCCACCTTTCCCGACGAACGTCCCACCCAAGCGCGCCACGGCCGCAAAGCCGAATGCCGCGCGCGGGGGAGGGGCTGCAATGAGCGACATCGTCGGCTATCGCCGGCCGGGCGCCGGTGCCCAACCGGCCTATCTGCACCCGCCCTACAAATCCTCCGTCGCCCGCGCGCCTGCCTTGCCGCCGGTGGCGGTGCCGCAGACCTTGTCCGAAGTGACGGGCCCGCTGTTCGCCGATCTGGCCGTGGGCGCCCACGAGGCCGATCTGACGAAAGGGTCCGCCGCCCCACCGCAGGGCGAGCGCATCATCGTCCAGGGCCGCGTGCTGGACCAGGACAACCGGCCGGTCCCCCGCACCCTGGTGGAGCTGTGGCAGTGCAACGCCGCCGGCCGCTACCACCATCCGCTCGACCAGCATGACGCCCCGCTCGATCCCAATTTCCATGGCTTCGGGCGCGCGGTGACGGACGATGACGGCTTCTATCGCTTCGTCACCATCCGCCCCGGCGCCTATCCCTGGCGCAACCATGCCAACGCCTGGCGGCCGGCCCACATCCATTTTTCGCTGTTCGGACCCAGCTTCCTGACCCGGCTGGTCACCCAGATGTACTTTCCAGGCGACCCGCTGCTGCCGCTCGACCCCATCTTCAACTGCGTCGACGATCCCGTGGCGCGCGACCGCATGGTGGCGGCCTTCTCCCTCGACGCCACGGTGCCGGAATTCGCGCTGGGCTATGTCTTCGACATCGTCGTGCGCGGCCGCGAGGCAACGCCGATGGAAGGGGATGCGCCATGACCCTGCCCGTCACGCCGTCGCAGACGGTGGGGCCCTTCGTCCATCTGGGGTTCGACCCGATGACGCGCGCCGATGCCGCCGCGGGCGCGGCCGGGCCGGTGGTGACGCTGTCGGGCCGGGTGCTGGACGGCCAGGGCCAGCCCATCCCCGACGCGGTACTGGAGGTGTGGCAGGCCAATGCCGCCGGCCGCTACGACCATCCCGACGATCGTCGAAACGTGCCGCTCGATCCGGCTTTCCGCGGCTTCCTGCGCGTGCCGACCGACGCCGGGGGCCGCTATCGCCTGCGCACCATCCGCCCCGGTCCGGTGCCGGGGCCGGGCGGCCGGATGCAGGCGCCGCACCTGCTGGTCTGCCTCTTCATGCGCGGGCTGCTGCGCCATCTCTATACGCGCGTCTACTTCGCGGGCGACCCGGCCAATGACGGCTGCCCCATCCTGGCGCTGGTGCCGGCGGGCCGGCGGTCGACGATGGTGGCGCTGCCGGATGGGGAGGGTGCCTATCGCTGGGACATCGTCATGCAGGGACCGTCCGAGACCGTGTTCCTCAATCTCTGAGCCACGGACCAAGAACCCAAGGGGGGAGGATGCCATGAGACCGATCCTGCTGGCCGCCGGCATGCTGGCGGCCGTGCTGGCCGCACCCGCCGCGGCCCAGACCGTGGAACTGAAGCTGGCGCATTTCCTGCCCGCCGGTGCGCCCGCCCAGCGCGAACTGATGGAACCCTGGGTCAAGGCGGTGGAGGAGCAGTCGGGCGGGCGAATCAAGGTCCGGATCTTCCCCGCCATGCAACTGGGCGGCCGGCCGCCGCAACTGATCGACCAGGTCCGCGACGGGGTGGCCGACGTGGTCTGGACCCTGCCCAGCTACACGCCCGGGCGCTTCCCGCTGATGTCGGTGTTCGAGCTGCCGTTCAAGGTCAGCGACGCGGTCGCCACCAGCAAGGCCGCCCAGGAGTTCTACGAGACCCATGCGCGGGCGGAGTTCGCCGACGTCCACCCGCTGATGTTCCATGTCCATGCCCGGGGCGTCATCCATGTGAAGGGCAAGGCGATCCTGACGGTCGACGACCTGAAGGGCCTGAAGCTGCGGGCGCCGTCCCGGCCGGTGGGCGACGCGCTGGCGCGCTACGGGGCGGCGGCCATCTTCATGCCGGTGCCGCAGGTGCCGGAGGCCCTGTCCAAGCGCGTCATCGACGGCGCCGTCGTGCCGTGGGAGGTGACGGTGCCGCTGCGCCTCTACGAGCTGACCGACAACCATACCGAGATCGCGGGCCCGCGCGGCCTATACACCTCCGTCTTCGCCTACGCGATGAACAAGCAGCGCTATGAAAGCCTGCCGGCCGACCTCAGGCAGGTGATCGACGCCAATTCCGGCATGGCCCTGGCCGCGCGCGCCGGCGCCATCTGGGAGGCGGTCGAGAAACCGGGCCGTGACGCCGCGGCAGCGCGTGGCAACCGCATCGTCACCATGTCCGAGGCCGAGACGGCAAAGCTGCGTGATCTCGCGCGCGCCGTCGACACAGCCTGGGTGGACGAAGTGACGAAGTCGGGCAAGGACGGTGCGGCCCTGCTGGCGGCAGCCGAGGCGCTGATCGTCAAGCACGGCCGATGACCGGGGCGCCGGTGGAGGGGGCGGGCATCCGCCTGCTGGACGGCCTCTGCCGGATGCTAGGCGTCCTGTCGGGGGTGGTCCTGGTGGCGGCCTCGGCGATGACCGGCGTCAGCGTGCTGGGCCGCTATTTCCTCTCCTGGCCGATCCCGGGCGACAGCGAGATTGCCGGCCTGGCGCTGGCGGTGGCGATCAGCCTGGCCATGCCCTGGTGCGCCTGGCGGCGCGGGCATGTCGTGGTCGATGTCGCGACGACCCGCCTGCCGCGGCGCGGCCGGGTGGCGCTCGACATGGCGGGCGGCCTGTTGCTGGCCGGCGTCGCCATGCTGCTGGCCTGGCGGATGGGCGTGGGCGGGGTGGAGATGCGGGCCTTCGGCGACGAATCCATGGTCCTGCGCCTGCCCACCTGGATCGGCTTTGCGCTGGCGGTCCCGTGCTTCGTCGTGACCGCGGTGGCGGCCCTGGTCGCGGCCCTGCGCATGGCGGGCGGGACACCGGAATGACCAGCGCCCATGCGGTGGGCATCGCCGGCATCCTGCTGATGCTGGCGATGATGTTCCTGCGCGTGCCGATCGCAGTCGCCATGCTGACGGCCGGGGCCGGCGGCTATGTCGTGCTGTCGGGGTGGACCCCGCTTCTGTCGCACCTCAAGACCGGCCCGTACCTGCTGCTGGCGTCGGACAGCTTCTCGGTCATCCCGCTGTTCCTGCTGATGGGCTACATCGCGGCCCGGGCCGGCATCAGCCGCGCGCTCTTCGGCGGCGCGCACGCGGTGATGGGCCATGTCCGCGGCGGGCTGGCGCTGGCCGCGGTCGGCGGCTGCGCCATGTTCGGGGCGATCTGCGGCTCCTCGCTGGCGACCGCCGCCACGATGGGCCAGGTGGCCCTGCCCGAGATGCGCCGGCACGGCTATTCCGGCCGCCTGGCGACCGGCACGCTGGCGGCCGGCGGCACGCTCGGCATCCTGATCCCGCCTTCGATCGGCCTCATCGTCTATGGCATCCTGGCCGAGCAGAACATCGCCAAGCTGTTCCTGGCGGCCTTCGTCCCCGGCCTCATCGCGGCGCTGGGCTACATGGCGGCGATCATGATCCAGGTGCGGCTGCGCCCGCAGGACGGCCCGCCGGGCGGGCGGGCGACGCGGGCCGAGCGGCTGCGGGCGCTTGTCGCCATGGGACCGCCCACCAGCCTCTTCCTGCTGGTGCTGGGCGGCATCTATTCCGGCGTCTTCACGCCGACCGAGGCGGCATCCTTTGGCGTGCTGGGGGCACTGCTCCTGGCCCTGCTGGTCTATCGCATCCCCTGGGCGGAGCTGACGGCCAGCCTGCTCGACACCGCGCTCTCCAGCGCGATGATCTTCCTCATCCTGATCGGCGCCGACGTCTTCAACGCCTTCATGGCGTTGAGCGGCGTCCCCCAGGGCCTGGCCGACGCGATCGGGCACAGCGGCATGGCGCCGATGGCGGTCCTGGTCGCCATCCTGCTGATCTATGTCGTGCTGGGTTGCCTCATGGATTCGATCAGCATGATCATCCTGACCCTGCCGATCTTCCTGCCGGCCGTGCTGGGGCTCGATTTCGGCATGACGCCGGAGCATACGGCGATCTGGTTCGGCATCCTGGTGCTGGTGGTGATCGAGGTCGGGCTGATCACGCCGCCGGTCGGCATGAACGTCTTCGTCATCAACAAGCTGGCGGGCGACGTGCCGATGGCCGAGACCTTCCGCGGCGTGGTGCCGTTCCTGGTGTCGGACTTCGTGCGCGTGGTCCTGCTGGTGGCCTTCCCGGTGTTGAGCTGGGGGGTGCTCGACCTCGTCGGCTGGTGATAGGGTCGCCGCCGCCATGACGGACAATCCCTCCCAGCCGGTCGCCGACCGCATCGCCTATGACGATTTCGCCCGCGTCGACATCCGCGTGGGCACCATCGTCTCGGCCGAACCCTTTCCCGAGGCGCGCCGCCCGGCCTATCGCCTGCAGGTCGATTTCGGCCCGGAAATCGGCATCAAGAAAAGCTCCGCGCAGCTCACCGTGCACTACCGGCTGGACGAGCTGGTGGGCCGCCAGGTCGCGGCCGTGGTCAACTTCCCGCCGCGCCAGATCGGCCCGATGCGCTCCGAGGTGCTGGTGCTGGGCTTCCCGGATGCCGATGGTGCGGTGGTGCTGGCCAGCGTCGACAAGCCCGTGCCGAACGGCGGCCGGCTCTTCTGAATCAGAATCGCTCGGAGAGACGGATCGCCAGGCGCGAGGCCGCCTTGACGGCGGCCGACAGCAGCGGATAGGCGGGCGCCTCGGTGGCGCCGGCCTGGAGTGCCGTGTCGCGATGCTCCAGCTCCTCGGCGCGGAACTCCTCGATCTGGTCCTTCAGCGCGCTTTCGGAATCGCCCAGCGCCTTCACCTGGTCGCGATAATGCTCGTCGATGACCTCCTCGACGGCGACGGTGCAGGCCATGGCGGCCTTCTCGCCCAGCAGCGCGGTGGCCGCCCCCATGGCATAGCCCGCCAGGTGCCAGACCGGCAGCAGCGCCGTCGGCCGCACCCGGCGCTGGACGATCAGGCGCTCGAAGGCGGCCAAGTGGCGGGCCTCCTGCTCGGCCATGTGGCGGATCGCCGGGCCGGCCGGGCCGCGCCCCAGGACGGAGAGCTGGCCGGCATAGATGCGCCGGGCGCCGTACTCGCCGGCGTGGTCGACGCGGATCATCCGTTGCAGCTGCGCATCGGCCGGCGGGTCGCCCGGCAGGCGCCAGGCAAGCGACGGCCGGGTGGTCTGGTCGGCGTCGGCCGGGGTCATCGCAACCCTCCCTGGCGGTGGCGGCGCAGCGTGCGGACGGATAATACCGCCAGAATGGCCGAGAAGATGGCGTTGAAGCCCGCCAGCGACACCCCGAACAGCGCCCAGGGCACCTCGTCGCAGCGGACCACCGGGCGGTCCACCACCATGCGCTGGAAGTCGGCCAGCGTGCGCGCACCCGACAGGGGCGCGCTGCAGGTGGCGGGGCCGGCGATCCAGTGCTGCTCGACGGCCACGTGGTAGGCCGCCAGCGCGAAGCTGGCCGCGAACAGGAGGGCGAAGAGTGCCGGGAGGGCCGGTCCCAGGGTGCGCCGCACGGGCGGCAGCAGCAGAACGGGCAGGGTGATCGCGGCCGCGATCCACCAGGGCCAGCGCTGCCACAGGCAGAGCACGCAAGGGGCCAGGCCGCCCACATGCTCGAACAGCAGCGCCCCGCCCAGCACGCCGACCGCGCCCACCAGGATGACCGCCGCCAGCGACTTCGTCGAATCCATGCTTCGCCTCTCGTCTCGCCGCCGGCAGATATAGCGCGGCGGCGCGGGCAGCACAGAAAGCAGTTGTCAGAAAGTGCCGGCGGCGACTAACCAGGACGCGATGTCGCACCCGCCGGACGCGGCCGTCGGCGACCTTTCGGTCGAAGGCCGCCCCGTCCCCACCCTGTCGCAGCTATTCCTGGCCTTCCTCGGCATCGCCATGTCGGGCTTCGGCGGGGTGCTGCCCTGGGCCCGGCGGATGCTGGTGGAGCGGCGGCGCTGGCTGACCGGGCCGGAATTCACGGACATACTGGGCCTCTGCCAGTTCCTGCCCGGCCCCAACATCATCAACGTGTCGATCGCCGTCGGCAGCCGCTTCCGCGGGCTGCCCGGCGCCCTGTCGGCGATCTCGGGGCTGATCGGCGGGCCGGTCCTGCTGATGTGCGCGGCCGGCGCCTTCTATGCCCGCCATGGCGACCAGCCGATGGTGCGCTCGATCTTCGCGGGCGTGGGGGCAGCGGCCGCAGGGCTGGTGGTCGCCATGGCGATCAAGATGGCGATCCCGCTCATCCGCGAACGCCCGCTGGAGGCAGCACCGGTGGCGCTGGTGGGGTTCGTCACGGTGGGGCTGCTGCGCTGGCCGCTCGCCTGGGTGCTGCCGCCGCTGCTGGCGGTCGGCATGGCGATCGCCTGGTGGCGGCGCAACCGATGACGGGCGGGGTGCTGTAGTGGAGACCGCCGTCCTCCTGGTGATGGCGCGCCATTTCGCGCTGCTCTCGCTGCTGGCCTTCGGCGGCGGCAACACCGTCCTGCCCGAGATGCACCGCCAGGCGGTGGAGGTGTCGGGCTGGCTCACCGACCAGCAGTTCGCCGACCTCTTCGCCATCGCCCAGGCGGCACCCGGCCCCAACATCCTGATCGTCACCCTGATCGGTTGGCAGGTGGCGGGGCTGGCGGGCGCGCTGGTCGCGACGGCCGCCATCTGCGCGCCGGCCTGCACGCTGACCTACATCGTGGCCCACCTGTGGGAACGCTTCCGCGACCGCCCCTGGCGCCGCGTCGTCCAGCGCGGCCTTGCCCCCGTCACCATCGGCATCGTCGCCGCCGGCGCCTTCGTGGTGGCGCAGACCGTCGACCGCTCCCTGGTGGCGGCCCTGCTGACGCTGGCGACCGTCGCGGTCTCGATGTGGGGCCGCATCAACCCGCTGTGGGTGCTGGTGCTGGGCGGCATCGTCGGTGCCGCCGGCTGGGTCTAGTTGCAGGTCGCCCCTCAACGCGGCCATTCCCTTCCGCCCAAGCCGCCGCTATGTTCGCGCCCGAGTGCCCCTGTGGCGGAATGGTAGACGCGGCAGACTCAAAATCTGTTGTCCGCAAGGGCGTGTTGGTTCGAGTCCGACCAGGGGCACCATCCTTCCCGCCAGCCGTTGATTTCGTTCGGTCTTCGGGAAAAACTGTCCCACCGGATCGCACCCGGCCGGAAAGCGGGACAAGACGATATGCCCGAGGACGATCTGCGGTCCCTGCCGCTATCCCATGTCGCGCTGACCGAGACGGTCCGCCTCCTGGAGACGGGGTATGCCGGCTATGTCGTGCCAGTGGCGTTCGACGTCGACGGGCTGGCCCGGCGCGTCCGGGCCGAGCATGTCGACCTGGCGGCGAGCCACCTCCTGATCGACCGGGATGGCCAGCGGATCGGCGCGATGCTCGTTGCGCGGCGGGGACGGCGGTCGCGGGTGGCGGCCCTCGGGATCGCGCCTGCGGCGCGCAACCGGGGTCTCGGCCGCGCCGCCATCGCCCTGGCGATCGCGGATGCCCGCCGGCGCCAGGATGCCGAGATCGTGCTCGAGGTCATCGCCGGCAATGCCGCGGCGCTGCGCGTCTACACCCGGCAAGGGTTCGCCGCGGTGCGGGTGCTGGTCGGATATGAGCGTCCGCTTGGTGGCGACGCGGGCGAGCGGATCGGCA
The DNA here is from genome assembly GCF_006738645.1 of Stella humosa. GTDB lineage: Bacteria > Pseudomonadota > Alphaproteobacteria > ATCC43930 > Allostellaceae > Allostella > Allostella humosa. The sequence continues at coordinate 4,850,721 of NZ_AP019700.1, read as the reverse complement.
TTGCGCGCTGCGCGCCCGACGACATCCTGCATGCGCTGCTGGCGGCCTATCCGGCCGACCCGTCCTGGCAGGCCTCGCCCTTGTGCTTCGCTGGCGCGACCCTGCCCGTCCTGGCCTTCCGCAGCGAAGGCGGCGAGGCCGCGGCCCTGGTGCAGCCGGCGGGCCCGGCGATGCGGCTGCTGGCTTTCGCGGTCGCGGCCGACTGGCGCGGGCGGGGGCTCGGCCGGCGGTTCCTGAACGCACTGGCGGCGCAATGGCCCGGGGCGTCATGGTCCATCCCGGCCATCGTGCCGGAGGCCATGGCGGCCGGATTCTTCGCCGCGACCGGCTGGCGCCGGACGGCGATATCGCAACTGGAGATGGCCCGGGTGCCATGACCGCCCGTCCTGGCCGTCCCGACGTGCCGTCCAGCCCCATGCGCCTCACCGTGCCGCTCAACGCGCTGCGCGCGTTCGAGGCAGCCGCCCGCCATCTGTCGATCAAGGACGCGGCGGCCGAGATCGGGGTGACGCCGTCGGCGGTCAGCCACCAGCTTCGCATCCTGGAGGAGGCCTTCAGGCTGGAGTTGATGCGGCGGGCGGGACCGGGGCTGGAATTGACGGCGGCCGGCCGTGCCCTGGCGCCGGACCTGACCGCCGGCTTCGCCCGCATCGTCGGGGCGGTGGGCGCCTTGCAGACGCAGCGCCGGCTGGGCCCGCTGCGCTTGTCCATCATGCCGACCTTCGCCAGCCACTGGCTTTCGCCGCGGCTGGCAACCTATCCCTTGGCGCGGCCGGGGTTCGAGCTGCTGATCTCGACGACGCAGGACCTGGCGGACCTGAATGCCGGGGGTGCCGATGCCGGCATCCGCCATGGCCGGGGCAACTGGCCCGGCCTTGCCGCCGACTTGCTGTTCCAGGAGAGCGTGGTGCTGCTGGGGCGGCCTGGATGGCCGGCGGCGGGCGACGTCCGCGCGGCTGCCGCCCGCATGCCGCTGTTCCTGCCGCAGCGCCTGCAGGCGGATTTCGAGCGTTGGAATGCGACCCTGCCGGGCGGGGCGATCCGGCCCGCATCCATCACCATCGTCGATACGTCCGGCCTTGGCCTGAAAGCCGCCATGGACGGCGTCGGCCTGACGCTGGGTGGATTCGAGATGGTCCAGGACGATATCGCCGCCGCCCGGCTCGCCGTCCTCTTCGATCATCGCATCGGCACGGACAGCGGCTACTACCTCGTCTATCCGCCCGCACTCGCCCGCGACCGGCGGATCCGCAACCTGAAACCCTGGCTGCTGGCGGAGGCATCCAAGGTCGGGCGCGCGTGAGAAGAACTCAGCCCGGCCGACGAGACCCTCATTCGACATGAGGTCGGCCGGCGATCAGCCTCCGTACGATCCGCACGGAGAGCCCCAGCATGCCAACACCGTCTGCGCCACCATCGTCGCCGGCCGCGCGCCGTTCCACCGGGATCTGGGCCGCCATTCTGGCCGGCGGGGTGATCATGGGCCTGGCGCTCGGCATCCGCCATGTCCAGGGGCTGTTCCTGCTGCCGGTGACGATGGACCGGGGCTGGTCGCGCGAAACCTTCGGCCTTGCCCTGGCGGTGCAGAACCTGACCTGGGGTGCCGTCCAGCCCATCGCCGGCATGATCGCCGACCGCTTCGGGTCGGCCCGGGTGGTGGCGGGCGGGCTGGCATTCTATGCCCTGGGCCTTGTCGTGATGGCGCAGGCGACGACGCCCCCCGTCTTCGTCCTGGGGGCCGGCATCTGCATCGGCGTCGCGCTCGCCGGCACCGCCTTCGGGGCGATCTATGGCGCGATCAGCCGCCTCGTATCGCCCGATCGGCGCAGCTGGGCCCTGGGCCTGGCCGGCGCCATCGCCGGGCTCGGCCAGTTCGCCATGGTCCCGGCGGCGCAGGTCATGATCGGGGCGTGGGCCTGGACCGGCGCGCTGCTGGCCCTGGCGGCGACGATGGCGCTGCTGCTGCCGCTGGTCCGCCCGCTGCGCGACCGTCCCGGCGCCGGACAGCCGGCCGCCTCGGCCAACTCCATGTCGGCGGCGATCGGCGAGGCGTTCGGCCATCGCGGCTTCTGGCTGCTGAACCTCGGCTTCGTCGCCTGCGGCTTCCAGCTTGCCTTCATCGCCACGCACCTGCCGGCCTATCTGCTGGATCGGGGCCTGCCCCCCGAGGAGGCGGTGGCCGCGCTGGCGATCATCGCGCTCGCCAACGTCGCCGGCACCTACCTGTTCGGCCTGTGGGGCGGCTATGTGCGGCGGAAGTACCTGCTGTCCGTCCTCTATCTCCTGCGGGCGGCGGCGATCGCCCTCTTCGTCCTGCTGCCGTTGACGAGCTGGAGCCTGCATGCCTTCGCGGCGGCCATGGGGTTCCTGTGGCTGGGCACCTTGCCGCTGACCAACGGCCTGATCTCGCAGGTGTTCGGCGTGCGCTACATCGCGACACTGTTCGGCTTCGTGTTCCTCGGCCACCAGCTCGGCTCGTTCCTGGGCGTCTGGCTCGGGGGGCATGTCTTCGAGGCGACGGGGTCCTATGACGCGGTATGGCTGGGGGCGGTGGCGCTGGGGGTGCTGGCGGCGGCCGTGCATTGGCCGATCGACGATCGCGCGCTCGTCCGGCCAGGCGGCCGCCTGGCCCCGGCATGACACCGCGCCTGGCAGCACGCGGCGGCTGGCTGCCGCTGGTCCTGCTGCTGCTGGCCGGCTTGGCCGTTCTCGACGCCTGGCAGCAGGCGGACCTGGCCGTCCTGTGGCTGCTGCCCGGGGCGATATGCGGATAGCGCCCGGGCCGCTGCTCAGTCCCGTTCGAGCAGCGCCGCCAGCCGGTCCAGGCTTCCGCTCCAGAATTGCTGGTAGTGGGCGAGCCAGCTCATGGCTTCCTCCATCGGCCCGGCGCTGAGGCGGCAGGAGACCGTCCGGCCGGTTTTGGTGCGGGTGATCAGGCCTGCGTCCGACAGTACGTCCAGGTGCTTCATGACGGCCGGCAGGGACATCGCGAACGGTCTTGCAAGCGCGCTGACCGACAGCCCGTCCTGCTCGCCCAGGCGCGCCAGCAGGGCGCGGCGCGTGGGATCGGCCAGGGCGGAAAAGGTGCGGTCCAGCGAGGGTTGCGTAGAGTTAACCATAAAGTTAAACGTAAATCGGCGGTCGATGGCGGTCAAGCCCGCAGCATCCCCCGCGCGAACGGTGGCGTGAACGATTGTAACTGGCCGCGGCCCCCGTCTATCTTCGCGCCTTGCCTGACCGCCCGCCATACCGATCCACCCGCACGACCGAGGATGCCGCCGGATGATGCCGGCCGATCCCGACGACTTTCCCATATCCGACGCCGAGGTCGTGCGCCGGACGACCACGGAGGGGCCGCACAACCTGTTCGGCGAGACGCCGGCCGAGATGGCGCAGCTCGACGCATGGTCGCGTGCCCGTCCCCAGCGGCTGGCGGCGCTGCCGGCCCTGTTCGTCCTCTTCATCGGCTATCCCCGCAGCGGTCACAGCCTGACCGGCGCCCTGCTCGACGCCCATCCGGAAATGGCCATCTCGCACGAGCTCGACGTGCTGCGGTTCCGCAAGGCCGGCTTCTCGCGCGACCAGATCCTGCTGCTGATCGCCGAGAACAGCCGACGCCTCGGCCGCCTCGGCCGGCGCTGGCACCCCTACGACTACAGCGTCCCTGGCGCCTGGCAGGGGCGCTGGGACCGGTTGCAGGTGATCGGCGACAAGAAGGGGGGCGAGACGACACGCCGGCTGGTGCTCGACCCCGGCGCCCTTGAGGCGTTCGAGCGGTTCATCGACCTGCCGGTCCGCTTCATCCACGTCGTGCGCCATCCGGCCGACAACATCGCCACCATGGTCCGCCGCAGCGTGGAACAGCCGGGCAAGGATCATCTCTTCGTCTCGCTGAACCACTATGCCGCGCTGGCCGCGGCCAACGCCCGGCTGCTCGACCGGCTCGGGCCCGAACGCAGCATCACGCTCTGGCATGAGGATTTCGTGGCAGCACCCGAGGAAGAGCTGGCCCGCCTTTGTACCTTTCTGGGCGTGGGGGCGCCGGCCCGCTACCTGTCGGCCGCCGCAGGCCGGGTCCTGCCCTCCGCGCGCCAGAGCCGGCGGGAGATCGACTGGCCGCCCGAGCGCCGCCAGCGGCTCGGCGGGATCATCGCCGACACGCCCTTCCTTCGCCGCTACGCCGAAAGCGCCCTGGATCTGGGGCCGGAACAGCCATGACCAGGACCGCCCCAGCCGGCCGCGACGAGGGCGCCGCCACCCGCCTCCTGCGGGCAGTGGCGGTCGGCACCATCGTGCTGCCCGCGCTGCTGTTCGCGCTCTTCACCTGGCAGGGCTGGCGGCTTGCCCTGGACGAGACGCGGGCGCGTCTGAGCGGCACGGCCGACCTGGTGCTCGAACACGCGATCAAGGTGTTCGAGACCCAGGAGCTGGTGGGCGCCCAGGTGGCCGAGATGCTGCGCGGCTCCGACGTGGACGGCGCTCGCGCCCAGGCCGATACCCTGCACCTCCGGCTCCAGTCGCTGCGGCAGCGCCTGTCGCAGATCGAGGATATCTGGATCATTGACGCCGCCGGCCGGCCGATCGTGGCCGCGGCCGTGCCGACCGTGCCGGCCGACATGGACGTGCGCGACCGGGAGTATTTCCGCTTCCATTTCGACCACGCCGAAGGGCGCCCCGCGACGGAACTGGGCCAGACCTATGTCGGTCCGGTCATTCGCGGCCGCGTGCGCGGCGCCACCTTCTTCCAGATCACCTGGCGCGTCGCCAACGCGGCCGGCTTCGACGGGGTGATCGTGGTGTCGGTGCGGCCCGGCTACTTCCAGGAGTTCTATGCCCGGCTGGCCGCCGAAACTGGCTTCAACGCGACCCTGATCCGCCAGGACGGGTCGATCCTGGCGCGCTATCCCCGGCCGGCCCAGGGGCTGGAGGCGCTGCCGCCCTCCGGTCGCCTGGCGGCGGCCATCGCGGCCAACCCGGAGAGCGGCGAGTTCCGTGCCGTCTCGATCTTCGATGGGGTGGAGCGGATCGTCCGCTATCGCCACCTGCCGCGCTATCCCGTCTATGTCACGACGGCGGCCGCGGTCGAGACGATCCGCCAGCGCTGGCTGGCCGACGCGGCCAGCCACCTGGCCTTCGGCGTGCCGGTCACCCTGGCGCTCTTCGTCGTCACCTTGTTCGCGCTGGCGCGGACCCGGCGGGAGAGTGCGGCGCTGGCCCGGCTGCGCGCGGAATCCCGGCTGCGGGAAGATACCGAGGCACAACTGCGGCAATCGCAGAAGATGGATGCGATCGGCCGCCTGACCGGCGGCGTCGCGCATGATTTCAACAACCTGCTGACGGTCGTGACCGGCAACCTCGACCTTGCCCTGCGCCGCCTGGGCGACAGTGGCGACCCGCGCGTGCGCCGGGGCATCACCGGGGCGCTGGAGGGGGCGCGGCGGGCCGCCACCCTGACCCAGCGGCTGCTGGCCTTTGCCCGCCAGCAGCCGCTCGACCCCAAGCCCACGGATGCCAACCGGCTGGTCGCGGGCATGTCCGACCTGCTGCGCCGCACCCTGGGCGAGGTGGTGGAGGTGGAGACGGTGCTGGCCGGCGGCCTCTGGCCCGTCTTCGTCGACGGCCCGCAGCTGGAGAATGCCCTGCTCAACCTGGCGGTCAATGCCAGGGATGCCATGGCCGACGGCGGCAAGCTGACGATCGAGACCGCCAATGCCCATCTGGACGAGGCCTATGCCCGCACGCATGACGAGGTGATTGCGGGGCAGTATGTGCTGATCGCCGTCTCCGATACCGGTGGCGGCATGCCGCCGGAGGTGATCGCGCGCGCCTTCGACCCGTTCTTCACGACCAAGCCGCTGGGCGAGGGCACCGGCCTCGGCCTCAGCCAGGTCTATGGCTTCGTCAAGCAGTCGGGCGGCCATGTGAAGATCTATTCCGAGCCCGGCCAGGGCACGGCGGTGAAGATCTATCTGCCGCGTCATGCCGCCGCCCGGCGCGACGGCGGCCTCGACCAGCCGGCGGATGCGCCCGCAGCCGCCACGGATCGGGCGCTGGGGCGCGGCCGAACGGTGCTGGTGGTGGAGGACGACCCCGGCGTGCGCGCGGTCAGCGTCGAATGCCTGGCCGACCTCGGCTATCGGGTGCTGGAGGCCGGCGACGGCGCTGCCGCCCTGGACATTCTCGATGCCAACCCGGCCATCACCTTGCTATTCACGGACGTCATCCTGCCGCATGGCATGAACGGCCGGCATCTGGCCGACGAGGCGCGGCGCCGCCGGCCGGATCTCGCGGTCCTCTTCACCACCGGCTACACGCAGAACGCCATCGTCCACAACGGCATGCTCGATGCCGGCGTCGACATGATCGGCAAGCCCTTCACGATCGGCGAGGTCGCCCGCAAGCTGGCCCAGATGCAGGGCCGGGGCGCGTAGGTGCCGGGTAGCCGTTCAGGCGGCCGTGCGGCCCAGGCCCTGGCCGATGCAGCGCAGCAGGTCGCGCTCGACGAAGGGCTTCTGCAAGGTCGGCCGGCCCTGGTGGTCGGCATGGAGGGTCGACGCGCCATAGCCGGTCGAGAAGACATAGGGAATGCCCCGGCGGCGCAGCACGTCGGCCACCGGATAGGTCTCGGTTCCGCCCAGATTGACGTCGAGGATGGCGATATCGAGGGCGGTCGTCTCGGCCGCCGCCAGCGCCTCGTCGAGGCCAGCCGCGGTCGCGGCGATGATGCAGCCCATCTCCTCCAGCATATCCTGCAGCAGCAAGGTGATCATCGCCTCGTCCTCGACGATCATGATGCGAATTCCGGCAATGCTGGCGCTGTCCACGTTCTTGCTCTCCTGGCGACGCGGCGCAACATTGTCCCGAGAGGGCACTTCATGACAACGAATTTGCGCAATTTCGCAGCGATCGATATCGCCGAAGGCGACAGGCCACCCTGGGGGCGAGCCCGGGATATCGCATGACGGAAGATCAACCCCGCGAATCGGCAGCGGAGGCGGCCCGGATCGCCGCCGACCGCGATCGGTTGCGGGCAGTCCGAGACCTGATGGCGGCGGGGCGGTACGAGGCGGCCGAGGCGGCCGCGGCCGACCTGGCATTGCAGCCGGCGCTGCGCCCGATCGCCCGGCGCCTCATTGCCGCCTGCCGCCACGCCCTGCAACTGCGCTTCCGCCCGGCGGGGGAGGTGGCGGGGATGATGGCCACCATCCTGGACGAGGTCGGCCGCAACCAGCCCGCCCCGGCAGCACCCGGGGCCGGCCCGCAGGTCGTCGAGAGCCCCGGCAGCGACCGGGTCGTCTTCGTCTTCGCCGGGGCCGACGAGGCCCCGTTCGCCCATGTCGTGGTGCAGACCTGGCTGCGCCGGCAGGGGTGCCATGCGGTGCATGTGCGCGACCCGCGCTCGCAATTCTCCATCACCGGCCTGCCCGGCCTGGCGCCGGACCTGGCCGGCTGCATCGCTGGCCTGCGCGCTCTGGCCGATCGGCTGGGGGCGACGCGGCGCTTCTGCATCGGCTATTCGGCCAACGGCTTCTCGGCCCTGCGCTATGGCATCGGGCTGGAGGCGGAGGCGGTGCTGGCCTTCTCGCCGGTCACGACCCTGGGGATCGACCCCAAGGATCGCGACCGCTTTCCGATGATCCGCCGGCTGCATGCCGAGAATCCGCACCTGGTCGAGGACGTGCTGCCGCTCTATCGGGCAGCCGCGCGCCCTCCCCGGGTGACGATCGTGTTCGGCCAGCAGAACCGCGGCGACCGCTGGGCGGCCACGCGCATGGCCGTGGTGCCGGGCATCCGCCTGATCCCGGTCCCCGGCCTGACCGACCATGACAGCCTGGGCGTGACCATGGTGTCGCGCCGCTTCGGCCCGCTGCTCGACGATATGTTCAATCCCGGGGCGGCATAGTCAGCCAAGGCCCGCGCGCATCCGCAGCGCCCGCCACACCGGCCCGCAATGCAGCTCCGCTGCGGCTTCCACGACGCCGCGGTCGACGACGTCGAACAGGTCGAATGGCGTGTCGGAGACATGCATGTGCGAGCGCTCGCGCGCCAGGCGGTCCGGTGCCACGCCGGCGAAGTCGGCCAGCCGCTCCAGCTCGGCCGGCTGCGACAGGCGGTCCATCGCCGTCACCAGCAGCGTCTCTGCCGGCAGCAGTTCCAGCGCGCGCCGGTTATGGCGCGCATACCAGCGCAGGTAGCCCTCCAGCGAGAACAGCCCGAGCCGTGCCAGCCCGGCATCGGCCTCGCCATGGCGATAGAGGTCCGGGCGGAAGCGGATGCGGCGCAATTCCCACCAGTCCCAATGGGTGCGGCGCGGCCGGGTGCTCTCATGGCGGCAGATGGACGCCACCCAAGAAACCGGGTCGCGCACCGTCAGCACGAAGCGGGCATCGGGATGCACCCGGCGGATCAGCGGAAGCAGGTGATAGTTGAGGGTGGAGGAGTTCATCTCCCAGCCCCAGCCGGCGACCAGGTTCTGCAGCGGCGGCGAGCTGAAGAAGTCGCCGAAGCGGTTGGCGTCGGGGTGCAGGCCGAGCCGGATGATCTGGCGCCATTCGGGCTCGTGGGTCGAGCGGAAGTGGCTGCCGAAGATGCCGCAGAGCGAGATCGTGCCGGTCTTGCCGAGCCCTATGCCAAAGAGGCGGAAGCGCGGCGGCGCGTCGGCCGGGTGGTCGGCTGGCAGGTAGTTGGCGACCATCAGCTATTCGCCCTTCATCGACTAGTCGTCCGTCATCCAGGCGTGCGGGGTGCCGGCCAGATGGGCGCGTACCTCGTCGAAATTGGTCAGGATGCGCGACAGCGGCCAGGGCGTCGTCGGTACCAGGCGGACCTCGGCCGGATGGTCGGGCAGGCCGAGGAAGGCCGTGACCCGGCGATAGGCGCGGGCCGGGTCGGGCCGGATGTCGTCCTCGAAGGTCAGCCGCAGCACCGGGCGATCGCCGAGCACCCGGTCCAGCGCAGTGAAATCGGCCTGGTAGCGGGCCATGGCGTCCAGCAGCGGGGTGGTCGCGCGTTCGACCACCACCGCCCCGACATCCAGCCGCATGGGCCGCAGGATGGGGCGGGCGCCCGAACCGGCCTCCAGGTGCCACTGCCCGGTCTGGCGCGCCAGCAGGGACGAGACGATCTTGCGCAGCAGGTTGCGGCGGCGAATGACCAGGAAGCGGACGAAGCCGCGCGCTGCCAGCAACTCCAGCAGCCCGGCCGGGTCGAGCCCCGCCCGGCGCAGGTGATAGAACTTCGTCTCGAAGCCGAAGCCCCTGCTGCCCGCCTTGTCGAGGCCACGCTCGATCCGGGACAGCGCCGCTGCGCGGTCGAAGCTGCCGCGCCGCGGGTCGAGCAGCTCGCCCGCCCAGGTCAGGCCGGGATGCTGGCGAAGCTGGTCGGCCACCACCGTGCTGCCGCTGCGCCCGATATGGAACATGCAGGTGCGGGTCGTCATGCCGGCCGGTCGTGCGACTGCCCGGTCGCCGCCTTCTCTGCCGCGTAGGCCAGCATCGCCTGGGTAAGGTCGGGCCAGCGCCGGAACGTCTCGTCATAGGACAGGCCGCGGCGGCCGGCGGCGGCCAGGCGGTCGTGGAACTGCGGCGCGTGCGCCAGCCGCCACAGGCGCGAGCCCGGGCGCAGGGCATAGGCGACGCTGTGCCGGCCGGTCCAGCCGACGCTGTGCATGCGCGTCAGCATCTGCAGCATCTGCCGGTCCTGGCCGGAGCCGTCCTCCTTCGTCACCATGGTCCAGGCCGACAGCGGCAGGATCGCCTGGCGCTTGTCGACGATGTAGCAGTTGGTGTCGATCAACCCGCCCGATATGCGGGCATACATGCCGCGCCCCGGCCCCAGCGATTCCCACTGGTCACGGCACAGCAGCCGCCCGTCCTCCGCCGCGAACCAGCGCATGGAAAAGGCCCAGTCGAACCCGTCGACCGCGCGCAGCAGGTCGCCCAGGTGCTGCGGCAGGTACCAGCTGTCGTCGTCCAGGAAAGCGACACGCGGGGCGTTGGCCAGGAAGGACAGGATGGTGCGCATGGCCCCGCCGCCGCGCCCGGCATGGATGCCGCCATTGCGCCTGGCCGTCGAATAGCCGGGAGTCAGCAGCAGGGCGCCCATGCGCGCCGGCCGCTGGTCGAGCAGGCGGCGCAGCGCCTCCAGCTCCAGCCCGCCATCCAGGCGGTCGCAGCCGATCGCCAGCAGGACCGTCCCGTCATGCTCCTGGTCGAAGACCGAGCGCACGGCGCGCAGCAGCGACGGCCGCAGCACGGTGGAGATCACGACGGCGACTTCGGCCGGCGCCTGGGCGGGTTGTCCCGCGATCGGCCATGCCTGCCCCAGCGACGCCCCGTCCGGGGCGGCTTCTGCCGGATTCGGGTCCGGGGGGATCGGGGGCATCGACATTGCTGTCCGGACTCGCGCAGGCGGCTGCTACCATTGGGGGCGGGCGGCGTCAGGGAGCGAAATTGGTCGCCGATGCGCCGCCGGGTCAAGCGTCGAGAAGGAAGCTGGTCGCATGGAAGGGTTTGCTCGCTATCCGAGCCTTGAGGATCGCGCCGTGTTCGTCAGTGGCGGGGCGACCGGCATCGGTGCCGCCATCGTCGAGCACTACGTCGCCCAGGGTGCGCGCGTGGCCTTCGTCGACATCGACGAAGCTTCAGCGGCGGCCCTGCTGGAACGGCTGAAAGGGGTGGGGCCGGCGCCGCTCTTCATTCCCTGCGACCTGCGCGACATCCCGGCCCTGCGCGCGGCCTGCGCCCAGGCATCGTCCGCGATCGGGCCGATCCGTGCCGTCGTCAACAATGCCGCGCGCGACGACCGCCACACGATCGAGGAGGTGACGCCGGAATACTGGGACGAGCGCATGGCGACCAATCTGCGCCACCAGTTCTTCGTCTCCCAGGCGCTGGCGCCGGCGATGGCGGAAGCCGGCGGCGGCGCCATCGTCAATTTCGGCTCGATCTCGTGGATGGGCATGACGCCCAACATCCCGGTCTACCTGACCGCCAAGGCGGCCGTGCAGGGCCTGACCCGGGCGCTCGCCCGTGACCTCGGCGACAAGAAGATCCGTGTGAACACGGTGGTGCCCGGCTGGGTGATGACCGAGCGTCAGGTGTCGATGTGGCTGACGCCAGAGGCCGAGGCCCGGCTGATGACGCTGCAATGCCTGAAGGAGAAGGTCTATCCGCCCGACCTGGCACGCATGGTGCTGTGGCTGACGGCCGACGACAGCCGCATGGTCTCGGCCCAGACCTTCATCGTCGACGGGGGCCGGATCTAGCCGCGCGGGCAAGGGAAAGGGGCCATGGCCATGGAAGACCGCTATCCGCGCGACCTCCGCGGCTATGGCCGCAACCCGCCCGACCCGCGCTGGCCGGGCGGCGCCCGCATCGCCCTCCAGTTCGTGATCAACTACGAGGAGGGGGGCGAGAACAACATCCTCCACGGCGACGGCCAGTCGGAGGCGTTCCTGTCCGAGATCGTGGGGGCCGCCGCCTGGCCCGGCGAGCGGCACTGGAACATGGAGTCCATCTACGAATATGGCGCGCGTGCCGGCTTCTGGCGGCTGTGGCGGCTGTTCACGCAGCGCGCCATCCCCGTCACCGTCTATGGCGTGGCGACGGCCCTGCAGCGCGGGCCCGAACAGGTTGCAGCCATGCGCGAGGCCGGCTGGGAGATCGCCAGCCACGGCCTGAAATGGATCGAGTACAAGGATTTCACCCGCGAGCGGGAACAGGCCCACATGGCCGAGGCGATCGCCATCCACACGGCCGTGACCGGCGAGCGCCCGCAGGGCTGGTACACCGGCCGCTGCTCGATGCGCACGCTGGACCTGGTGATGGAGGAGGGGGGCTTCCTCTATTCGTCCGACAGCTATGCCGACGACCTGCCCTACTGGGTGACGGGCTCGAACGGGCCGCATCTGGTCGTGCCCTACACGCTCGACACCAACGACATGCGCTTCGCGACGGCCCAGGGCTTCAATTCGGGCGACCAGTTCTTCACCTACCTGAAGGACAGCTTCGACCTGCTTTATGCCGAGGGCGGGACGGCGCCCAAGATGCTGTCGGTCGGGCTGCACTGCCGGCTGGCCGGGCGCCCGGGCCGGGCCGCGGCCCTCGCCCGTTTCATGGACTATGCCGGGCGCCATGCCGGCGTCTGGTTCTGCCGCCGGGCCGACATCGCCCGGCACTGGGTGGCCGAGCATCCCTGGCGGGCGGGGGCCTGAACGGGGTCAGGTCGCCTCGGGCTCGGCGGTCGGCGCGGGGACTGGTCGGCTGAACTGGTCGACCGCCTGGCGCGGCTGGGCGATCGGCATTTCCTCGCGGTCGAGATGCTTGGTGACGCTGCGCCAGACCTGCTCGACGATGCGGCGGCGCAGGTTGTATTCGCGGATGTAGAACCGCATCGAATAATGGTCCACGCCGTCGCGGGCACTCATGTAGACGGCGTTGGGCGGCGGGTCGGCCAGTACGGTCGGCACCTCGCCGATGGCGCGGCGGACGACGGCCTTCACCCGGTCCTGGTCGCTGCCGCGCGGGAAGAAGATGTCCTCTGCCATGCGGATCGCGCTGTTCGGGAAGCTGAAGTTCTTCACCGGCAGTTCCGCGCATTGCCGGTTCGTCAGGTGGACGACGGTGCGGTCGCGCAACTCCAGCCGCACCAGGCGCCAGGTCATGTCGATGATGCGGCCCTCGTCCATGTTGCCGATCTTGACCCAGTCGCCGATGCGGAAGGGCCGCGACAGCGCGATGGCGATGCCGGCGAACATCTCGCCCAGCGTCGTCTGCGCCGACAGGCCCAGCACGATGGCGAAGGCGCCGGACAGGGTGGCGAGCGCCGTGATCGACTGGTCGTAGATGAACTGCAATACGATCAGCAGGCCGAGCAGGTAGATGAGGAAGCGCACGACGTTGACCAGCAGGCGCGGCACCGCCTCGCGACCGTCGCGTGCCAGCACCCCCTCCCAGACGAAGATCTTGAGGCCCATGTCGATGGTGTAGGTGATCGCCAGGACGAGCGTCGTCCAGGCCGCCTGGCGATAGGTGGCGCGGTCGTCCAGGATGCCGGCGAAGGCGAGGTCGAAGAGCCAAGCCTCCGACAGTATGAGGGCCAAGGCCAGGCCGATGAACTGGAAGCCCAGATAGAAGAGGTTGTCGCGCGCCACCAGCAGGGCCGCCAGGACGGCGCTGATGCTGGTCAGCAGGAAGACGAGGATGGCCGCCAGGCCCAGGACCTCCATCAGACTGTTGGGCAGGAGATGGTCAGCCACGGCTCTGCTCCCGCAACGCCAGCGCGGCGGTCTCCTCCGGCGAAAGCCGCAGCCGGTTCCGGGCGCGGTACGCATAGTAGACGAGGCCCACGGCCGTGACCGCCGCGCAGCCGAAGAACCCGGGCAACAGGTGGGGATCGAACGCCATCAGCACGACCGCCGCCAGCGCGATCACCAGGGCCGTCATCGCCCCGGTGGCGCCGAACGGGCTGCGGTAGGGCCGCACCATGTCGGGCTGGGCGCGACGGAGTTGGAGGAACGCCAGCATCTGCAGGATGTAGGAGATGATGGCGGCCAGGACCGCCATGGCGATCAGCAGCGCCTCGAGCCCCAGCGTCTCCGGGAGAAGATCCCCCGCCACCGCCACCGCGAAGCCGAGGATGCCGCCGACGACCAGCGCGGGAAGGGGCGTGCGGCGCGTCGGATGCAGCCGGCCCAGGGCATCGGGCAGGTAGCCGGCCCGCGCCATGGCATAGATCGAGCGCCCATAGGCGTAGATCACCGCATGGAAGCTGGCCGCCTGGCCGCAGATGCCGATGATCGCCAGGAAGACCGGCCGCGGCCGGTCGCCCTGCAGGGCCGCGAAGGCAAGCAGCAGTGGCTCTTCCGCCTGGCTGATCACGGTGGCGCCGGGCGGCACGCCGCTGTTGAGGATGAAGGTCGGGATCGCGGCCACGACCAGGGTGCCGATGCCCCAGGCGAAGCCGCGCGGCACCGCGCGCGCCGGGTCCCGCGTTTCCTCCGCTGCCAGGGCCACCGCCTCGATCGCCAGATAGAACCAGACGGCGAAGGGCACCGCCCAGGCGATGCCGATGAGCCCGTTGGGCAGCCAGGTCGACCCCCCGCCCTTGGGCACGATGTCGAGCGCCAGCGCCAGGTCGAACTGCGGCACGGCGCGGATCCAGAAGGCGACCAGCGCCAGCAGCGCCACCACCGCCAGCCCGATGGCCAGGCGGAACAGCGTCACCACGCCATGGATGTTGAGGCCGATGAAGACGACGTAGAGCACCGCCCACCAGACGATGTTCGGCAGGTCGAGCCCGGCCTGCAATGCCAGCATGCGGACATAGGCGCCGAGCCCGACGGCGACGGCGGCGGCGGCCAGCGTGAACTCGACGATCTGGGCGATGCCGGCGGCGAAACCGAGCGACGGGCCGAAGGCGATCCGCGTGAAGGCGTAGGCGCCACCAGTATAGGGCATGGCCGCCGAGAGCTCGGCCAGCGACAGGCTGACGGCGATGTACATGACCGACATCAGCAAGGTGGCGATCAGCATGCCGCCGAAACCGCCCTCCAGCAGGCCGGTGTTCCAGCCGGTGAACTCGCCCGTGATGACGACGCTGACACCCAGGCCCCACAGCGACCAGGGGCCGGCGTGCCGCCGCAGCATCGGCCCGGCGATGGGGCCGGGGCGATAGGACACCTTGTCGAGCCCGATCACGGCCGGAAGCCGCCCGCGCGCACCGCACCGTCGCCGTCGATGACCGACGGCCGCTCGCTTGCCATTCCAATCCCCCCAGACCGACGCAGAACGGACAATAGGTCATCCGGGTGACAAGACGAAGCTGGAGATCGCGGAGTCCGGGGGCGGGGGGCCGGCTCAGGCGTGGGCGGCCGGCACCTTCCGGCCGTCCCGCAGGCGGAAGCTGTCCTGAATGGGCAGGCGCACGCTCAGTCGGCTCGATGCGACCGCCGCGTGCAACCGGCGCAGCGCCTGGCCCATGGAGGCCGAGCCCATGGCGACCGCGGCCCGCGCCAGATAGTCGATCTGCCCTGCCCCTGCGGCGGGCTTGGCCGACAGGGTGATCTCGCCGCTCGCCAGTTCCTCGATGGCATTGGCGATGGCGATGGCCGCGACCTCGGCCTCGGCCACCGGCAGGCTGGCCGGGTCCGGCCACGACCGTAGCAGCCGCCCGGGATCGCGCTGCCAGGCATGATAGCGGTGGAGAAGCAGGATCACCCGCCGGCCGAGGGCGCCGGGCAGGCGGGCGGCCAGCTCGGCCGGCGTCGGCGCCCGGTCCTGGTCCAGGCGGCCGTGGGAGAAGGCGGCGTGCAGCAGCCCGGCAAAGACGATGTCGACGCGCAGCCGGAAATGCGCCAGCACCCCGGCGGTGCCGACCGCGTGGTTCAGGAACGGCCGGCCGCAGGGCCGGTAGCAGCCGTCGAACAGGTCCCGCGCCAGATCGTGGGCGAAGACGATCGATCGCAGGCCGGTATCGGGATAGCCCAGCCGCGTCAGTTGCCGGATCAGCGGTGCCAGGCTTTCGACCGGGGTTGGCATGGCGTCCCCCTCGGCCGGCTGGAAGGCGGCGGCGGAGTGGACGAGGGTCTTGCCGGCGACATGCTCGCGGCAGAAGGCGCGGATGCCGGAATAGGCCTCGCGATCGTCCAGGAAATTCCACTTGGCCGAGAGCATGGCAAGGCTGCTTTCCACCGCCTCGCGCCGCCAGCGCCAGATGAAGTAGGGCAGGTCGTGCAGGTGATAGTCGGCGAAGGCCAGGTAGTCGATGCGCGCCCGCGGCTCCAGCATCACCGGCAGGCCCCGTCGCGCGGCTTCCAGGCACAGGTCGATATGCTCGTGCACGCAGACGATGTCCGGGTCGATGCCGTGGGCGCCGGCTGCCAGGTCGGTGCGGGCCAGCAGGCAGTGATATTCCAGGAACTGGCACGGCTCCGGGGCGGTGCGCCCGTCCATGGCGGCGACCGGCTCGTTCATCATGGTGTGGATCTCGAAGATCGCGCGGCCGGCCGGGCGCTCGACGATCTTCAGGGCGCCACCCGCCGTATGGATGCGCGGCCGCTCCTCGCCATCCGACCACAGATAGAGCGGCCCGACGATGCCGGCCCCGGTTTCGTCGGCGCACGCGACCAATGCGGCGATGCAGCCCGGCTCCAGCAGCACGTCGTTGTCGAGGAACAGCACATACTCGGTCTCGACATGGCGCAGCGCCACGATCCGCGAATGGTTGGGCCAGGCCGGCGCCGGCTGGTGCAGTAGCAGGAAACCCGCCTCGCGCGACCGGCGCCGCAGATAGGCGGCAATCGCGGGCGGGGCGCCGGCATCGACATAGATCAGGCGGAAGGCGATGGCGCGGTCGGCCAGCACCGTCTCCAGCGACCGCTCCGACAGGCTGAAGCGCTCGCGCTGGGTGACGATGACGGTAACGCGCGGCACCGTCGGCGGGGCATGGTCGACCATCGCGACAGCCTAGCCCGAATCATGTGCAGGCCGGCATTGCTTCCGTGACCGCTGGCACACACTCTGCATAGAATTCAGGCAGGGGGGCCTGCATGCAGGGTGTCGCGGTCGAACTGGTGAAGGTCACGAAGCGCTTCGGCGCGGTGACGGCGGTCGATGCCATCGACCTGCGCATTCCGGCCGGCAGCTATTGCTGCCTGCTGGGGCCGTCCGGCTGTGGCAAGACCTCGACCTTGCGGATGATCGCCGGGCACGAGGCGGTCGACGATGGCGACATCCGGCTGGGCGACACGGTCGTCACCCACATGCCGCCCGCCCGCCGCGGCACGGCGATGATGTTCCAATCCTACGCGCTCTTTCCCCACCTGTCGGTGGTCGACAACGTCGCCTTCAGCCTGAAGATGAAGGGGGTGGCCCGCGACCCGCGCCGGGCCAAGGCGACGGAGTTCCTGGCGCTGGTCGCCATGGAGAAGTATGCCGAGCGCCTGCCGGCCCAGCTCTCGGGCGGCCAGCAGCAGCGCGTCGCACTCGCCCGCGCGCTCGTCACCGAGCCGCAGGTGCTGCTGCTGGACGAGCCCCTGTCGGCGCTGGACCCCTTCCTGCGCGGGCGGGTGCGCGCCGAGCTGAAACGCCTGCAGCGCGACCTCGGCATCAGCTTCATCCATGTCACCCACAGCCAGGACGAGGCGATGGCCCTGGCCGACCTGGTGGTGGTGATGAATGCCGGCCGCATCGAGCAGGCCGACGTGCCGCGCACGGTCTTCGACCGGCCGCGGTCGGAATTCGTCGCCCGCTTCATCGGCGGCCACAACATCCTGGCGACGGCGGGCGGTCGCTCTGCCGTGCGCTGCGACCGGGTGCAGGTATCGCGTGGCGGGGAGCTGCCGGCCGACGGGACAGGCCTGGCGGCCACCGTGCAGGCGGTCGAATATCAGGGCAGTTCGGTGGTGCTTTCCTTGCAGGAGGAACGCCATGCGGACCTGGCCGCCGTGCTCGACGACGCGATCTTCTTCGCCGACCCGCTGCAACCGGGTGACCGCGTGACCATGCGATGGCGTCCGGCGGACGCGCACCGTCTAGACTGAACGAGGGGAAGCGGACCATGACCAAGGCCAGCACGAACAAGACGGGGACCACGATTTCCCGCCGCGCCCTGCTGAAGGGGGCGGCCGCCACGGCCGGCGTCGGCACCATCACCGGCTTCCCGGCCATCGTCTCGGCCGAGCCGGTGACGCTGCGCTATCTCGGCACCGCGGTGAACCAGTCGCGCGAGATCGCCGAGAAGGTGAAGCAGGACCTCGGCATCATCATCGAATACATCCCCGTCACCACCGACGACGTCACCAAGCGCGTCATCACCCAGCCGAACTCGTTCGACATCGTCGACACCGAATACTTCTCGCTGAAGAAGCTGGTGCCGTCGGGCAACCTGCTCGGCATGGACGCCAAGCGGATCAAGCTGGCCGACAAGATCACGCCCGTCTTCACCCGGGGCGAGGTCGGCGGCAAGAAGATCGGCGACCAGGGCACCGCGCCCAAGAAGGTCTTCTACCTGGAAGGCCAGACCTCGAAGAAGTTCGCGAGCCAGCCGACGCAGTGGATCACGCTGATCCCCACCGTCTACAACGCCGACACGCTGGGCATCCGCCCCGACCTGATCAAGCGCCCGATCGAGAGCTGGAAGGAGCTGCTGAACCCGGAATTCAAGGGCAAGGCCTCCATCCTCAACATCCCCTCCATCGGCATCATGGACGCGGCCATGGTCGTCGAGGCGTCGGGCATCCACAAATATGCCGACAAGGGCAACATGACGAAGGCCGAGATCGACCTCACCATGAAGGTGATGATCGAGGCCAAGAAGGCCGGCCAGTTCCGCGCCTTCTGGAAGGACTTCAACGAGAGCGTCAACCTGATGGCCTCGGGCGAGACGGTGATCCAGTCGATGTGGTCGCCGGCCGTCACCAAGGTGCGCTCGATGGGGGTCGCCTGCACCTACCAGCCGCTGAAGGAGGGCTATCGCGCCTGGGCGGCGGGCTTCGCGCTGCCCAAGACGCTGAAGGGCAAGAAGCTCGACGCCTCCTACGACTTCATCAACTGGTTCCTGTCCGGCTGGGCCGGCGCCTTCCTCAACCGCCAGGGCTACTACTCGGCCGTGCTCGATACCGCCAAGGCCAACATGGAAGCCTACGAGTGGGCCTACTGGATGGAGGGCAAGCCGGCCGAGAAGGACATCAAGGCGCCGGACGGCACGGTGCTGGAGAAGGCCGGCGCCATGCGCGACGGCGGCTCCTACGAGGCGCGCATGGGCGGCGTCGCCTGCTGGAACGCGATCATGGACGAGAACGAGTACATGGTCCGCAAGTGGAACGAGTTCATCGCCGCCTGAGGACAGGTCGCGACGGCGGGCGGGGCCGGTGCCCCGCCCGCGGTCGTTGATCAAGGGTCGTTCATGATCAAGGATCGCCCATGGCGTCGATGACCCGGCCCTACCCCAATCGGGCCGCACTCTGGCAGGCCGCCCCGCTGGCGCTGCTGCTGGCGGTGTTCTTCGTGCTGCCGCTGGTGCTGGTCGTCGTCGTCAGCGTCTGGGACTACAACGACTACGCCATCCTGCCGGACGTGACGCCGCGCAACTATCGCGACGTGTTCGAGGGCTGCGTCGCCTCGCTGCCGGAGCTGTGCCTGACCTTCAAGACCTACCTGTCGACGCTGAAGTTCTGCCTGCTGGTCTGGCTGTCGACGCTGCTGATCGGCTTCACGGTCGCCTATTTCCTGGCCTTCCATGTGCGCTCGCTGGGCTGGCAGGTGGTGCTGTTCCTGGTCTGCACCATCCCCTTCTGGACCTCGAACGTCATCCGCATGATCTCGTGGATCCCGCTGCTCGGCCGCAACGGCGTCATCAACCAGTGGCTCCAGTCCGTCGGCGTCACCGACGCGCCGCTGGAATGGCTGCTGTTCTCGGACTTCTCGGTCCTGCTGGCCTTCGTCCACCTCTACACGATGTTCATGATCGTCCCGATCTTCAACTCGATGACGCGCATCGACCGGTCGCTGCTGGAGGCGGCCTACGACGCCGGCGCGTCCGGCTGGCAGACCCTGTGGAACGTCGTCGTCCCGCTCTGCAAGCCCGGTATCGTCATCGGCTCGATCTTCGTCGTCACCATCGTCATGGGCGACTTCGTGACGATCGGCGTCATGGGCGGGCAGCAGATCGCCTCGATCGGCAAGATCATCAGCGTGCAGATGAGCTACCTGCAGTTCCCGCTGGCGGCGGCCAACGCGGTCATCCTGCTGGCCGTCGTGATGATGATCATCTGGGCCATGACCCGCGTCGTCGACATCCGCAAGGAGCTCTAAGGGTCATGCGGCGCCCCCCTGCCTTCTGGGTCCTGTCCGGCTTCTTCGCGCTCTTCGTGCTGTTTCTCTATGGCCCGGTCATCACCATTGTCGTGCTGTCCTTCCAGGGACCGTCCGGCGGCCTCACCTTCCCGATGCAGGGGATGTCGCTGCACTGGTTCGGCCGGCTGTGGGAAGGGGTGGGCGTGGTCGACATCTGGGCCGCCTTCGGCCGCTCGTTCCGGCTGGGCCTCGTCGTCATGGTGCTGACGGTGCTGGTGTCGCTGGCCGCCGGATATGCCTTCCGGCGGCGCTTCCCGGGCTCGGGCCTCGTCTTCTATGCCGCCGTCGCCAGCCTGATCGTGCCTTCGATCGTGGTCTCGCTCGGCATCGCCGTCATGTTCCGCCTGCTCGACCTGGGTGTCACGTCGGTGGGTGAGGCGCTGGGCATCGAGTGGTTCGCCGAGAGCTTCCAGACGACGGCCGGCATCTACACCTCGGGCCTGGGCGCCCACCTGACCTGGACGCTGCCGTTCGGCCTCTTGATCATGTTCGCGGTCTTCAACCGCTTCGACGGCCGCTTCGAGGAGGCCGCGCGCGACCTCGGCGCCACGCCGTGGCAGACCTTCCGCCATGTCGTGCTGCCGATTGTGGCGCCTTCGCTGATCGGCATCGGCCTGTTCGGCTTCACGCTGTCCTGGGACGAGGCCGCGCGCAGCAGCCAGGCGCTGGGCGGCGACCAGAACACCTTGCCGCTGGAACTGACCGGCCTCACCACCACCGTCACCAACCCCGAGATCTATGCCCTTGGCAGCCTGACGACGGGTGTCTCCTTCGCCGTCATCCTGTCTGCCCTGCTGACGATCCGGGCGCTGCGCCACCGCGCGGCCGCCTTGCGCGCGAAGGGCTGAGGGGTCGAGACTGCCGGCATGGAGATCCTGGTCGTCAACCCCAATACCACCCGCGCCATGACCGACAAGATCGGCCGCGCGGCCCAGGCGGCCGCCGCCCCCGGCACGCGGGTTCGCGCCACCCAGCCGGCGATGGGGCCGGCCTCGATCGAGGGCTTCTACGACGAGGCCTTCTCGGTGCCGGGCCTGCTGGCCGAGATCGCGGCGGGCGAGGCGGCCGGCGTGGCGGGCCACGTCATCGCCTGCTTCGACGATACCGGGCTGGATGCCGCCCGCTGCCTGGCTGCCGCGCCCGTCGTCGGCATCGGCGAGGCGGCCTTCCACGTCGCGGCCCTGCTGGCCCATCGCTTCACGGTCGTCACCACCCTGTCGCGCTCGATCGCGGCGATCGAGGGCAACCTCGTGCGCTATGGCCTGGCCACCCGCTGCGCGCGGGTGCGCGCGGCCGAGGTGCCGGTGCTGGCGCTGGAGGACCGTGACGGCGACGCCATCGGCCGCATCGCGACCGAGATCGAGCGGGCCCGGGCCGAGGACCGGGCCGACGCCATCGTGCTCGGCTGTGCCGGCATGGCCGACCTGGCGGGCGAGTTGTCGGCCGCCCACGGCCTGCCGGTGATCGACGGCGTGGCCGCGGCGGTCGTGCTGGTGGAGGGGCTGGCGCGGCTCGGCCTGCGCACGGCCAAGTCCGGCCCCTACGCCCCGCCGCTGCCCAAGGCCTATGCGGGGATGTTCGCCCCCTTCGCTCCCAGGGCCGGCTGATGGCGGTCCCTCGCATCCTGCTGGTCAACCCCAACACCAGCCAGTCGGTCACCGACCGGCTGGCGACCGAGGCGCGCCTGGTCGCCGGCGACCGGGCGGAGATCCCGGCCGCCACCGCCCGCTTCGGCGCGGCCGGCATCGAGACCCTGGCCGAGGCGACGGTGGCCGCGCACGCGGTGCTGGATGCGGTCGCCGCGCGGTCGGACATGGACGCCGTCATCGTCGCCGCCTTCATGGACCCGGGCCTGGAGGCGTTGCGCGAATCGGCGCTCGTGCCGGCGGTCGGCATCGCCGAATCCGGCGTGCGGGCGGCCGCGGCCGGCGGCCGGCGCTTTGCCATCGTCAGCCTGGCGCCGCGACTTCGCGTCGGGGTCGACCGGGTGATCGCCGATTGCGGCGTGGCCGACCGGCTGGTGGCCTTGCGCTACGTCTCGGGCGGGGTGCTGGACCTGGCGCGCGACCGCGCGGCCTTCCTCGACGAGATCATGGCACTCGCGGCCCGCGTCGTGGCCGAGGACGGGGCCGAGGCGATCCTCTTCGGCGGTGCCGTCTTCGCCGGCATCGGGCGGGAACTGGGCGACCGGGCGGGCGTGCCGCTCTACGACGGTGTCGGCGCGGCGGTGGAGGCGGCGCTGGCCGCCGTGGCCGCGCGACCGGTGCGACCGCCGCCGCGCGACCCGGCCAAGCCCTATCCCGGACTGCCGGACGGCCTGGCGCGGATGCTGGCGGGCGGATTGGCCGGCCCCTCCTGAGCGCCTATCCCCGGCGTCGGCGCAGGATCGGCACCAGCGTACCGCCGACCATGACGAGCGCCACCATGGCCCAGATTGAGAGCGCGATCGGCGATTCGACGAAGACCATCAGGTCGCCGTCGCTCATGAACAGGCCCTCGCGCAGGTGCTTCTCGATCAGCGGCCCCAGCACCAGCCCGATCACCATGGGGGCTAGCTGGAAGTCGAGCTTGCGCAGCAGGTAGCCGACCACCCCCAGCAGCACCAGCACGTAGACGTCGACCATGCTGTTGCCGACGCCATAGGAGCCGATGACGGCGATCACCACGATGATCGGCAGGAAGATGTGGCGCGGCACCCGCAGCATGCTGACCCACAGCCCGATCATCGGGATGTTCAGGACCAGCAGCGCCACGTTGCCGATGTAGAGCGAGGCGATCACGCCCCAGAAGACGTCGGCGTTGCTGACCATCAGCAGCGGCCCCGGCTGGATGCCGTGCACCATCATCGCCGCCAGCATGAGCGCGGTGACCGACCCGAAGGGGATGCCCAGCGCCAGGAGGGGCACCATCGACGAGGTGGCGGCCGCGTTGTTGGCCGTCTCCGGCCCGGTCACGCCCTCGACGGCACCCTGGCCGATCTCGTCGCGGTATTTGGAGACCGCCTTCTCCAGCCGGTAGGAGGCGAAGCTCGACATGGCGGCCGACGGGCCGGGCAGCAGCCCGAAGACGAAGCCCACCAGCGTGCCGCGGCCAAACGGCGGCACCGACCGGCGCCATTCCGTCGCCGTCGGCATCATTTCGCGCAGCCGCACCGGCACCGGCGGGCGCGAGGCGATGCGCGATTCGACGAGCGCCAGGATCTCCGCGATGCCGTAGAGCCCGACGACGGCCGCCACCAGCTCCACCCCCTGGGCCAGGTCGAGGACGCCGAAGGTGAAGCGGTTCTGCGCCGTGATCGCCTCCTGCCCGATGGTGCTGAGCATCAGGCCCAGCGTCATCGGGAAGATGCCGGCGGCGAAGCTGCCGCCCGATATGCGCGACAGCACCAGCAGGCCGCCCGCCGACACCGCCAGGAACTCCGCCGGGCCGAACAGGATGCCGAACTGCGCCAGCCACGGCGCGAACAGCATCACGCCGATGACCGACACCGTGCCGCCGACGAAGGAGCCGACCGCGACCAGGGCCAGGACGGCGCCGGCCCGGCCCTTCTGCGTCAGCTTGTAGCCGTCGATGCAGGTCATGACCGAGGCGGACTCGCCCGGCATGTTGAGGAGGATGGCGGTCGTCGAGCCGCCATACATGGCGCCGTAATAGATGCCGGCCATCATGATGAGGCCGGTCACCGGCTCGAACGCATAGGACAGCGGCAGGATCATCGCCACGCCCGCCACCGGGCCCAGGCCCGGCAGCACGCCGATCATCGTGCCGACCAGCGCCCCCAGCAGGGCCGCGGCCAGGTTCTGGAAGCCCAGCGCCACGCCGAAGCCGTAGAGCAGCCCCTCGATCGGACCCATCGCTTCTCCGGTGCTGGTTGCCGACCGGTCCTACAGGCCCAGGATGCCGCGCGGCATCTGGACCTGGAGGAGGCGGACGAAGACGAGATAGGCGACGGCCGAGATCACGGCCGCCTGGATGGCCGCCCGCACCCAGCCATTGCCCGAGAGCAGGCGGATCAGCAGCAGGCAGAAGACGAAGCCGCCGACGAGCTGGCCCGCCCACGGCAGCAGCACGACATAGGCGACGATCAGCCCCAGCAGGCTCAGCACCCGCCCGGCATCGGCGCCAGCCGGCAGGTCGACGCTGGCCGCGGCCGGCATCCGCCAGCCTTCCCACAGCACCGCCAGGCTGGCGAGCAGCACCAGGGTCCCGACGATGACGGGAAAGACCCCGGCGCCCGGCTGGTCCAGCTCGCCCAGCGGCAGCCGCCGGGCCAGGGCCAGGTACCCGGCACTGAGCGCCACCCCGATCGCCCCCGTCGCCAGGTAGGCGCCGCGCTTGCCGATGGAGCGCGCAGCGCTGGTCATGCGACGGCCGGCGGACAGGCGCGCACGCGGGCTGCCCGCGTCCCTCGACTGCTCGCTGCGCTCCGCGCTCGGGATGAGGACAGCCTTTCGGTACCGGCAGTCATGCCAAACCCGCTGTTCCTCATCCCGAGCCTCTTGTCGAGGGACGCAACGGGCGTCGTGCCGCGCCCCGGCTTCAGAACACGAACTCCCCGCCATTCAGGTGCAGGAGCTGGCCCGTGACGTACTCCCCGCCGCAGGCGAGGTAGACGCAGGCCTCGCCCACATCCTCGGCCGTGCCGAGCCGGCGCAGCGGCATCACCTTCACCGCCTCGGCCCAGGCCGCCTGGTAGCCGGGATAGTGCTTTTCGTCCCGCACCGTATCCATCTTGCCGGGCGCGATGGTGTTGGCGGTGATGTTGAACTCCCCGAACTCCACCGCGATCGCCTTCGCCAGCGAATGCAGCCCCGCCTTGCAGGTGACGTTGTGCGCCCGGTGCGAGATGGTGAAGAACCCGTCCCGGCCCGAGATGTGGATGATTCGCCCCCAGTTGCGCTTCTTCATCTCCGGCAGGACGGCGCGGGCCAGGTAGAAGGCCGAGCTGAGGTTGGTCTCGATCACCCGGCGCCAGTCCTCGACCGAGATGTCGAGGAAGGCCTGGCGCGGGCGCAGGCCGACATTGGCGACGGCGATGTCGGCCGACCCGAAGCGGTCGACCGTCTCGGCCACCATGCGCACCACCTCGTCCGGCTGCGACACGTCGGCCAGGATGGTCAGCGCCTCTGCCCCCAGCGCGCGCGCCTCGTCGGCCACGGCCTCGATGGCGGCCTGGTCGCGGTGGCCGTTCACCACCACGTTGGCGCCGGCCTTGGCAAAGGCCAGGATCATGCCCCGGCCCAGGTTGCGGCCGGAGCCGGTGACGATGGCGGTGCGGCCGGCCAATGGCTTCAATGGATCGATCGGCTTCATCGGATCGGTGGTCATCTGCGCTTCCATCGTCACTTCTGTTCCAGGAACTTCAGCAGCTCGGTGAACATCGCGTGGTCGCGCTCGAACTCCGCGCGGATCTCCTTGGGCTCCAGGTTCTCGACCGAATAGCCGTTGTCGGCGGCGAACTTCAGGTATTCCGGGCTGGCGATGACCTTCTTCGCGGCGGCCGTCAGGCGGTCGAGCGCCGCCTGCGGCACGCCCTTGGGCGCGATCGCGTAGTATCCCGGCCCCAGCGTCGCGTCATAGCCGGCGTCGGCCGTGGGCGTGGCGTCCGGGAACAGGTCGTAGCGCCCCTTCTGGAACACGGCCAGCACCCTGACCGAGCCCGCCTGGGCATGGCCCACCGTGCTGGCGCCGGTGCCGACATAGGCTTCCACCCGGCCGCCCAGCAGGGCCACCATCGCCTCGCCGCCACCGCCCGTGAAGGGCACGGTGCGCACGCGGATGCCGGCCGCCTTGTTCAACTGCTGCATCGTCAGGTCGTTGGTGGCGCGGATGCCGGATACGGACGCGCGCAGCTTGCCCGGCTGCTTCTTCGCGTCGTCGATGAATTCCTGCAGCGTCTTCCACGGCGCGTCGGCCTTCACCACCAGCACGTAGGGCAGGCTGACCAGCTTGGCGATCGGCTCATAGTCGGAAGGCGACTGGAAGGTGAGGTCCTTGTTGGTCATCGGCGCGAAGATCAGCGTCGTGTTCGGCGCCAGCCCGATGGTGTAGCCGTCGGGCTTGGCCGCCACGATCTGGCTGACGCCGAGCGCGCCCGCCGCACCCGGCTTGTTCTGGATGGTGATGCTGCGGCCCAGCTCCTTTTCCATCTGCGTGGCGAACTGCCGCGAGATGGGGTCGGTCGAGCCGCCCGGGCCATATGGCACGATGAAGGTGAGGTCGCGCGCGGGAAAGTCCTGCGCCGTGGCCGTGCCGGCCATCGCCAGCAGGGCCAGCGCCAGCACGCGGATATGCGGCATCTTCAATTCGTTTCCTCCGTCTTTCACGTTCTTGGCGACGCTGAAAGCGCTTGCAGAAAAGTCCGCCCGGTATCGGTCGGCGATGGTCCTCGCTGGGGCTGGCCGTCGGGCGGCGCGGATGGTCGGGGGCCGCACCGATGGTCCGGCGCGGCTTAGCGATGGATCAGCCTAACCCTGGACCGGCGGTCCTGCCAACCGCCCATCGCACGCGGTTTGCAGCCGCCCCCGACGCCGCTAGAGTGCGCGGCCCGGCCAGGCTGGCCGGACCGGCGAGTGACGGGCGAGCAGGATACGGGCGAAGGGATCATGGCTGAGACGCAAGCGAACGGGCCGCGGCTGGCGGTCGACATCGGCGGCACCTTCACCGACATCGTGCTCGAGGCGGCCGGCCGGCGCTGGACGCGCAAGGTGCTGACGACGCCCCAGGCCCCCGAGCTGGGCGTGATGGAGGGCGTGGCCGTCACCATCGCCGATGCCGGGCTGATGCTGGCGGAAATCGACATCCTGGTGCACGGCACGACGCTGGCGACCAACGCCATCATCGAGCGCAAGGGGGCGCTGACGGCCCTCATCGCCACCGAGGGCTTCCGCGACACCATCGATATCGCCTACGAGAGCCGCTACGACCAGTACGACGTCTTCATCGACAAGCCGCCGGCCCTGGTCCCGCGCTGGCGCCGCTTCACCGTGCCCGAGCGGGTCGACGTGAAGGGCCAGGTGCGCCTGCCCCTCGATCTCGCCGCCGTCGAGGCGCTGACCGGCCCGCTCGCCGAGCACAAGATCGAGAGCGTCGCCGTCGCCCTCATGCACAGCTACGCCGACCCCACCCATGAGGAGCAGATCCGCCAGGTGCTGAACCGGCACCTGCCCGACCTGTGGGTGACCCTGTCGTCCGAGGTCTGCCCCGAGATCCGCGAGTACGAGCGCACCTCGACCGCGATCGCCAACGCCTATGTCCAGCCGCTGATGGCGGGGTACCTCGCCCGGCTGGAGGCAGCCTTGCGCCAGGGCGGCTTCGCTGGCGCCGTCTACCTGATGACGTCGGGCGGTGGCCTCACCACCATCGCGACCGCCCGCCGCTTCCCCATACGGCTGGTCGAATCCGGCCCGGCCGGCGGCGCCATCCTGGCCTCCCACATCGCGGCCGCGGCGGGGGAGGAGAAGGTGCTGTCCTATGACATGGGCGGCACCACGGCCAAGATCTGCCTGATCGAGAAGTTCCGGCCCGCCAGCGCGCGCGCCTTCGAGGTCGACCGCGCCGCCCGCTTCCTCAAGGGCAGCGGCCTGCCCTTGCGCATCCCGGTGATCGAGATGGTCGAGATCGGCGCCGGCGGCGGCTCGATCGCCCGCGTCGACGTGCTGAAGCGTATCACCGTCGGCCCGGACAGCGCAGGCTCGGAGCCCGGCCCCGCCTGCTACGGCCGCGGCGGCGCCATGCCGACCGTGACCGACGCCGACGTGGTGCTGGGCAAGATCGACCCGGCCCGCTTTGCCGGCGGCAAGATCCCCCTCTACCCCGACCGCTCGGCCGCCGTGCTGGAGCGCGAGGTGGGCGAGCCCCTGGGCCTCGGGCCCGAGATGGCAGCCTTGGGCGTGGCCGAGATCGTCGACGAGAACATGGCCAACGCCGCCCGCGTCCACGCGGTCGAGCGCGGCCAGGCCGCCGACGGCCACACCATCGTCGCCTTCGGCGGTGCCGCCCCCCTCCACGCCGCCCGCCTGGCCGAGAAGCTGGGCATCGACCGGGTGATCGTGCCGGTGAATGCCGGCGTCGGCTCCGCCGTCGGGTTCCTGCTCGCCCCCATCGCCTACGAGGTGGTGCGCAGCCGCTACATGCGCCTCGACGCCTTTGACGCCGGCCTCGCCAACCAGCTCCTGGCCGCGATGACGGCCGAGGCCGACGAGGTGGTCGCGGCCGGCGCCCGCGGCCGCCCGCTGACGCGCACCCGCTACGCCTTCATGCGCTATGTCGGCCAGGGGCACGAGATCGTGGTGCCGCTGCCCGACCGCCCGCTGGTGGAGGCCGACCGCACCGCCCTCCAGGCCGCCTACGACGCCGAATACCGCACCCTGTTCGCCCGCGTCGTGCCGACGGCCGCCGTCGAGGTACTGAGCTGGGGCGTCGTCGTCTCGACCGAGGCCCCGCTGCCGGCCGCCGTGCCCGACCCGGCGGAGCGCTCCGTCGCCGTCGAGGCCGCCCGCATCGACGTGTTCGACGCGGAAACGGGGGAACGCGCGCAGATCCCGCTCTACTGGCGCGCGGACCTGGCCGTGGGCGCGGCGCTGTCCGGCCCGGCGGTGATCGCGGAGGACGAGACGTCGACCTATGTGCCGGCACGGTTCGGGGCGCGGATCGCGGCTACGGGGAGCATCGTGCTGGAGAGAAGGGCGGGGTAGGCGAACTCGAAAAATCGTGGTGGGCGCATTTGCGCTGCTAGAAGGTGCCTATCAGGCGCCTTTGTGCTGTGGCCGCCGTCTCAGTGCACTGCTTATAGCGCAATTGGCCGATTGCCGACGAGCACCTATCGGCCGTCGCGGGCAAGATAACGGCTTTCATCGACATTTTTGGTAAAATAACGATAGATTATAATGCTTTAAAGCGGTCGAAGTACTTTGAGTCTTGGTGGCTACGCTAATGTGGAGGACGCCACCGCTGATCTGTACAATCGAAGTGCGCGTTTACAGTCTCCTGGCGCAGCACTACCTATATGGGATCAAGAACACCACTCCCAAACATCGATAGTGTCGTCGTTTAGTTAAGTTTGCGGTCAAGAGTTTCGGCTATCTTGATGACCGGAGCGGCTAAGTCCATCATCTGCTGAGCAGACATTGTAACGCGATCGCCTGATCTGAATAAGATGTGCCTGAGCGAGTGGGAGGCATGATCGTCGACGCGTCCAGCGCGATGCGCGAGCACATTGCGCAATGTATATACATCATCAAGGAATTCGAGACCGTTGTCCAGCGACTTGATCTTAAAGGGAACTTCTTCTGCCATCTTTCGGACTCTGGCACTCAGGCCGCGAGTCTTTATGGCCTCTCCATATATCTTATCTCCTGCGGGCGTCCGTTTCTTTAGCGCGTTGTCGTAAAATTTGGGCCGCTTAGCAAGGTAACTCTCAATGAAGTTATTTAAGTATAATTCGAATGATGCTGAAAGAATAATTAAACGATTGGTAATGACTGCATCTTTGTATTTTGGAACACGTTCAAGAAATCGGTCTTTGGTTAGCATGCCTAGTCGCCCCTTTACGTCGGGCGCATAGGCGATGTCGTGGAGAACAGTATCGCTTTTGATTTCGGCATAACGGCTTCGAATTGCGTTCTCGGCGATGGAGATTGAAAGTAACTCCGCCCACATTGAATGACAGGAGTCGCCCCACGCCACCTTTAGATCACGCAAGTGTTCTGAGTCGGCCATGGTTATTCCTTTGTGCGAATAAAAATACCACGATGAATGCGTATCCGTGCCACGATGCTGTGGTCATCCTGGATTCCAGTCAACAGCCTGCGGCTGCCAAGTTGATTGGGCTTGTCGAAAGTTTGCCAGGGCGCACGGCAATCGAGCAACTTTGTGCAGTCTGCCAGTGAAAGTCAGAGATTCACAAGTGGAGGAATGGATGCCGAATTGGCTTGCTGCAACGGTCAGCGTAATAGCGGGAGGGGTGCTAACGATGCTGGCCGCTTGGCTAGCCGATCGGCGAATTTCTGAACGTGACCGTGAGCGCCGTCGCGAAGAACGCAACGAACGGCAGGTGATGCGGCGCAATGAATTCCAACGAGAGACGCTACTCGCCCTGCAGATCGCTTCCCAGAATCTGGTGCGCAACGCCGGTGCGTCACTCCACCAAGATATTTTGGCACATCGTGCGACCAGCATCTGGCAACGCCAGCAACTTCCGCCAGGTCTGTCAGACGATCTTCTCCGCCTGACTACCGAAACGATGTTGCTCGCGAGCCGAGTGCGTGACGATGAGGTACGGGTATTGGCTGATCGACTGCGCAGCCAAGTGGCCGAAATTGGTCTATCGAGTGATGAGGTTGAAGCGAAAGGCCGGATGATAAATACTGTTAGTACACAAACGGCGCTAACCCAAAGAATTGGGCAGCTTGTGCGGACGTTGGATGAAGTGGATTGATGTGTTGATGATATAAGTTATCAAAAAATGCTGTAGAATTGTCCGTCGAAAAAATTAGGCTATTGCGCAAATATATTCACTTAACGTGCATGAATACGCAATTAATACGAGAAACTCTAGTTATTTGGAGAGTTTGGCTGAGTGTATTTTTCGATGAAGGCGAGGGTCCGGTAAAGATTATATTGACTGCGAAGCAGTTTCAAGCCGGAAGCAGTTGACGCTTGCTCGCAAGCCGCGGTCGCCGCACATGCTGACTGAAAGTAGGTGGGCGGCTCAAGTGTAAGCTGGCGGCCCACGACGCTATTGCGCCCCCCATTCGACATCGAACCGCTATACTCGCCTCAAAGCGCTCTCTCTCCAACCCGCAGGAACCCCCGCCCATGGCCCGTTCCAACACGCTCTCCCAGATCCACACCCAGATCATGTGGAACCGCCTGATCGCGGTCGTCGAGGAGCAGGCGCAGACCCTGATCCGCACCGCCTTCAGCCCGATCGTGCGGGAATGCGGCGATCTGTCGGCGGGCGTCTTCGACCTGCGCGGGCGGATGCTGGCGCAGGCGGTGACGGGCACGCCCGGCCATGTGAACTCCATGGCCGAATCGGTGAGGCACTTCCTGCGGCACTTCCCCGTCGAGACGATGGAGGAGGGCGACATCTACATCACCAACGACCCGTGGATGGGCACGGGCCACCTCAATGATTTCGTCCTGACGACGCCCTGCTTCCACCATGGCAAGCTGGTGGCGTTGCTGTCCTGCACCAGCCACCTCATGGACATTGGCGGCATCGGCTTCGGGCCGGACGGCACCGACGTCTTCATGGAGGGGCTCTACATCCCCATGCTGAAACTGGCCGAGCGCGGCCAGATGAACCAGACGCTGCTGGCGATGATCCGCGCCAACACGCGCCTGCCCGTCGACACCGAGGGCGACGTCTATTCGCTGGCCGCCTGCAACGATGTCGGCTGCAAGCGCCTGTCGGAGATGATGGACGAGTTCCGCCTCGACAGCCTCGACGACCTGGCAGAGCACATCATCCACCACTCGCGCGAGGCCGTCCTGGCGGAGATCGCGCGCCTGCCCAAGGGTAGCTGGACGCACCGCATGCGCATCGACGGCTTCGACCAGCCGATCGACCTGCACGCGACGGTGACCGTGTCGGAAAAGTCGATCCACGTCGCCTATGACGGCACCTCGCCTGCGTCGTCGAAGGGCATCAACGTGCCGATCGCCTATACGACCGCCTATACCTGCTTCGGGCTGGGCTGCGTCGTGGCAGCGCAAATCCCCAACAATGCCGGCTCGCTGGAGCCGCTGACGGTGTCCGCACCCCCCGGCACCATCCTGAACGCGCCCTATCCGCTGCCGGTCTCGTCCCGCCACATCACCGGCCAGATGCTGCCCGACATGGTGTTCGGCTGCCTGCGCCAGGTGGTGCCCGAGCGCGTGCCGGCCGAGGGCACGTCCTGCCTCTACAACATGACCTTCCGCGGCCCCAGCGCCGACAAGCCCGACAGCAAGTACGGCTTCGCCGTCACCATCACTTCCAACGGCGGCACCGGCGCCCGGCCGGCCAAGGACGGGCTGTCGGCCACCGCCTATCCCAGCGGCGTGCGCGGCACCCCGGTCGAGATCGCCGAATCGGTCACGCCGCTGCTGTTCTGGCGCAAGGAGCTGCGGGCGGATTCGGCCGGCGCCGGCCACACCCGCGGCGGGCTCGGCCAGATCATCGAGATCGAGAGCGCGGACGGCCTGCCGGTCGAGCTGCTGGCCGCCTTCGACCGCATCGACCATCCGCCGCGCGGGCGCGAGGGCGGCGGCGACGGGGCGTCGGGCACGGTCGGCCTGGCCTCCGGGCTGGTGATGAAGGGCAAGGGCTCGCAGATGGTGCCGCCCGGCGAACGCCTCATCATCCAGACCCCCGGCGGTGCCGGCATCGGCGACCCCAACACCCGGCCGCGCGACCAGGTGGCGGCCGACCTGCGCGACGGGCTGGTCTCGGCCGAGGCCGCCGCCCGCCTCTACGGCGCCACGGCCGCCGCAGCCGAGTAACGGCCCAGCAGGGAAAGGACCGGACGATGCCCCAGGACGCGGCTTTCGCCACCACCGCCACCCATTGGGGCACCTACCGGTCGGAGGTGCGGGACGGCCGGCTGGTCGGCCTGCACCCGTTCGAGCTGGATGGCGACCCGTCGCCCATCGCCCGCTCCGTCCCGCCGACGCTGGACGGCCCCTTGCGCATCCGCGGGCCGATGGTCCGCCGCTCGTGGCTGGCAAGGCGGGAGCGCGCGGGCGGCGAGGGCCGCGGCGGGGAGCCGTTCGTCGAGGTCGGCTGGGATACGGCGCTGGACCTCGTGGCGGGCGAGTTGGCCCGCGTGCGCGAGACGTTCGGCAGCCGCGCGATCTATGCCGGCTCCTATGGCTGGGCCAGCGCCGGCCGCTTCCACCACGCCCAGAGCCAGATGCGCCGCTTCCTCAACCTGGGCGGCGGCTACACCCGCTCGGTCAATGCCTACAGCTATGCCGCGGCCCAGGTGATCGTGCCGCGCGTCATCGGCGACCCGCGCGGCCTGCTCGACGACCACACGCAATGGCCGGCGATTGCCGAGGGGCGCGGCCTCGTCGTCATGTTCGGCGGCATGCCGATGAAGAACGCCCAGGTCCATTCGGGCGGCGTCAGCCGGCACACGGTCCGCGAGGGGCTGGAGCAGTGCAAGGCGGCGGGCGTGGAGTTCGTGCTGGTCGGCCCGCTGCGCTCCGACGCGGCCGATTTTCTGGGGGCGGAATGGCTGACGCCGCTGCCCAACACGGATGCCGCCATCATGCTGGGCCTGGCCCACACGCTGGTGGCAGAGGGGCTGCACGACCGCGCCTTCCTCGATCGCTATGCCGAGGGCTTCGACCGCTTCCTGCCCTACCTGATGGGCACGGCCGACGGCCAGCCCAAGGATGCCGAGTGGGCCGCCGCCATCTGCGGCCTGCCGGCCGACACCATCCGCGGCCTTGCCCGCCGCATGGCGGCCAAGCGCACGATGATCTCGGTCGGCTGGTCGGTGCAGCGCGGCGACCATGGCGAGCAGCCCTACTGGCTGGCGATCACGCTGGCCGCCATGCTGGGGCAGATCGGGCTGGCCGGCGGTGGCTTCGGCTTCGGATATGCCGACATGAATGGGCAGGGCAACCCCGTGCGCGCCTTCCCCTGGCCGTCGCTGCCCCAGGGCATCAACCCGGTGAAGGACTTCATCCCCGTCGCCCGCATCGCCGACATGCTGCTGAACCCGGGTGCGGCGTTCGATTTCGACGGTGGGCGCTTCGCCTATCCCGACATCCGCATGGTCTATTGGGTCGGCGGCAACCCCTTCCACCACCACCAGGACCTGAACCGCCTGGTGCGCGCCTGGCAGCGGCCCGAGACGGTGGTGGTGCACGAGCAATTCTGGAACCCGCTCGCCCGCCATGCCGACATCGTCCTGCCGGCGACCACGCCGTTCGAGCGCAACGACCTGTCCTGTGCCGGCAATGACGGCCACCTGGTCGCCATGCACCGCGCCATCGCCCCCGTCGGCGGCGCGCGCAACGACCATGACGCCTTCGCCGACCTGGCCGACCGCCTGGGCCTGCGCGATGCCTTCACCGAGGGCCGGACCGAGATGGACTGGGTCCGCCACCTCTACGCCGTCGCCCGCCAGCGCGGCGCGCGGCTCGACATCGACTTCCCGGAGTTCGATGCCTTCTGGGAGAAGGGCTGGTTCGCCCTGCCGGCGGTCGAGCGGCCCCACATCCTGATGGCCGATTTCCGCGCCGACCCGGTGGCCGCCCGCCTGCCGACGCCGTCCGGCCGCATCGAGATTCATTCGGCCGCGATCGAGAGCTTCGGCTATGACGACTGCCCCGGCCACCCGGTCTGGCTGGAGCCGGCGGAATGGCCGCCCGCCACCCCCTCCACCTCATCTCCAACCAGCCCGACCGCAAGCTGCACAGCCAGTACGACCACGGCCCCTATTGCCGCGAGGCCAAGGTCGCCGGCCGCGAGGCCCTGTGGATCAACCCCGCCGACGCGGCCTCGCGCGGCATCGCCACCGGCGACCTGGTGCGCGTCTTCAACGACCGCGGCGCCTGCCTGGCCGGTGCCGTCGTCACCGACGCGGTGATGCCCCGCGTCCTGCAGCTACCGACCGGCTCCTGGTTCGACCCGGCCGAGCCCGGCGTGCCGGGCTCGCTGGACCGCCACGGCAACCCCAACGTGCTGACGCTGGACAAGCCCACCTCCAAGCTGGCCCAGGCCCCGGTCGCCATGACCTGCCTGGTGGAGGTCGAACGCTGGGAAGGCCCGGCCCCGGCAGTGGGGATATTCGATCCGCCGGTGATCGAGCAGGTGTAGCGGCCGGCGCGCCTATTTCTTGTATTCCAGAGACCTCCCTCATCCCGAGCGCGCAGCGCAGCGAGCAGTCGAGGGACGCACCGCCGCCCGCCCCCTACCAGGCCGTATAGCCGCCATCCACCAGCAAATCCGCGCCGGTCATAAAGCTGGCGGCATCGCTCGCCAAGAACACGGCGGCTGAGGCGATCTCGTCGGGCCGGCCCATGCGGCCCAGGATGTGGCGCTGGTCATTGTAGGCGCGCATGGCATCGTCGTCGGGGAAGCGGGAGCGGACTCGCGTGCCCTCGATCGCGCCGGGTGACAGGCTGACGACGCGGATGCCGTCCGCCGCATGGTCGATCGCCATGATGCGCGTCAAATTGTGGATGCCGGCCTTGGCCGCCCCATAGGCCGCCAGCCCCGCCTGGCCGACATGGCCCAGTTGCGAGGCGAGGTTGACGACGACCCCGCCGCCGCCGGCGCGCATCGCCGGGATGGCGTGCTTGGCCATCAGGAACGGGCCGGTCAGGTTGACCGCCATCTGGCTGTGCCAGTCGGCCTCGCTGAGGTCGACCACCGTGCCGCGGATGGCGAGTGCTGCCGCGTTGTTCACCAGCACGCGCAAGGACCCGAAGGCCGCCACCGCCGCGGCCACGGCCTCGCGGCAGGATTCCGACCGGGTGACGTCGAGCGGGACGGCGATGGCGTCCACCCCCAGGTCGCGGGCGACGGCGGCCGCGGCCTCGGCGCGAGCGGGGTCGATGTCGGCGGCCGCGATGCGGGCGCCGGCGCGGGCGAAGGCCGCCATCATGGCGCGGCCGATGTCGCCCCCGGCCCCGGTCAGGAGGACGGGGCGGCCGGCGAGCGGAAGGGCGTCGGGCATGGGCGGCATCTCCGGTGAATGAAGGGCCGATCGGAGCATCGCCGGCCATCCCGGTCAATCGCCGGCTGGCGCGATGGATGCCGGGACGGCAGGATGCGTCACCCTTTCCAGTCAGCGGAGCCATCATGTTCTATCGCGGCGACCAGCCCCACGGCCTGCGCCACAACCCCTTCAACGCCATCGTCGTGCCGCGGCCGATCGGCTGGATCTCCACCATCGACAGCCAGGGGCGGGCCAACCTGGCGCCCTATTCCTTCTTCAACGGCGTCGCCTACACCCCGCCCCAGGTCATGTTCGCCTCCACCAGCGCCCACCAGCAGGGCGGCGGCATGAAGGACACGGTGGCCAACGCCCGCGACAGCGGCGAGTTCGTGGTCAACATCTGCACCTGGGCGCTGCGCGAGGCCATGAACATCACGGCCGCCCCGTCCCCGTTCGGCGTCAACGAGTTCGAACTGGCCGGCCTCACCATGGCGCCGTCGGAACTGGTGAAGGCGCCGCGGGTGAAGGAAAGCCCGATCCACCTCGAATGCCGCTTCACCGCGGCCGTGGACCTGGCGACGGCCGACCCGGCCCAGCCCAACACCGTCGTCTTCGGCGAGGTCATCGGCATCCATATCGACGACAGCGTCATCGTCGACGGCTTGGTCGACTACAAGCGGGTCGAGCCGATCGGGCGCCTGGGCTACATGGACTATGTGAAGGTCGACACCGTCTTCTCGATCATGCGCCCCGGCTGGCCGATCGCCCCCAAGGGCTGAGGGCCGTCAGGCCGGCGTCGCCAGGGCGGCTTCGACGCGCCGGGCGGCCTCGGCGGTGGACCGCGCCAGCCGGCGGCCGCCTTCGCGGATGTCGGCCGCGGGCTGGCCGGCGCGCGCGGCCCGCTGCAGGGCGTGCGCTTCCTGGCTCAGGCTGGGATGGCCGAAGGAGCCGGACGTGCCGGCGATCATGTGCGCCACGCGGACGATCTCGTCCGTGTCGTCGGCGACGACCGCCGCGGCCAGGGCGGCCGCGGTCTCGTGCGCGAAGGTCGAGAACTGGCGCTGCAGTCCCGTGAACGCGGCCTCGCCGAGCGATCGGCGCAGGCGGTCGGCGGCCTGCAGGTCGGGCGCGGGGTCGGGCGTCGGGACGGCTGCGGCTGCGGCAGTCAGGGATGCCAGCAGGGCCTGCAACGCGTCGGGCCGCACCGGCTTGGCCATCACCCCGTCCATCCCGGCCGCCAGGCAGGTGGCGAGGTCGGAGCCCGCGGCCGCCCCGGTCAGCCCGTGGATCGGCGTGCGGCCGGCCGGACCGGGCAGGGCGCGGATCCGCCGGGTCGCTTCCAGCCCGTCCATGCCCGGCATGAAGCGATCCATCAGGATCAGGTCGTAGCCGCCCTCGGCCGCCAGGCGGACGGCGTCCTCGCCGTCGCCCGCCTCGTCCAGGACATTTTGGCCGGTGTCGAGCAGGGCGGCCAATGTCGCCCGGTTGATGGCGACGTCGTCGACCAGCAGGATGCGCAAGCCCGGCCGTTCCGCCGCCGTCTCCGCCGGGCGGGCGTCCGCCGGCCCGGCCGACACCGGCAGGATGCAGGCGATCGCGGTGCCGCCGCCGGCCTGCGCCATGCGCGCATCCAGCCGGCCGCCCAGCGCCCCCGCCAGCCCCTGCGCCAGCACCAGGCCCAGATTGCCTTCGCCGGCCGGCGCTCTGCCCGGCTGGGCGCCGTCTGCCATGTCCGACACCTCGAAGCGCAGGTCCAGCCGGGTGCCGGCCGCGGCCTCGATCGAGACGGTCAGCCGCACCCGGGCGGCCGCCGTCTGGCGCACCAGGCCGGTCAGCAGGCTGGTGACGATCTGCTGCATGCGCTGGCGGTCGGCCGAGAGCGCGTCGGGGACGGCTGGGTCGATCGTGGCCGCCAGCGTCACGCCCTTGGCGTCGGCCAACGGCCGGGCCGTGCCGATGCAGCGCTCCACCAGGTCCGACAGCCGGAACGGCCGCGGCGTGACCGGCACCTGCCCGGCATCGATGCGCGACAGGTCGGCCGTGTCGTCCAGGACCGGCTGCAAGGCATCGGCCGTATCGAGAAGCCGACGCGCCTGGGCGCGGGCCTCGGGATCGGGCGAATCGCGCAGGATCGCCTGGGCGATGCCGGCGATCGCTTCCATCGCCGGCCGTATCTCCTGCCCGACGGCGGTCAGGAACGGGCCCCGGCCGGCGGTCGCGCCAGCGGTCGCGGGCCCGGCTTCGACCTGCGCGGCCAAAGCCCCGCGCAGTTGCCGGGTGCGCTCGGTCACCCGCTGCTCCAGGTCGCGGTTGGCCGCCGTCAGCCGGTCGAGCTGGCTGGCCTGCTGCGACACCAGCCGGTCGACCGCGCCCAGCAGGCTGGCCAGTTCGCGAGCGCGGGGCCGGCCGGCGGCCAGCGCCCATGGCTGCCCCTCGGCAGCGGCCCGGGCGGCCCGCGTCAGCTCGCCCAGCCCCCGCACCAGCCAGCGGACGACCAGCATCAGCGGCAGCAGCAGCGCCAGGAAGATGGGAACGGCCAGCAGGAACGCCCGCCAGCGCCAGGCGCCGGTCTCGGCGTGGGCGGCCTCGCTCGACCAGCGGGCGACGGCGATCCATTGCGGCGAGGGATACTCGTCCGAGTGGGCCAGGGGTGCTGCGCCCACATAGTAGGCGCGGCCCGTTCCCGGCCATTCCAGCCGGGTCGCGGCCGGCTGCTGGTCCACGCGCCCGGCGGCCGGCATTGCCGCCAGGACGGCCGGCGGCAGCTTGGTGTTCCGCAGCGCCTGCGGGCCGGCGATGATGAGGCCGTCCCGGCGGGCGATGATGGCCTCGGCCGACTGGGCGTCCACCCGGTCGGGCAGCAGGCGCATGATGTCGGCCGCCCAGTCCCAGTTCAGGTGGGCGGCGATGATGCCGGCCGACGAACCGTCGTCCCGGCGGATGGGGGCCGCGATGTCGATGAAGCGGACGGGATCGTCCGAATGGCGCTTCACCTCGGCCGCGATCACGCCGGCGTCGCGCACGTCGCCCAGGAACGGCCGGTCCTGCGACTTCTCGAACCAGTCGCGGTCGCGCACGCTGCTGCCCTCGAACCGGCGGATGCTGCTGGCGATCAGGATGCCGTCGCTGCGCACGAAGCCGAGCCAGGAATAGAGCGGATAGCTGACCTGCATGCGGTCGAGGCCGCCACGCAGCCGGTCCAGCCACTGGGGATCCTCGGCGACGGCCGGCCCGGCCGACAGGTCCTCGCCCACGGTGCGCGCGAACAGCCGCAGCTCGCGCCAGCGCTCGTACATGCCGCGCTCGAGCAGGCGGGCCAGGGTGTCGGCCTTGGACTCGACCACCGCCAGCGCCTGCCGGTCGGCGCGCCGGATCATCGTCTGCTCGACGATCGCGATCGTCAGCGTCGTGATGGCGATGACCAGCAGGCCCAGGCCAAGCCCGATCCATGCCGCCAGTCCGGGCAGCCCCCGGGTCCCGGTCACGGCATTGCCGTCCGGCCCGTCCGCGCCAGCGCCCCCGGTCGCCCTCATCGCCGGAATGTACGACAGTTTCGCCATTCCCGCACGGTCGCGCCCGGACATGTGCTCAACGCTCGACCCGCCGGCCCAACGCCCAGGGCACCAGCGGCACGATGACCGCTGCCGCGACGGCCAGGCCGCACAGCGCCGTCCGCAGGCTGGTCCATTCGGCGGCAAAGCCGATCAGCGGCGGCCCGGCCAAGGCGCCCGTGTAGCCGAAGACCGCGACCATCGCCACGCCGTCGCCGGCCGCCACCCCCGGCACGCGGGCGGCAGCACCAAACAGCAACGGCACGATGTTGGCCAGGCCCAGGCCCGCCAGCGCGAACCCCGCCGGAGCCAGCAGCGGGTGCGGCAGCGCCACCGCCAGGCCAAGCCCGGCCGCCGCGACCAGGCCCGACAGCGTCAGCGTCCGCTCCGGTCCCAGGCGGGCGGCGACCCGGTCCCCCGTCAGCCGGGCGGTCGTCATGGCCAGGGAGAAAGCGGCATAGCCGGCCGCCCCCGTGGCCTGGGACGTGCCCACCGTCTCCACCATGTAGACCGCGCACCAGTCGATCAGCGAGCCCTCGGCCAGGAACCCCAGCAGGGCCAGGATGCCCAGGCGCACCACCGGCCCATGCGGCCGCACCGTGCCCGCGCGCGGCACGGCCGGCAGCGGTGGCACCGCCAGGAAGGGGGCGGTGGCGGCGACGGCCAGCAGCAGGACGGCCGAGCCTGCCGCCATCGTCGGCGCCGCTGCCGCCCCCGCCCAGATGGCCAGCCCGGCGGCCGTGGCCCCGGCCAGCCCGCCCAGGCTGTAGAAGGCGTGGAACGACGACATGATCGGCCCGTCCCAGGCCCGCTCGACGGCCGTCGCGTGCGTGTTCATCGCCACGTCGATCGCGCCGTTGGCGGCCCCCAGCAGCAGACAGGTGGCCATCAGCACCGCCAGGCTGGGCGCCAGCGGCGGCAGCGCCAGGAACGCGGCAAAGGCAAGGCCCACCGCCAGGACGGTCGGACGGCTGCCGATGGCGACGGCGCAGCGCCCGGCCAGCGGCATCGTGGCGACCGCCCCCGCGGCCAGCATCAGGAGGGCCAGGCCAAGCTCGCCCTCCGACAGGCCCAGCCCGTCCTTGATGGCGGGTATATGGGCGGCCCACAGGCCGAAGCCGGCACCGTTGGCGAAAAAGACGACGGCCGTCGCGCGCCTGGCGGCCGCGGGCCGCACGCGACCGGGAAGGGGTTGATTCTGCATGGGATATGGCCACGGCCAATAGCATCAAGAGACGGGCCAACGCGACCTTCCCGGTGGCATGCCAAGCCTCGCGGCCGGGACGATAAATCACGGTTTTGCCTTAATGTGACCAAGCGAGTGTCGCATTCCGGCATCAGATTGATACCTGTCGCAAGGCACGAAGGCTCGTACCAAGCGGCGGTTTCAACGCCTCCTTGGCAGCGACCCACGCTGTCACCGGGCGGTCGCCGATCCCCCCTCGGCGGCCGCCCTTCTTTTTTTTCAGGCAGGAAATGCAGTTCTCGGCCCGGCCGGTCCCCCGGCGGCTGAGACGATCCACCAGGATCGGCCGGCAGGCCTTTGAAGGGCTGCGGCTTTTCGCGATCGACGGCGCGACAATCAGCCAATACGGCGCAAAATGCCTCGGATTTGCCGCAATCTGACCCTGGACCTGTCGCATTCGTGCATCACATTCATAGCGTCGACAGGGAACAGACCGCCCCTGGCGACGGTTCTCGATGCCTCCTTGGCAGCACTGCGACCCCGCTGCCCCAGGGCGGCTGCCGGCCCCCCTCGGCAGCCGCCCTTCTTCCTTTTCCATGCTATGAACCGCCGCGATGAGCGTTTTCGCAGGCATCGGGCTGAGCTGCGTCCGCGGCGAGCGGCTGGTCTTCCGCGACCTCGACTTCCGGGTGGAGGCCGGCACGGCGCTGACCCTGCTCGGCCCCAACGGTGCCGGCAAGAGCAGCCTGCTGCGCCTGATGGCGGGCCTGGTGGCGCCGGTCGCGGGCCAGATGCGCTGGGACGACGCCGCGGTTGCCGACGATCCCGAAGCCCACCGGGCGCGGCTGCGCTGGCTGGGCCATGGCGACGGCATCAAGGCGGGGCTGACCGCGGCCGAGAATGCGGCCTTCTGGGGTGCGCTCGCCGGCCCTGGTGGCCTGGACGTGGCGGCAGCCCTTGACCGGCTGGGGCTGGACGGCGTCGCCGATACGCCCGCCCGCTACCTGTCCCAGGGCCAGCGCCGCCGCCTTGCGCTCACTCGCCTGCTGCTGGGCCGCGCACCGCTGTGGCTGCTGGACGAGCCGACGGTCGGGCTCGACGCGGCCTCGGTCGCCATCGTCGAGGCGATGCTCGACCGCCATTGCCGCGACGGCGGCCTGGCCGTGCTCGCCACCCATGTGCCGATCGCCACGCCGGGCGCGCGGACCCTGCGGCTCGGGCCGGCCGGGCCGTGAGGGCCTTCACGGCCATCCTGGCGCGTGACCTGCGCCTGGCCCTACGCCAGGGCGGGGATGCGGCTGCCGTCGTCCTCTTCTTCGTGCTGGCCGCCAGCCTCTTTCCCTTCGGCGTCGGGCCGGAACCGAACCTGTTGGCGCGCATCGCGTCCGGCGTGATCTGGGTCACCGCACTTCTGTCGGTCATGCTGGGGCTGGACCGCCTCTTCCTGGCCGACCATGAGGATGGTAGCCTGGAGGCGATGCTGGCGTCGCCCCTGTCGGCGGTGGCGCTGGTGGTGGCCAAGTGCCTGGCGCAGTGGCTGCTCTGCGGCCTGCCGCTGATCCTGGCGGCCCCCGTCCTTGCCCTCTTCCTGCAATTGCCGGTGGAGGGGCTGCCGATCCTGCTGGCGGCCCTGGCGCTGGGCACCCCGACGCTGGTCCTGATGGGCGCCATCGGTGCCGCCTTGGTGCTGGGCGCCCGGCGCGGCGGCATCCTGCTGGCGCTCCTGGTGCTGCCGCTGACGGTGCCGGTGCTGATCTTCGGCGTGGCCGCCGTGGATGCCGCCATTGCCGGGCTGCCGGCGCGGCCCCATCTCCTCGTGCTGGGCGCGCTGCTGCTGGCGACGCTGGCGGCAGCGCCCTTTGCCGCCGCGGCTGCCTTGCGGCAATCGGTGGAGTAGCAGGCCGGCGGTGGAGTAGCAGGCCGGCGGTGGAGTAGCAGGCCGGCGGTGAGGGGTTCCGCCGCATGGTGCGGCCCTGGTGCCGGTGATACATACGACCGAGAGACCATTGCGCACTGACGATGGTGATGCACCGCTTCGCCAACCCTGCCCGCTTCCTGCGCTTTGCGACCGTGGCTATGCCCTGGTTCGCGGCTGCCGCGATCGTGTGCATCGCAGCCGGCCTGTGGTTCGCGCTGGTGGCCTCGCCGGCCGACTACCAGCAGGGCGAGACGGTGCGGATCATGTACGTCCACGTCCCGTCGGCCTGGATGGCGCTCCTCGTCTATACCGTGGTGGCGGGCGGCAGCATCTCCGCACTCGTGTGGAAGCACCCGCTGGGCGAGATCGTGGCCCGGGCGGCTGCCCCCATCGGGGCGGCCTTCACCCTCATCTGCCTCATTACCGGCTCGCTCTGGGGCAAGCCCATGTGGGGCGCCTGGTGGGTGTGGGACGCGCGGCTGACCTCGGTGCTGGTGCTCTTCTTCCTCTATCTCGGCTACATGGCGTTGCTGGGCGCCTTCGACGATCCGGTGCGCGGCGGCCGGGCCGCCTCGATCCTGGCCATCGTCGGGCTGGTCAACGTGCCG
The DNA here is from genome assembly GCF_006738645.1 of Stella humosa. Taxonomy (GTDB): domain Bacteria; phylum Pseudomonadota; class Alphaproteobacteria; order ATCC43930; family Allostellaceae; genus Allostella; species Allostella humosa. Next base: position 4,807,940 of record NZ_AP019700.1, on the reverse strand, counting down.
ATCATCAAATGGTCGGTCGACTGGTGGAACACGCTGCACCAGCCGGCCAGCGTCGCCCGCATGGACGGGCCGGCCATCCATTCCTCCATGCTGACGCCCCTGCTGCTGATGGCGGCCGGCTTCGGCTTCTATTTCGCGGCCCTGCTGATGCTGCGCGTGCGGGCCGAGATCATGACGCGGCGGGTCCGCGCGCTGCGCCTGGCCGCGATGGAAGCAGAGGCATGAGCGCGCGATGATGGAATCCCTGACCGTCTTCCTGGCGGCCAACGGCCATGCCGGCTTCGTCTGGGCGGCCTATGGCGTGGCCGGCTTGGTCCTGCTGGGCGTGTTGCTGGCCAGCCTGCTGCACCTCGCCCGTGCTGAGCGCATGCTAGCCCGGCTGAATGCCGCCGGCGGCCGGCGCGCGCGCGGCCGTATCCAACCCGGCATGGACTCCGCCTCGTGACCCGCAAGCGCCGCCGCCTGCTGGTCCTGACCGTGGCGCTCGGCCTGCTCGGCGGCGCCACGGCCCTGATGCTGGCTGCCTTCCAGGACAGCCTCGTCTTCTTCTACAGCCCCAGCGACGTGCAGGCGAAGGGCGCGCCCGGCGACCGTTCGTTCCGCCTGGGCGGGCTGGTGGAGACCGCCAGCGTCGCCCGCTCGACCGACGGCCGCAGCGTCACCTTCCGCGTGACCGACGGCGCGCACGCCATCGCGGTCGCCTATCGCGGCATCCTGCCCGACCTGTTCCGCGAGGGGCAGGGCGTGGTGACCGAGGGCCGGATGCGCCCCGACGGCACCTTCGAGGCGCGCGAGGTGCTGGCCAAGCACGACGAGACCTACATGCCGCGCGAGGTCGCCGACGCCCTGAAGAAATCCGGCCGTTGGAAAGAAGGCGAGGGGCTGAAGCCCGGCGCCGCGCTCGCGCCGCAGGCGGGAGCCAACCCCCGGCCATGATCGTCGAACTGGGCCATTTCGCGCTGGCGCTGGCACTGTTCGTCGCTCTGGTGCAGGGCACGCTGCCCTTGCTGGGGGCCGCGCGCGGCGATCGCCGGCTGATGGGGCTGGCGGCCCCGGCCGCGATCGGCCAGGCAGCGCTGGTGGCGGTGGCCTTCGCCGCCCTGACCTATGCCTTCGTCGTCTCGGACTTCTCGGTCGAGCTGGTGGCCCAGAACAGCCATTCGGCCAAGCCGATGCTCTACAAGGTGACCGGCGTCTGGGGCAACCATGAGGGCTCGATGCTCCTCTGGGTGCTGATCCTGGCGCTGTTCGGTGCCGCGGTGGCGCTGTTCGGCGCCAACCTGCCGCCCCGGCTGAAGGCGCGCGTGCTGTCGGTGCAGGGGCTGGTCGGCGTCGGTTTCCTCCTCTTCGTCCTGGCCACCTCCAACCCGTTCCTGCGCCTCGACCCCGCGCCGCCGGACGGGCGCGACCTCAACCCGCTGCTGCAGGACCCGGGCCTGGCCTTCCACCCGCCGATGCTCTACCTGGGATATGTCGGCTTCTCCGTCGCCTTCTCCTTCGCGGTGGCCGCCCTCATCGAGGGGCGGGTCGATGCCGCCTGGGCGCGCTGGGTCCGGCCCTGGACGCTGGCTGCCTGGTGTGCACTGACGCTGGGCATCGCGCTCGGCAGTTGGTGGGCCTATTACGAGCTGGGCTGGGGCGGCTGGTGGTTCTGGGACCCGGTCGAGAACGCCTCCTTCATGCCCTGGCTGGTGGGCACCGCCCTGCTGCACTCGGCCATCGTGGTCGAGAAGCGCGACGCGCTGAAGGGCTGGACGATCCTGCTGGCCATCCTCGCCTTCTCGCTCAGCCTGCTCGGCACCTTCCTGGTGCGCTCGGGCGTGCTGACCTCGGTCCATGCCTTCGCGGTCGACCCGGCGCGCGGCGTCTTCATCCTGGCCCTGCTGGTCGTCGTCATCGGCGGCTCGCTGCTGCTCTATGCCATCCGCGCGCCCAGCCTGGCGCCGGGCGGCATCTTCGCCCCGGTCAGCCGCGAGGGCGCGCTGGTGCTGAACAACCTGCTGTTGTCGACGGCCGCGGCCACCGTGCTGGTCGGCACGCTCTATCCGCTGGCGCTGGAGGCGGTGACCGGCGGCAAGGTGTCGGTGGGCGCCCCCTATTTCGAGGCGACCTTCGTGCCGCTGATGGTGCCGCTGGTGGCGGCGATGGCGGTGGGGCCGCTGCTGTCCTGGAAGCGCGCCGACCTGGCGGGCGCGCTGGGCCGGCTCGGCGTGGCGGCGGCAGCCGGCGTCGTGGCCGCGCTGCTGGCGCTCTATCTGATGGCCGCCAAGCCCGTGATGGCACTGTTGGGCATGGCGCTGGCGGCCTGGCTGGTGGTCGGCGCCTTCGTCGACTTGGCCGAGCGCATCCGCCTCTTCCGCGTGCCCGCCGGCAACAGCTTGTCGCGCGCTATCCACCTGCCGCGGGCGACCTGGGGGGCGGTCGTGGCCCATGCCGGCACCGGCATCCTGGTGGCCGGCGCCGTCGCCGCGTCCGCCTGGAAGAGCGAGCTGGTCGATGTCGTGAAGGTCGGCGGCCGGACGACGCTCGGCAGCTATTCCTACATGCTGGAAGGGGTCGAATCCGCCCCCGGGCCCAACTGGCGGGCCGAGCGGGCGACCGTCACCATCCGCTCGGGCGACCGCGTCATCGCCACCGTCCATCCCGAGAAGCGCTTCTACCCGGTGCAGGCGATGCCGACGACCGAGGCCGCGATCCACACCCGCTGGGTGGTCGACCACTATGTCGTCCTGGGCGACCCGGACGGGCAGGGCGGCTGGACCATGCGCATCTATCACGAGCCGCTGGTGCCGTGGCTGTGGATCGGTGCCGCCATCATGGCGCTGGGCGGCATGCTGTCGCTCAGCGACCGCCGCCTGCGCGTGGGGGCGCCGACCCGCCGGGCGGCGGCCGCCGCCGTCCGCGCCTGAACGGAAACCCCCCATGCGCCGACTGCTCTACATCGTCCCCGCCCTGGTGTTCGCGCTGATCGCGGCCTACCTGCTGGCCGGCCTCGGGCTCGATCCCAAGACCTTGCCCTCGGCCATGATCGACAAGCCGGCGCCCGCCTTCGACCTGCCGGCGCTGGCCGACGTGGCGCCGGCCCTGAAGACGGCCGACCTGGGCGGGGAGGTGGCCCTGGTCAACGTCTTCGCCTCCTGGTGCGTGCCTTGCCGGGCCGAGCACCCGATCCTCATGCGCCTGGCGGCCGAGAAGGGGGTGCCGATCTATGGCATCAACCAGAAGGACAAGCCGGATGATGCCCGGCGCTTCCTGGCCCAGCTTGGCAACCCCTACCGTCGCATCGGCGTCGATGCCGATGGCCGCGCCAGCATCGAATGGGGCGTCTATGGCGTGCCGGAGACCTTCGTGATCGATCGCGCCGGCCGCATCCGCTACCGCCATGTCGGCGCCTTCGGCCCGCAGGACCTGGACCCGATCCTGGCGATGATCGAACGGCTGCGGCGCGGCTGATGCGGGCATTGCTGCTGGCGTTGCTGCTGCCGCTGCTGCTGGCGGCGGGCCCGCTCGCCGCGGTCGAGCCGGGCGAGGCCCTGCCCGACCCGGCGCTGGAAGCACGCGCGCGCCTGCTGTCTCGCGAGCTGCGCTGCCTCGTCTGCCAGAACCAGTCGATCGACGATTCCAGCGCGCCGCTGGCCCGCGACCTGCGCCGCCTGGTGCGCGAGCGGCTGACCGCGGGCGACGACGATGCCGGCGTGCGTGACTACCTGGTGGCGCGCTACGGCGACTTCGTGCTGCTGCGGCCGCCGATGAAGCCCGCCACCTGGGCCTTGTGGTTGGCCCCGCCCGCGGTGCTGCTGCTGGGCGGCGGCGTGGCGCTGGTGGCGTTCCGGCGCCGCCGGCTGCGCCCGGCCCTGCCGGCCGAGCTTTCCACGGCCGACCGGGCCAGGGTCGCGACGCTGCTGGCTGAGCCCGGTCCGCCGGAGCGCCAGCCATGATCGTCTTCTGGATCCTGGCGGGGCTGCTGGCGGCCGTCATCTTGGCGCTGCTGGCCCGGCCCCTGCTGCGGCGGGACGGGGTGGCGGGCGAGGGGCGGCTAGCCTACGACCTTGCCATCTATCGCGACCAGTTGGCCGAGGTCGAGCGCGCGCGGGGGGCGGGCGAGGTCGGGTCGGCCGAGGCGGCCGCATCCCGCGTGGAGATCGAGCGGCGCATCCTGGTCGCCGCCGACCGGGCGGAGGCCGAGCCGGCGGCGGGCGAGGGCCGCTCGATTCTGGCGGTCGTCCTGGCTCTGCTGATCCCGCTGGGCGCGCTTGCCGTCTATGGCTGGCATGGCCAGCCGCGCCTGCCGGCCCAGCCGCTGGCATCCCGGCCCGGGCCGCCGCCCGGCGACCCGGTGGCGGCCGGGGCGCAGGCCGCCGTCGACGCCCTGGTGCGCCGGCTCGAGGAGCGGCCGGACGATGTCGAGAGCTGGGAACGGCTGGGCCGCACGCTGGTGCGGTTGCAGCGCTTCACCGACGCGGCCGAGGCCTTTCGCCACCGCCTGGCGCTGGGCGGCGACCGGCCCGACCTGCATGCCGCCCATGGCGAGGCCCTGACCATGGCGGCAGGCGGCATCGTGACGCCGGCCGCGCGGGCGGCCTTCGAGCGCGCGCCCGACGATCCCCGCGCCATGTTCTTCCTGGGCGAGGCGGCCCAGCAGGCGGGCGACCTCGACGGCGCGCTCGCGCGCTGGACGGCGCTGGAGGCGGTTTCGGGCGCCGACGCGCCCTGGCGGCCGATCCTGCGCCAGCGCATCGCCGCGGCTGCCGCCCAGCGCGGCGTGCCGGTGCCGCCGGCAGCCGTGCCCGCCCCGGCCGGGGTGCCGGCGGGCGGCGAGGCCATCCTGCGGATGTCGCCGGAAGACCGGATGAAGGCGATCGGCGGCATGGTCGACGGGCTGGAGGAACGCCTGCGCGCCCAGCCGGCCGATCGCGACGGCTGGCAGCGGCTTGCCCAGGCGCTGCGCGTGCTGGACCAGCCGCAGCGGCTGGAGGCGGCGATGACGGCCGCGGTTGCGGCATTCCCCGACGATGTGGAATTGCGCCTGGACCTTGCCAACGCCCAGCTCGAGGTCGCCGGTGGCGACGACACCTTGCCGCCGGACTTCCTCGAGTCCATCCGCGCCGTGGCTCGGCTGGCGCCCGACCATCCCCAGGCGCTGTGGTATCTCGGGCGGGCCGCGGCCGATGCCGGCGACCCGGCGGAGGCGCGGCGGCTGTGGCAGCGCCTGCTGGAGCGGTTGCCGGCCGGCACGCCCGCTCGCCAGGCGGTCGAGGCGCGCCTCGCGCAGCTACCCGAAAAATAATCGAATCGGGGCGTGAACCTTTTCGGGGGGTAAAGCGTCTGTACCTATGAGAGCACGATCCCCCCTCCCCAAGGGTGCTCTCGACCTCGCTTCCCCAAGCGACGGACCCGGCCGGTGCCCCCCTCCGGCCGGGTCCATCCCCCTCCCAAGACGATACTCAGTCGATCGCCAGCGTCAGGCTCTTCAGGTAGGCGCTTTCCGGCAGCATCGGGTGCACCGGATGGTCCGGCCCGGCGCCGCCCGTGCGCAGGATGCGCGCCGAGCGGTTTGCATCGGCCACCCCGCGCGCCACCTGCTCGGCGAAGACCGACAGCTCCACATTGTGCGAGCATGAGGCGATGAAGAGATAGCCGCCCGGCTTCGTCACCTGGGCCGACAGCTTGGCCAACTTGCGATAGCCGCGGGTGCCCGACGCCAGGTCCTTGCGGGACTTCACGAAGGCCGGCGGGTCGGCGATGACGAGATCCCACAATTCCTCGCCCTTGGCGCGGCCTTCCAGTTCGGCGAAGACCTCGCCGCGCTTGAAGGTGCATACGCCCTCGACGCCGCTCAGCCGGGCGCCCGTGCTGGCGTTCGCCAGGGCCGGCTCCGACCGGTCGATCGCCAGCACCTCGCTGGCGCCGGCCAGGGCGGCAGCCACCGCGAAGCCACCGCCATACGTGTAGAGGTCGAGGACGCGCGAACCTTGCGCCAGGCGGGACACCCAGGCCCGGTTCTCCCGCTGGTCGAAGAACCAGCCGGTCTTCTGCCCGCCCATCACGTCGATGGAGAAGCGACCGCCATTTTCCTCGATCTCGACCGGGCCATCGAGCTCGCCCAGCGCCATCTCGACACCGAGCGGCAGGCCTTCCTGGGTGCGGGCCGAACTGTCGCCACGCAGCACGATGGCACGCGGGTTGATGATCGCCTGCAAGGCTTCCATCACCGACGGCCACAGCATGGCCATGCCGGCGGTATTCAACTGCACCGCCAGCACGTCGCCATAGCGGTCGACGACCAGGCCCGGTAATCCGTCGGCCTCGGCATGAATCAGCCGATAGAAGGGGCGCGGGAACAGCCGGTCGCGGATATCGAGCGCGCGCCGGACCCGGCGGCGGATGAACTCGTCATGGATGTGGCTGCCGGCCTCGCGCGTCAGCACGCGGGCGGCGATCAGGGTGTGCGGGTTGAACGTGGCGGCCGCGACCTGGGTGCCTTCGGCCGTCACCACCGTCACCAGCGTGCCGGGCGGCAGCGCCTTGGCGGCCGCGTCCATGGCGATCTCGTTGGAATAGATCCAGGGGTGGCCGTGGCGGGCGCGCTTGTCGTGGCCGGGCAGCAGGGTGACGCGTGGCCGCGTCTTCGGATTGTCTTGCATGGCGCGGCAGCATAGTGATGCGCCGCCCGGCGGCAAGTGCGGCCTTGCCCGCTCGTCTCAGCCGGCCTGCCAGGCAGCCGCGATCCGCGCCCGCACCGCCTCGTCCGGTACCGGGCCGCTGCCGGCGGCGGCATTGTCGGCCATGTGCGCCGGCCGGCTGGTACCGGGGATGACGCAGGTCACGGCCGGGTGCCCCAGCAGGAACTTCAGCAGGATCTGCGCCCATGTCCGGCAGCCGATCTCGCCCGCCCAGTCGGGCAGCGGCCGGTCGCGCAGGCCGCGCAGCAGCCCGCCGCCGCCGAACGGCTGGTTGACCAGGACCGCCATGCCGCGGTCGGCCGCCAGCGGCAGGATGCGGCGTTCGACCGCGCGGTCGTCCAGCGCGTAGTTGATCTGCACGAAGTCCAGCGGCTCGGCCCGCATCACCGCTTCCAGCTCGTCATGGGCCGACTGGGTGTAGTGGGTGATGCCGACATGGCCGACCAGGCCCTCGGCCTTCCAGCGCCGCAGCGTCGCCAGGTGGGTCTTCCAGTCGACCAGGTTGTGGACCTGCATCAGCTCGACCCGTCGGCGCTGGAGCAGGGCCATCGACTGGCGCATCTGGGCGATGCCGGCCTCGCGGCCGCGCGTCCACACTTTGGTCGCGACGAAGGCACGGTCATGGCTTCGCGCCTGCGTCAGCAACTGGCCCACCACCGCCTCGGATCGGCCATACATGGGCGAGCTGTCGATCACCGAACCGCCGGCGCGGAACAGCACCGCCAGCACCTCGGCCAGCGGGGCGAGCGCCGCCGGCTCCGCCGCCACGTCGAAGGTGCGCCAGGTGCCACAGCCGATCACCGGCAAGGGCTGGCCGGTCGACGGGATCGGCCGCGTCGCCATCGTCGCCGGCTCGGCCGCCCCCGCGGTTCCCGCGCCCAGGGCTGCCGCCGCGGCCAGCCGCAGGAAGGCGGAGCGGGGGATCGGCACGCCGGGCGCTTCCATCGCTGTCAGCCGCCGGCGATCTTCAGGATCCGGGCCTTGAAGGCCTCGGGATAGGGGGCCGCCTTGCGCGCCCGGATGTCGAAGCAGACTGACACCGCCTCGCTGGTGGCGATGCAGCGCCCGTCCTGGAACAGCCCCTGGAGCAGCCGGCAGGACGAGCGGCCGAAGCCCATGACGCGCGTGCCGATACGCACCATGCCGGGAAAGTACGCCTCGGCGCGGAACTCGATCGTCACCTTGGCCAGCGACAGGCCGTACTCCGGGTTGTCGCGCTGCAGGTCGCCCGTGCGCTCGAAGGCGACGCGGCCGCCCTCGCAGAACTGCGAGATGGCGACGTTGTTCACATGGCCGTTGGTGTCCATGTCGCCATAGCGCAGGATTTCCTCCCGCCACAGGCGGAAGCTGGCCGGGTCGGTCGGGTCGATCGCCCCGACGCCCACGGTGGCTGCCGTCATCGGCCGCCTGCTTCGCCCGCGGCGCCTATTCGCCCTGCGAGTAGCCGCGCCCGCGCATGCAGCTATAGACCTCGTCGTCCTGGCGCCCGGCGGTGCGCGCCTCGGCGACGTTGCTGCGCGTCATCATCTGGCCCGACCGGCGATAGTCGTCGCCGCGGGTCGACATGATGTCGCTCTCGATGCGGGCATCGCGCTCGACGGCGGGCTGGGCCAGGCGCACGCATTCGCGGTGGTCGGCGCGCATCTGCGCGTCTTCGACCCCCGGCTTGACCCAGCTCTGGCTGGCGCAGGCCGACAGGGCCAGCAGGGTCGCGGCCAGGGGGATCAGGCGGGCGGCAAGGGGGAACTGGCGTCGCATGGCGGCCTCGGGGCAGGAAATGGATGGCTTGATTCTGGCGAGTCTAGCACGCCCCGCCGGCCGGTTGGCGTTCGGCTTCGGCACGCTGGCGGCGGGCGATCTCGTCCAGCAGGGCCAGGCGGGCGGGCGCGTCCAGCCGCGGCCAGGCGGAAATCTCGGCAATGGTGCGATGGCAGCCCTGGCAAAGGCCCGAATCGGCATCGAGCCGGCAGATGCCGACGCAAGGGGAGGGGATGTCCCAGGCACGCATGGCCGCCATCCTAGCAGGTCCGCGGCCCCGCGTTCAGGGCCGCAGATCCATGTCGAGATGGACATAGTCGCCGCGATAGGTGACCTCGGCCAGGTAGATGACCGTGCCGGCGGGGTCGCATAGTACCCGGCGCACCTCGGCGATCGGCTCGTTGACGGGGATGCCGAGCAGGCCGGCCACCTCGGGGTCGGCCCGGGATATCTCCAGCGTCTGGCGGGCGCGCGCGATCTCCAGGCCCGGGATCGCCACCAGCACCGGCAGGATGACCTCGTGCCGGAAGCGCTCGGGCGCCAGGCGGAAGATGCGCAGATCGATATGGATGGTGATGACGCAATAGCGCTCGCCATGGCGGGAGTGGACCCGCCGCATCTGGAAATAGGCCGGCGCCGCCATGCCGTCGCGCTCGGTCAGCGTGGGGGCGGTGTCCGATTCGGCGATGGTCAGCAGTTCCGGGACGTCGCCCCGGTACATCTCCACCAGGTCAGCCAGCGTCGTCTCGACCTTCAGCCGGTGGCGCGCCTCCTCGGCCCGGGTGACGAAGGTGCCCCGGCCGCGCTGGGGCGACAGCAGGCCTTCCCGTGCCAGCAAGGCCACGGCCTGTCGCACGGTGACGCGCGCCACCTGGAATTCCGCCATCAGCGCCTCGATCGACGGCAGCGTCGCGCCCGCCGGCCAGCGGCCCCGGCCGACATGACGGCGCAGCACCTCGGCCAGCTGCAGGTAGAGCGGGACCCGGCTGGCGCCGAACAGCGGATGGGCCGGTGATTTACGTGCTTGTGCCAAACATCCCAACTTGCGTACGTTTCGGGCAGGGAGAGAACGTTCCAACTATAGGATGATCGGGGGCCACTTGCGACGCACGGCGTTGATCCTGTCGCCTTGGCTGGCGATCGTCGGCCTCTGGTATGCGGTCCACTACAGCGGGCTGATCAATCCGGCCCTGGTGCCGCCGCCGCACGCGGTCGCCGCCCGCTTCGCCGAGCTGTCGTCGGGCCGCCTGCCGATGGACGTGCTGATGTCGACCCGCCGGGTGCTGACCGGGGTGGCGCTCGGCATCGCGCTGGCGGTGCCGGCGGGCTTCGTGCTCGGCTGGTATCGCCCGGTCAGGGTCTTCGTCGACCCGCTCGTGAACTTCTTCCGCGCCCTGCCGCCGATCGCGCTGATCCCGCTGGTCATCGTCCATTTCGGCGTCGACGAACTGGCCAAGACGGTGATCCTCTTCTACGCGGCGTTCTTCGCGGGCGTCATCGTCATGTATGAGGGCATCGCCCAGATCAGCCCGATCTATCTGCGCGTCGCCCGCACGCTCGGCGCCAACGACCGCGAGATCTTCCTGAAGGTAGTGGTGCCGATGACGGTGCCGCACATGCTGACGGCGCTGCGGGTGGCGCTCGGCGTCGCCTGGGCGACCCTGGTGGCATCGGAGCTGATCGCGGCCCAGCGCGGCCTGGGCGCCCTGATCCAGGACGCGGCGTCGTTCTTCCAGCTCGACATCATCTATGTCGGCATCATCTCGATCGGCTTCATCGCGCTGGCGATGGACCTCGTGCTGCGGCGGGTCGCCCGTCGCCTGCTGGTCTGGCAGGAGCGCATGGCATGACCGCCACCCCCGTTCGCATCGCGTTCGAGAACGTCTCCGTCAGCTTCGGTGGGCTGCGCGTCGTCGACGACGTCAGCTACACCATCCATGACGGCGAGTTCGTCTCGGTCATCGGCCCGTCCGGCTGCGGCAAGACGACGATGCTGAACATGGTGGCGGGCTTCATGCAGCCGACCGCCGGCCGCGTGCTGCTGGATGGCAAGCCGATCGCCGGCCCGGGGCCCGATCGCGGCGTGATCTTCCAGGAATATGGCGTCTTCCCCTGGCTGACGGTGCGCCAGAACATCGAGTTCGGGCTGAAGCTGCGGGCCAACCGCCGCCCGCCAGCCGAGCGGGCCGAGATCGCGCGGCGCTACATGCGCCTGATGGGGCTGGAGGATTTCGCCGACGCCTGGCCGCGCACCCTGTCGGGCGGCATGCGCCAGCGCCTGGCGCTGGCCCGCGCCTACGCCGTCGAGCCGCAGTTCCTGTTGATGGACGAGCCCTTCGGCGCGCTCGACGCGCAGACCCGCAGCGCCATGCAGAACCTGCTGCTGGACGTGCTGCGGGCCGAGGGCAAAACGGTGATGATGATCACCCATTCGGTCGAGGAGGCGCTCTACCTCTCCTCGCGCATCGTCGTGATGACGGCCAGGCCCACCCGCATCCGCGAGATCGTCGAGGTGCCGTTTGCCTATCCCCGCACCGAGGCCTTGCACGAGCAGCCGGAATTCGGCCGCCTCCGCTCGCACCTGCGCGACCTGGTGATGGCGGAGTATGCGGCCCAGGCCCGCCTGGGCCAGGCTGTCGCCGAGTGAAACAACAAGCAAGGGAGGACCAGACCATGCAGACCACCCGCCGCCGGCTGCTCGCCGGCACCGCCGCCACGGCCGGGCTGGCAGCGCTCGGCATGCCCGCGCTGACCATGCCGGCACTCGCCCAGGCGAAGACCAGGATCCGCATCGGCTACCTGCACACGCTGGCGGTCGACGGCCAGATGTGGCTGGCCCAGCATCTCGATGCCTGGGGCCGGAACGGGCTGGAGCCCGAGTTCAAACCCTTCACCACCGGGCTGGAGCTGTTCCAGGCGATGGTTGGCGGCAGCCTCGACATGCTGTCGACCGGCGCCGTCATCTCGAACTTCCCGGCGCGCGGCCAGGGCCGCATGTTCCTGGCCAACTGCGTGGAGTTCGCCACCGCCCAGCTCTGGGTGCGCGAGGACCAGGGCATCCGCAGCTTCGCCGACTTGAAGGGCAAGCGCATCGCGACCACCACGGGCACGACGGCCCACGTCTTCCTCGACACCGCCCTGCGTGCCAACGGCATCGGCCCGGGCGACGTCGAGATCCTGAACCAGCGCATGGCCGAGGCGGTGACGTCCTTCATCGCCGGCGCCGTGCCGGCCGTCGCCTTGTGGGTCCCCTTCAACGTGACCGTGCGCGACAAGGTGCCGGGCGCCAAGAAGCTGGTCGATGCCTCGGCCTACTACCCCAAGGCCGCCATCGTCTCGGGCTGGGCGGCGGCCAACGACTACCATGCCAAGAACCGCGAAGTGCTGGCCCGGGTCGTGCGCGCCTGGGCGGCCGGCAACGACATGCTGGTCGGCCGCACGGACGAGGCGCTCGAGGTGCTGCAGAAGAACCACTATCCCCAGGTGCCGATCGCCGACATCAAGGAGCAGTTCGCCGCCCAGAAGGTGTTCCCGACGGCGGAGTGGCGGAAGCTCTATGCGGACGGCTCGGTGACGAAGTGGCTGCAGCAGGTGACGGATTTCTATGTGGAGGCGGCCAAGATCGCCAATCCGGTGCCGGCCGCGCAATATTTCGACCCCAAGCTCTTCCTCGACACCGTCCAGGGCTGACGCTTGGCCCTTCCGGTCTTCGACTATGTCGTGGTCGGCGGCGGTTCGGCGGGCTCGGTGCTCGCCAACCGGCTGTCGGCCGACCCCGCCTGCCGCGTGCTGCTGCTGGAGGCGGGCGGGGCCGACCGCAATTTCTGGCTGCGCCTGCCGGTCGGCTATTTCCGCACGATCTATGACGAGCGCTTCTCGCGCCTGTTCGCGACCGAGCCGTCCGAGGGCTCGGGCGGGCGCGCCATCGTCTGGCCGCGCGGCCGCATCCTGGGGGGCTCCAGCTCGATCAACGGGCTGATCTTCATTCGCGGCCAGCACGCGGATTTCGACGACTGGGCGGCCGCTGGCGCCACCGGCTGGTCCTATCGCGACGTGTTGCCGCATTTCCGCCGGCTGGAGCGCTGGCAGGGACCGCCCGACCAGTATCGCGGCGGCCATGGCGAGATGACCGTCTCGCCCCTGCGCAACCACAACCCGGCCTGCGACGCCTGGCTGGCGGCGGCCCAGCAGCAGGGGCTGCCCTTCAACCCGGATTTCAACGGCGAGACCACCCACGGGGTCGGCCGCTACCAGCTCAGCGTGCGCGACGGCTGGCGGGCCAGCGCGTCGGCCGCCTTCCTGGCTCCTGTCCGCGACCGGGCCAACCTGACGATCGTCACCGGCGCGCTCGCCCGGCGCGTGCTGGTCGAGGGTGGCCGCGCGGTCGGCGTCGAATGGCTGGACGGCGGCACGGTCCGGTCGGCCCGGGCCGAGGGCGAGGTGATCCTGTCGGCGGGCGCCCTGCAGTCCCCCCAGCTTCTCCAGCTATCCGGCATCGGCCCGGCCGACTTGCTGCGCGGGCATGGCATCCCGGTGCTGGCCGACCTGCCCGGCGTCGGCGCCAACCTGCAGGACCACTACCAGGCGCGCACGATCGTCCGCCTGCGCCAGCCGATCTCGCTGAACGACGCCGTGCGCAGCCCGGTGCAACTGGCCCGGATGGGGTTCGACTGGCTCTTCCGCAATGCCGGCCCGCTGACCGTGGGGGCGGGGCAGGTCGGCGGTGCTGCCTGCACGCGGTGGGCCGAGGGCGGCCGGCCCGACGTGCAGTTCAACGTCATGCCGCTGTCGGTCGACCGGCCGGGCACGCCGCTGCACCGCTATTCGGGCTTCACCTCGTCGGTCTGGCAGTGCCACCCGCGCTCGCGCGGCACGGTCGCCATCCGCTCCACCGACCCGCGCGAGCAGCCGCGCATCGCGCCCGAATATTTCTCCGACCCGCATGACCGCCGCGTCATCGTGGCCGGCGTGCGCATGCTGCGCGAGATCCACGCCCAGCCCGCCTTCCGCGACCTGTGGGACGACGAGGTGCTGCCGGGGCCGGCGGCGCAGACGGACGACGAGATCTTCGAGTTCGTGCGGACGGCCGGCGGCACCGTCTTCCATTGCGTCGGCACCTGCCGCATGGGCACCGACCCGGGCGCGGTGGTCGACCCCGCCTTGCGCGTCCATGGCGTCGACGGGCTGCGCGTGGTCGACGCCTCGGTCATGCCGACGGTGACCTCGGCCAACACCAATGCGGCCTCGCTGATGATCGGCGAGCGCGGGGCGGCCCTGATACGCGGCGAGGCGGCATGACGGCGATCGAGGATGCGGAACGGCGGCTGCGGGCGGCCATGCTGGCCGGCGACGTGGCGGCGCTGGACGGCCTGCTGATGGACGACCTCGTGTTCGTGGACCAGGGCGGCCGCGTCCTGACCAAGGCGATGGACCTGGAGGCGCACCAGTCCGGCCTGCTGCGCCTGTCGCGCCTGGAACTCTCCGAGGTGCTGGTGCGCCCGGCCGCCGATGCCGTGCTGGTCGTGGTGCGGGCCGACCTGGCCGGAAGCTGGGACGACACGCCCTTCGGCGGGGGCTTCCGCTACAGCCGGCTGTGGTGCCGCGACGGCGGCCTGTGGCGCGTGGCCGCAGCGCATTGCAGCGCGATCGCCGGCTGAAGGCTTGCCGTCGTCCGCGCCGAGGGATTCAATCGGCGGCAGATGCCCGGCCAGCAGCCGGGCTCGCGAACCAACCCCCGGGGGTAGAGATATGAGGATCGTTTCCGCCGCGCTTGCCGCAGCAGTCGCCGGGCTGCTGCCCGCCGTCGCCATGGCCCATACCGGCGTCGACCATGCCAGCGGCTTCGCGCACGGCATGGCCCATCCCGCCGGCGGGCTCGACCATGTCCTGGCGATGGTGCTGGTCGGCGTCCTGGCCTTCCAGATGGGCGGGCGAGCTCGCCTGCTGCTGCCGGCCAGCTTCGTCGGCGTGATGGCGGTGGGTGGCTTGGCCGGCATGGCAGGCTTCACGCTGCCGCTGGTCGAGGCCGGCATCGCGCTCTCGATCGTCGTACTCGGCGCTGCCGTGGCGTTCGGCGTGCGCGCGCCGATGGCGGTTGCCATGGGCCTGGTCGGTTTCTTCGCCATCTTCCACGGCTACGCCCACGGGGCGGAGATGCCGGCCAATGCCGGCGGCCTCGGCTATGCCGCCGGCTTCCTGCTGGCGACGGCGGCCCTGCACGCGGCCGGGCTCGGCCTCGGCTGGCTGGTGGCGCGCGGCACGGCCGGTGGCGTGATGGTGCGGACCGCCGGTGGCGTCGCCACCCTGGCCGGCATTGCGATCCTGACGGGCGTCCTGTAGCGGGCGCCCGCGCCGCCGTCAGTCGCTGACGGCGGCGCCGTCGCGCCGGGGGTCGGCGGCACCGACCCAGCCCGCGGGCGTGCGGGCGATGCCGGCCAGCCGGCTCTGCATCTTCTCTACCCCACCTTGTGCCACAAGGCGGCGGCCGCTCGACCTAGGCGGCTGTCCGGCGGCGGACTTCGGCGAGGATATCCACGACGGCGCCGGCGTCGTCGCCGAACATTCCCGCGAGGCCCATCGGGTCCAGGTCCGTGAATGGGCTCTCGTAGAGCAGGCGAGGGTCCATCGAGCCTCGCTCCGTCAGGTGATCGATGATCATGTTCAGGAACTCGATCTGATTGGCCGACAACCGCCGCTGGGCCGTGAAGGCGCCGAAGACAGCCTTGGCGGCTTCACGATCCAGCCCCACCAGGGACCGGACGAACAGCCCCAGGCCGCCGTCCGCTTGCACGCGTTCCAGGTCTTCCGGTGCTGCGACTTGCGCCTCTACGAAGATGCGTTCCAATTCGGCCAAGTCCGTAGGGGTCAGCGGCTCGTTGCGCCGGAGCTTCTGCACCGCGATGTGGTCCTCGTTCGCTCGCAGGAAGTGGCGCGCCTTCAGTCGGAAGCGAATCACGTCGGTGCCGGCGCCCACGCCTTGCAATTCGACCGCGGTGCCTGGGCCAATCGCATCCTCGAAGTCGGTGTAGACGATCTCTCGCCCCTTCACCTCGATCAGCTTGATCAGCGCGCGCAGGCGTCGGCGCACCGTCTCCAGCATCGGCGCTGTGACGTCCTGCCAGAAGTCGTCGCCCTGGACTTCCTGGATCAGGACAAGCTCGCGCGCTACCGCGGGAATGTTCGACATCTCCTCCAGCAGCGTGGCCAGCGTGACCACCTTCTTTCTCAGGCCGCCGAACGCGCTCTCCGCCCTCAGCACCGCGAGCTGGGTACGCAGGATGAGGGCGTCGAACTGCTTGGCCGCCAGGTCGTCGTCGGCGACGCTGCTGGGCAGGCCGGCCACCTCGTTGACCAGCTCGGCTTGGTCGTCGAGGCTGAGGCGCACCCAGGCTGCCGGATCGCCGAACTTCTCCACATGGCGTCGATGCGCGCGGACCAGAAAATTGTCCACGCTCATGCCGGCGATCTCTTCGCGCAGTATCCTGGCCACCTCATCGCGCAGCCTGGCAGAAGCCGACGCGGCGTTGTCGCCACTTTCGAACGCTGCCTTGTCCTCGGACAGGCCTGCGCCAGCAGGGCCCTCGGTGGGGACAGCCTTGATCAACAGCAAGTCGCCCGACGGGTGCAACGCGTCCAGGGCACAGATCAATTCGACCCGCGCGGCGAACAGGCGCTTGGAAAGGGAATCCCCGATCGCGCCGTCGGTCACCTCCGGGTTCTGGTTGAAGAACTCGAAGTTCTGGCAGAAGTCGAACACCGTGAAATGCGTCTTGTGCCGGCCGGGTCCGAACAGGTCGGGGCAAAGCCGCGTGCCCCGTCCCAGCATCTGCCAGAACTTCGTCTTCGAACGCACGACCTTGAAGAACACCAGGTTCACCACCTCGGGCACGTCGATGCCGGTGTCCAGCATGTCGACCGACACGGCGATGTGCGGTGCCTTCGCTGGCTGGCTGAAGTCGTCGATCAGGCTCTGGGCATAGGAATCGGCCGAGATGATCACCCTGGCGAAGGCGCCTGCGTGGTGCGGATAGGCCTTGTCGAACCGCGCGACGATGAAGCGGGCGTGGTCCTGGTTCTTCGCGAATATGATGGTCTTGCCAAGCCGGTCGCCGTCGGCCACCCGCTGGCCGTGGGTCATCAGGTGCTCCAGCACCTTGTCCACCGTGTCGGCGTTGAACAGCCAGGTATTCAAGGCGGTGGGCTCTATCGCGGCCGGCACGTTGCCGTCGTCGTCCCATTCGACGGCGTCCCACTGCTCCTTCTCGTCCTCGGAGAGGTCGTCATAGCGGATGCCGCCGCGCTGGAACTTCAACGGCACCGAGACAGCGAGCGGCGGCACCAGGAAGCCGTCATTGACCGCCTCCTCCAGGCCATAGGCGTCGGTCGGCACGCCCCGCTGCAGGTCGAACAGGCGATAGGTGTCGCGATCCACCTCGTCCTTGGGCGTGGCGGTCAGGCCCACCAGCAGGCTGTCGAAATAGTCGAAGATCGCGCCGTACTTGCGATAGATCGAGCGATGCGCCTCGTCGATGACGATCAGGTCGAAGTGGCCGGGGCCGAAGCGCCGGGTCTCGCCCTCGGCCTTGTCGATCAGGTTCATCATCGTCGGATAGGTCGAGACATAGACCCGGCCGGTCGCCCGCCTGTCCATCAGCAGGTTGACTGGCGATGTGTCCGGCAGGAATTTCCTGAAGGCACCCACGGCCTGGTTCACCAGCGCCTGGCGATCGGCCAGGAACAGGATGCGACGTGCCCAGTTCGCCCGCATCAGGAGGTCGCAGAGCGCGATCACCGCGCGCGTCTTGCCCGAGCCGGTGGCCATGACCAGCAGCGCGCGACGGGCCTTGTCCTTCTCGAAGGCCTCTGCCACGCGGCGGATGGCACGGGTCTGGTAGTAGCGCTCGACGATCGTCCCGTCGATCGTGGCCGAACCCAGCGGCTGCATGGTCGTGCGCCGGCGGATCGCCAACTCCAACTCGTCCTTGGTCAGGAAACCCTGGATTGGCCGGGGCGGGTAGCGCCCGTCGTCCCAGATCCAGTGCTCGTAGCCGTTGGAGCAGAAGATCACCGGCCGCTGCCCGGTCATCGCCTCCAGGCAGTCGGCATAGAGCTTGGCCTGCTGCTGGCCGGCGCGCCCGTCCTTGCGGGTGCGCTTGGCCTCGACGATGGCCAGCGGCCGGCCGTCGTCGCCCCACAGCACATAGTCGACGAAGCCCTCGCCCGGCTGGTTGGGCATGCCGGTGACGCGATACTCGGTGTCGTGGCCGGGCCGGGTGAAGCTCCAGCCGGCCTCGCGCAGCAACAGGTCGATGAACAGGTCGCGGGTCGCCGCCTCGCCATAGTCGTGCGTATCCGGCGCCTGCGTGTTGGCGGCCTTGGCGGCGGCCACTTCGGCCTGCAGCCGCGCGATCTCGGCCTCCAGCCGGGCGCGGTCCTCCTCGCTGGCGCGTTGCCGCGCCTCCGCCGCCTCGCGCGCCTTCTCCGCCTCGACGAAGCGCTGGGCCGCGGCATTCAACTGGTCGAGCCGGGCGACCGCCACCGCCTTGTTGACCGGCAGCGCGTCGGCCACGAATTCGATCGCGCCCGCCGGCTTCGCCCCGCGCGCATAGGTGCGCGCCAGCCAATAGGTCAGGTGGAACAACTCCCGCACCGCGGCGATCCCGTCGCTGGGCGGCACGGGGCGACCACCCTCGTGAACGGCCCTGTTGCCCAGGTCCTTGACCACCTTGGCCTTGGCGAGCAGCGCCGGACCCACCAGGTTGCGGAACGTTGCCTCGTGGATCAGCGCCGACAAAGTCTTCTCATACGGCGGCCGCAGGCTGCGCTCATGCCTGTAGAGCCAGCCGACCATTGTCTCCAGCGCCAGCCGCGCATAGAAGCACGCCCCCCGTGCATCCGTCCGCGCCATCCCCTCCGCCAGCGCCGCAAGGCGGTGAATCTCGGAAAACTCGGCGGCGAGGAAGGAGAACTGCGGCATTGGCAATTACTCTATGTTTTTGGTGACGCTAAATCATCGTTATAGTCGAAGAATTGTCGTTGAATTGCTGCATCTAATGTGTTTGCAACAAGAAGCGAAGATTTAAGCTTCATTTTTAGGGCATCAATTCTATCGAACTCATTCGCAATTATAACTTGTTCTTCAATTGGCGGAACAAGTATGATAGTGGAATTTAATTGTGCTTGAGTTAATTTTGATCTTGTTGTCCCTGATATATATTTCGTGAAATCAAAATTACGCAAAGCATGGTGAAGATAATTAACATCTATTATTGATCTTATCGGGCGGAGTATGTGTGCGTGATTATTAACCCACGAAGGTCCGGATATTTTGTATGACACGCCGCGCCATGGTTGATCAAAAAAACCACCATCTTCTGCTACAAGAACAAGATCTTCATTAAATATCGGCCTATCTATCCAGCCTTGTTGACCATTGGCGCCATAGTAGGGGACGGTGCCGGGTATCCGATCGCTTTCCTTAACTGGCTTTCGGAGTCGGTCTAAACATTCCGTTACCTCATCCAAGCGCAGTCTCCTCCAGCCTCTGCGGGAAGGTGCAACCGTTGCGGTGCGTTCAATATTTTTGAATTCTTCTGCGATCTCATCTCTCAGAGATTTCAGAGTCTCAACTATTTCTGCTGGGCCAATGTCGCCGACCACAACACGCAATGTTTGTCGGTAGCGATTTATAGAAAGATCGTAGGCACCATCGTGCACGATATCTTTCTTAGGTACACAAAAGCTCTGCGCCGTTCGTGGCCGCTCGCGTTCGGCGCCATCCCGCTCCATCCAACGCTTGAGGATGTCGGGCAAGTTGTTCTTCTCGTGCTCGGCCTCCGTCAGGTCGGCATCCGGCGTCGGGCCCAGCTTCTCCGCCGGCAGCAGCTCCTGCCGCTTGTCGTCCAGCGACAGGCCGTCTGCCTTCATGTCATAGAACCAGACGTGGTCCGTTCCGCCGACGCCCGTCTTTGTGAAGCAGAGGATCGCCGTCGACACACCCGCATAGGGCCGGAACACACCGGACGGCAGCGAGATCACCGCGTCCAGCTTGTGATCCTCGACCAGCATGCGGCGCAGCTCCTTGTGCGCCTTGGACGAGCCGAACAGCACCCCGTCGGGCACGATCACCGCCGCCCGGCCGCCGGTGCGCAGCAGGCGCAGGAAGAGGGCCAGGAACAGCAGCTCGGTCTTCTTGGTCTTCACCACCTGCTGCAGGTCGCGGGCGGTCTGCTCGTAGTCCAGCGAGCCCGCGAACGGCGGGTTGGCGAGGATGAGGCTGTAGCGCTCCTTCTCGCCGGCGATGTCCTCCGACAGGCTGTCGCGATACTCGATCACGGGGTTCTCCACCCCGTGCAGGATCATGTTCATCGCCCCGATGCGCAGCATGGTCGGGTCGAAGTCGAAGCCGTGAAATGCCTGCTCGTGGAAGTGCCGGCGCTGGGCGTCGTCGCGGAATAGCCCGGCGTGGTGCTCGCGCAGGTATTCGCTGGCCGCCACCAGGAAGCCGCAGGTTCCCGCCGCCGGGTCGCAGATCACGTCCTTGGGCGTCGGCGCCATCAGCGCCGTCATCAGCGCGATGATGTGGCGGGGCGTGCGGAACTGTCCATTCTGGCCGGCGCTGGCGATCTTGCCCAGCATGTACTCGTAGACATCGCCCTTGGTGTCGCGGTCGCCCATGCGCACATGGTCGAGCTTGTCGACCGCCTTGGCCAGGAGGGCCGGCGTCGGGATCTGGAAGCGCGCGTCGCGCATGCTCCTGGCCAGCGAGCCCTCGGCGGCGACCCGCTCACGGATGAAGGGGAAGACGTGCTCCTCGACGATCCGGAACATCTCGCGCGGCTCCTTGTCCCGGAACCGTGACCAGCGCAGGTTTTCGTAGGGCTCGCCGCGTGGATCAGCGCCCTCGGGGAATATCCGCCGCTCCAGTGGCGCCCTCAGGGTGTTGGCCTTGTGCTCCTCGACGGATTGCAACTCGTCCAGGCGCTTGATGAACAGCAGGTAGGTGATCTGCTCGATCACGCTCAGCGGGTTCGAAACGCCGCCCGACCAGAAGTCATTCCAGATGCTGTCGATCTGACTGCGGATTTCCCCGACCAGCAATACGGCCCCCTCAATGGCTCAGACTTGGCGCCACCCAAGCAGCAGCGGCCCTCCTATGGATGGCGAGCATACGCCGGCTTACCCGTGGGCACACAACCTGCAATCGCCCTTGGTCGGCGTGTTCGCCACTTTGGCACCCCCCCTGGCGGATAGGCTACGGCGGGCGCCCGCGCCGCCGTCAGTCGCCGACGGCGGCGCCGTCGCGCCGGGCATCGGCCGCGCCCACCCAGCCCGCGGGTGTGCGGGCGATGCCGGCCAGGCCGCTCTGCATCGCCTGCACCTTCGGCTGGTGGCCCAGCGCCCGCAGGGCATCCTGCAAGGCGACCGCCGGGGTCTCGCTCTCGACCTCGCTCTGGCTGTTGGCATTGTGCCAGTGCGGCTGGGCCATGGCAGCGCCGATGTCCATGCCCCAGGCCAGCACGCCCAGCTCGGCCTGGGCGACGTAGCTGGGGATGCGCACGCCGCCGGCGGCACCCACGGCCAGCACGGGCTTTCCCGCGGCGTCGAAGGCGATCGTCGGCGCCATCGAGGTGTAGGGACGCTTGCCCGGCATCATGCGGTTGACCGCGAGCTGCCCGTCGCGCATCTGGGCCGAGAAGTTGGTCAGGGCGTTGTTCAGGAAGAAGCCGCCGGCGGCGATCTTCGAGCCGAAATAGAGATTGATGGTGGTGGTCATCGACACGATGCGGCCATCGCGATCGACGATAGCCAGGTGGCTCGTGGTCGGCTCGCTGCCCGGCTCCGACGGCACGATGTCGGCCCGCCGTCCCGGCGGGTCGCCGGCCGTCACCTTCGGGATGACGGCGTCGGCACGGATCTGGCTGGCCCGCTGGCGCAGATAGATCGGGTCGACCAGGCCCGCGGTCGGCACCTGCTCGAAATCCGGGTCGCCGATATGGAGCAGGCGATCGGCATAGGCCAGGCGGCTGGCCTCCAGGAAGAGGTGGGCGGCGGCCGGGCTGTCCGGCGGCAGGCTGGCGATGCCGTGCTGGCCCGCCATCGCCAGGATCTGCAGGGTGACGACCCCGCCATAGGACGGCGGCGGCATGGAGCAGATGCGATGGCCCAGCGCCGGGGCGCACAAGGCATCGCGCTCGCGCGGGCGATAGGCGGCCAGGTCGGCCTCCGTCATCCAGCCCGGGGCGGCCTCGTCGCTGGTGACGGCGGCGATGATGGCGCGGGCCAACTCGCCCTGTCGCAACGCGTCGGCGCCCTTTTCGGCGATCAGCCGCAGGCTTGCCGCCTGGGCCTGGTTGCGCACGATGGTACCCAGCGGGCGCGGCCGGCCGTCGGCGTCCATCCATTCCGCCCGCAGGGCCGGGTCCTTCAGCTTGGCCCCCACCACCACCAGCGCATGGTGCAGGTAGGGCGGCATGGGAAAGCCGTCCTCGGCCGCCCGGATCGCGGGCGCGAACAGGGCGGACCAGGGCAGGCGGCCCTCCTTGGCGTGCAGCTCGGCCAGCATCGCGACGGCACCGGGCACGCCGACCGACCGGCCCGAATTCTCGACCCGTTCGTAGGGCAGGCGGGACCCGTCGGCCTCGTAGGATATGCTGATGGCGGCGCGCGCCGGCTGGGAGGCGAGGCCGTCGAAGGCGCGCACGACCGCCGGGCGGGCGGGGTCCCACAGCAGCAGGAAGGCGCCGCCGCCGATGCCCGACGCGTGCGGCTCCACCACCGACAGCGCCATCTGGACGGCGACCGCCGCGTCGATCGCGTTGCCGCCCTGGTCCAGGATCGCCTTGCCCGCGGCCGAGGCGATCGGGTGGGCCGAGGTGACGACCGCCCGCTCGGCGGCTTCCGGCACCGCCGGCAGCAGCAGGGCCAGCAGAAGGGCGGCGATGGCGGGCCGGCGGCGTGGCGTCATGGACTACTCCGGATGGGCAGGCTGCAGCGTTCAGGGCTTCAGCTTGTAGCCGATCCGGAACAGGCGATGGCAGAGAATCCAGAGCCCGAGGTCGGCCGTGATCAGGACCGCGAACCCGACCAGCCGGTTGCCGTCGGCATGGCCGATGAAGCCCGCCCGGAAACCGTCGATCATGTAGAAGAAAGGGTTGAGATGGGCGATGAAGGCCCATTCCGCCGGCAGCCGCTCGACCGAGTAGAAGGTGCCGGACAGGAAGGCCAGCGGCGTCACCACGAAATTGGTCACGGCCGAGATATGGTCGAACTTCTCGGACCACAGGCCGGCCACGATGCCGATCAGGGCCAGCATCAGCGCGCCTGCCGCGGCATGGAAGACGATGGCGAACGGGTCGGCCACCGGCAGGCCGACGAAGATCGCCATCGCCAGGCCGACGGCCAGGCCCACCGCCAGCCCGCGCGTCATGCCGGCCAGCGCGAACCCCGCCGTCAGCACGGCCGGCGACAAGGGCGGCATCAGCATGTCGACGACGTTGCCCTGCACCTTGGCGATGACGATCGAGGACGAGGTGTTGGCGAAGCCGTTCTGGACGATCGCCATCATCACCAGCCCCGGCGCCAGGAACTGGACATAGGGCACGCCGCCCACCATGCGGTCGGCCCCGCCCAGCGCCAGGGCGAACACGGCCAGGAACAGCAGCGTCGTCACCAGGGGCGCCATCACCGTCTGGGTGGCGACCTTGACGAAGCGCATCACCTCCTTGCGGTAGAGCGACCACAACCCGCGCGGGTTGCGCCCGGCATAGGGGCGCCAGGCCGCGATGTCGGGGGTGGCGGTCATGCGCCGGCCGATGCTGGCGGCGATACCTGTGCAGGCGGCGACACCTGTGCAGGCGGCGACACCTGGGGCGGCGGCATGACGGCCGGGGGTTGCGTTGTCGCCTCGGCCACACGAATGCCCTCGCCCACCACGACTTGGTGGGGGAAGGGAATCTCAATGCCGGCGCGGTCGAATGCCTGCTTCATGCGGCGATTGAACTCCCGGGAGACGGGCCACTGCTTGCCGGGTGGCGTGCGGATGCGGGCGCGGATGATGATGGCGCTGTCGGCGAAGCGGTCGACGCCGTCCATCGCAAGCGGCGCCGAGATCATGCCGGCGAAAGCGGGGTCGGCACGCATGCCTTCTTCCACGTCCGCCAGCACCTTCATCGCCATGTCCAGGTCCGTATCGTAGCTGACGTTGGCCTCGATCACCACGAAGCTGAAGTCCCGCGTCATGTTCTTGACCGAGGTGACGTTCGAGAACGGGACCGTATGGACCGCCCCCGCGGCGTCGCGCAGGCGCATGGTGCGGATGCTGAGGCCCTCGACGGCGCCGGCCCGGCCGTCCACCTCCACCACGTCGCCGATGTTGATGGTGCCCTCGATCAGGATGAAGAGGCCGGTGATGACGTCCTTCACGAGCGCGTTGGCGCCGAAGGCGACCGCGATGCCGATGATGCTGGCGCCGGCCAGCAGGGGCGCGATGTTGACGCCGATCTCGGACAGCGCGACCAGGATGAAGATGGTGGCCAGCACCACCATGGCGACGTTGCGGATCAGCGGCAGGAAGGTGCGCAGGCGCACCGCACTGCCGGCCGTCGGCGCCTGGCGCGACAGGCGCTGCAGGGTGCGGTCGATGACGCGGTCGACCACCTCCCAGACGAAGAGCGCCAGCAGGCCGACCACGACGATCGACACCAGCCCGCCCGTCAGCCGCTGGCCGAAGGACGAGGACAGCCAGTCGAGCGACCGCAGCCCCCAGGCTTGCAGCAGCAGGACGACCGCCATCGCCGTGATCGCGGTGGAGGCGACGATGCCGACGATCGCCATGTAGCGGTTGGCGCGCGCCTCGATGTTGGGGAAGTCGCGCGCCAGCCTCGGCGACACGGCGAAGACCCGGCGGATCAACCGGCGCGCGCCCGCCTGGGCCAGCGCCGCCAGCGCGATGATCAGGATCGACAGGGCCGATGCGCGCAGCACGAAGGTGAAGCCGCTCGGGATCTGGAACAGCCAGACGATCGCCAGCAGCACCACATAGATGATCGCCATGAGGTGCCAGGTCTCTGCCAGCCAGCCGCAGAGGGCCGAGGCCACGCGTGGCTGGCCAAGGTGGCTTTTCGGCTCCTCGCGCAGCCAGTCGGCGACGGCGATACGGTTCTGCAGCACGAAGACCACGGCCAGCCCCGCCAGCACCAGCCCCAGCACGCGCTCGAAGAGTTGGTAGATGGAAACGGGCAGGCCGATCAGGAAGGTGATGTCGAGGATGGCGAAGCCGTAGATGCCGAGCGCCACGAAGCGCCGGATCCAGATCATCACATAATGGGCCGACTCCTCGCCCAGCGGCAGGATGCGCAGTCCGGGCGCATCGGGCATCAGGACGGCGCGCGCGATCGCCACCACCAGGCCGGCCAGCACCACGGCGCGCACGACCGTCAGGCTGATGAAGCGGGCGGCGAAGTCCGGCGGCAGCAGGGCCAGCGTGCCATAGGCGATGCCGGCGAAGGCCGCCACCGGGGCCAGCTCGATGACCAGCCGCAGAAAGGCGTAGGGCACGCGGCGCAGGCGGCCGCCGCGCACCGTGCGGGCGGCCAGTGCCTGGCGCGGCCGGCGCAGCGCGCCCCAGGCGATCAGCTCGACCAGGATGGCCGCGCCGAAGACGACGGCCAGCTCGGAGAAGATGCCGATCCAGCGGGTGCGGCTCTCGGCGTCGTCGAACTGGTCGACCAGCCAGTCGGCCAGCGCCGGCAGGTTCGCCATCAGGCTGCCGGCATCGACGATCGCGCGGACGACCGCATCGGCCGCGGCCGCCACCTGGCCCAGCACCACCTCGCCCGGCGACCCGGGGTCGATCGCGGCCGGCGCCGGTGCCGGGGCGTCGGGGGCGGCAGCACCCGGCCGGCCGGCCTGCGACAGCAGGCGCAACTGGCGGATCAGGTCCGCGCGGCGGGCCGGGTCCTCCAGCGTCTTGGCAAGCTGCTCGACCTCCTCGGCCGAGGGCAGGGCGGCGGGCTGGGCCGGCGCCGCCGCCTCGGCCTTGGGCTTGTTGCCGATCCCCAGCATGGAGGGGGGGATCTGGGCGGCGGCCGGCATGGCGACGGCCAGCGCCGCCCACAGGGCCAGGATGGACCACAGCAGGGGCAGCAGCGGGCGGGCAAGAATGGGGTGCCGGGGCACCGGGGGATGTACCGTCATCAAGGCTCCGTGACGCCGACGGGGGCGGCCCCGGTCAGTCGATCGGCGACCAGGGCGTCATGGTGAGGATCAGGAAAAAGGCGAACGCGACCAGGATCGCGCCCGAGCTGCGCGACACCCATACCAGATGGACCTCGCGCACCAGGTGGCGGACGCCGCCGGCCACCGCGCAGAGGAGGAACCACCAGGCGAGCGAGCCCGCGAAGACGCCGGCCACCAGCATGCCGGCGCGGCCCCAGGTCGCTTCCTCGCCGGACAGGCCGGCGGCCGCGAAGACCCCGGCGAAGGCCAGGATGGTGATGGGGTTGGTGACCGTCAGGGCGAAGGTGGAGGCGAAGGCGCCCAGCAGGCTGTCGCCGCTGATGGGGGCGGGCGCGGAGTCGCGCTCCCACAGCAGCGCGCGGCCGCCGATGAACAGCAGGAAGGCGGCGCCCACGCCCTTCAGCCACCCCTGGTGGCCGATCAGGAAGTCCGAGATGACGGTCAGCCCGAAGGCGGCCACGATGCCGAACAGCGCATCGGCCACCGCCGCCCCAAGCCCGGAGACGAAGCCGTAGACCGGCCCTTCGAAGATCGTGCGGCGCACGCACAGCACGCCCACCGGCCCGACCGGGGCGGCGATGATCACGCCGGCGATGATCCCCTTGAGGAAGAAGAGGGTGAGAAGGGACAGAAGCTGCTCCCGCCTGGTGGGCCGTCGGCCCGTGCAGGCCGTGCGAAATCCCTCGTCTCTGCGAAGGTGTCCCAACCCCATAAGCGGCGGCGGCGGCGAACGCAACGCCCGGCCGGCGTTGACGGTGGTCGGTCGCGACCGATAGCGTGCGCCCGCCGCGAACGGGGGGAGAACATGATGACCCGCAGGCTCGCATTGTCCGGAGTTCTCGCGTTTCTTGCCGTGCTGTATGGCGGGGTGACCGCCCATGCCGAGGCGGTGAGCGTCGCCGTCCTGCGCCTGTCCTCCTCGGGGCCGCTGTTCATCGCCCAGGATAGGGGCCATTTTGCGGCAGAGGGGCTGGAGGTCGCCTTCAAGTTCTTCACCGCCGCCCAGCCGGTGGCCGTCGCGGTGACCACGGGCGACGCCGATTTCGGCGTCACCGGCCTGACGGCCGGCTTCTACAACCTGGCCGGCAAGGGCGCCCTGAAGATCGTGGCCGGCCAGGCGGCCGACGTGGCGGGCTTCCACCTCAGCGCCTACCTGGCGACGCCCAAGGCGGCAGACGCCGGCCTGCGCGCCCTGTCGGACTTTCCCGGCCGCAGCCTCGGCATCACCCAGACCGGCTCGACCTTCCACTATATGATCGGCCTGCTGGCCCGGAAGGAGGCGTTCGAGCTGGCCCGCGTGCGGCTGGTGCCGCTGCAATCCATCCCCAACATGGTCTCGGCCTTCAAGGGTGGGCAGGTGGATGCGCTCATCCTGCCGTCCAGCGTGGCCCTGCCGATGATCGCATCGGGCGAGGGGCGGCTGCTCGGCTGGGTCGGCGACGCCACGCCCTGGCAGCTCGGAGCCCTCTTCACCTCGGGCCGGGCGGTGGCCGGCCGCCGCGCCCAGGTCGCGCGCTTCGTGCGCGCCTATGCCCGCGGCACCGCCGACTATCACGCCGCCTTCAACCAGCGCGACGGCGCCGACCGGCCGGTGAAGAGCGCGGACTATGCGGCCCTGATGGCGATCCTGGAGAAATACACCCAGCAGCCGGCCGCCCTGATCGAGACCGGGCTGCCCTGGGTCGACCCGCAGGGCCGGCTGGATGTCGGCGACATCCACGACCAAGTCGCCTGGTGGCAGGGCCAGAAGATGGTCGATCCGGGGGTCGACGCCGCCGCCATCCTCGACCTCGGCTTCGTGGAGGGGCACCGCAACGTGCCGCGGTAGAGGCGCCGGCCATGGAGCTGCTGGTCGAGGGGGTGGGCCACGCCTACGGCGAGCTGGCGGTGCTGGACGGCATCGACCTTGCCGTGCGCCCGGGCGAGATCCTGTCGCTGATCGGCCCGTCGGGGTCGGGCAAGTCGACCCTGCTCGGCATCATGGGCGGGCTGCTGCGGCCCTCGCGCGGCCGGGTCGCGACGCGGGGGGCAGCACCGGACGGCTGCCTGAACCCGTTGACCTATGTCTTCCAGGACTTTGCCCTGCTGCCCTGGCGCAGCGTCGCCGGCAACGTGGCCCTGGCACTGGAGCATCACGGCCTGCCGGCGGCCGAGCGGCGCGCCCGCGTCGACGATGCCCTGCGCCGGATGGGGCTGGCCGATTTCGCGGCGGCCTTCCCGGCCCAGCTTTCGGGCGGCATGCGCCAGCGCGTCGGCATCGCGCGCGCGCTGGTGGTTCGGCCGGCGGTGCTGCTGCTGGACGAGCCGCTGTCGGCACTCGACGCCCAGACCCGCGACCTGCTGACCGAGGAGTTCCTGGCCGTGTGGCGGCGCGAGCGCACGACCGCCGTCCACGTCACCCACAACCTGGCCGAGGCGCTGCGCCTGGCCGACCGCATCGCCGTCCTGTCGCGCCGGCCGGGCCGCATCCGCGAGATACTGGCCGTCGACGTGCCGCGCGACGAACGGTCGGAGCCCGCCCGGGCCGCCCGCATGGCGGAGCTGAACCAGCATCTGTGGGCGCTGCTGCGCGACGAGGCGCGGATCGCCGACCGCGAGCTGGCCGACCGCGAGGCGGTCCGCGAAAGGACCGCGCCATGACCGCGCCGGACACGCAACCCGTGCCCTTCCGCGGCGGCGGATTCGTCCGCCGGCGGCGGCGGCTGGTGTCGGTCGCGTCCCTGATGGGCCTGATATTGGTGTGGCAGGCGGCTGTGACGACGGGGCTGGCGAACCCGCTCTTCCTGCCGTCGCCGGTGGCGGTCGGCCGGGCGCTGGCCGAACTGGCGGCGTCCGGCGCGCTGACGCAGCATCTGCTGGCCTCGCTCGGCCGGGTGACCGCGGGTTGGGCTTTGGGCACCGTGCTGGGGCTGGCCGTGGGCCTGGCGGTCGGCATCTTCGCCACCGCCCGGGCGGCAGGCATGCCGCTGGTCTCGGCGCTCTTCCCCATCCCTAAGATCGCGATCCTGCCGCTTTTCATCCTGTGGTTCGGCATCGGCGAGCCGTCCAAGGTGGCGACGATTGCGGCCGGCGTCTTCTTCCCGACCGTGATCGCGGCCGCGGGCGGCGTCGATGCGGTGCCGCGCTCGCTGGTGCGCATGGGGCAGAGCTTCGGCCTGCCGGCCTGGGCGATCGTGCTGCGCATCGTCCTGCCGGGCGCCATGCCGACGGTGCTGGCCGGCTTTCGCATCACGGTCGCGATCGCCGTCATCCTGGTGGTGGCGGCCGAGATGATCGGCGCGGACACCGGGCTCGGCGCCTTCGTGCTGACGGCCGGCAACCTGATGCGCACCGACCAGCTTCTGGCCGGAGTCGTGGTGCTGTCGGCCCTGGGCCTGTCGGCCGCGGGCCTGGTGGCGCTGGCCGAACGGCTGCTGTTGCGCTGGCGCTAGGTCGGGCGCAGCCTATCTTCCTGCACGATCCAACGGGCTGGAGGGGATCCGAGACCATGGCGCGTTCCACCATCAAGACCGCATTCGCCGCCGTGGCGGCGCTGGCCTGGTCCTTCACCCCCATGGCGCTCCAGGGCCGGGTCGTCACAACGGGAAAGACGGGCATGACCGCACATCAGTTCACGTTCGAGGGCATCGACGGGCAGCCGATCGCGCTGGCGGACTACAAGGGCAAGCCGGTGCTGGTGGTGAATACAGCCTCGCAATGCGGCTTCACCCCGCAATACGAGGACCTGCAGGCGCTGCACAAGCAGTATGCCGGGCGCGGCCTGGTGGTGCTGGGCGTGCCCGCGAACGATTTCGGCGCGCAGGAGCCGGGCACCAACGCCCAGATCCAGGCCTTTTGCGAGACCAGCTTCGGGGTGGAGTTCCCGATGACCGAGAAGCAGGCGGTGGTCGGCGCCCAGGCCCACCCGCTCTTCCGCTGGATCGCCGCCGAGGCCGGCGAGGGGGCGGCGCCGCGTTGGAACTTCCACAAGTACCTGATCGACGGCGAGGGTCATCTCGTCGGCACGTGGCCGTCGCGGGTGCGCCCGGGCAGCGCGGAAATCACGGGCGAAATCGAAAAATTGTTGCCGCGCTGAGGCTTGGCGCCCCAACCGGGGCGTCAATACGCCTCTTGCAAATCCTGGCCAATTCCTTAAATCGGGCACCCAATCAGGGGTGCCCCTATGTCGGGGGGCAGGGCGCCCCACGCGCCGCGGCGTTCGCCGGTGGTGCATCAGATTGAACAAGGGTGGGACGGGGTATGGCCGAGACGGCAAATCCAGGCGCCGCGACGCGATCGGGCGCGGAGGCGATGATCGCCATTCGCGGGCTGACGAAGCAGTTCGGGACCATCCTGGCGGTCGACGGGGTCAGCTTCGGGGTGGCGCGGGGCGAGGTGCTGGGCTTCCTTGGCCCCAACGGCGCCGGCAAGTCGACGACGATGAAGATGGCCACGGGCTTCCTGGCGCCGACCGCCGGCACGGCCACCATCTGCGGCTTCGAGATCCAGGACAAGCCGATCGAGGCCAAGCGCCACATCGGCTACCTGCCCGAGGGCGCGCCCGCCTATCCCGACATGACGCCGGCCGGCTTCCTCGATTTCTGTGCCTCGATCCGCGGCATCTCGGGCGCCGACAAGCGCCGCCGCATCACCGACGTCGTCGACCGCATCGACCTGGGCGAGGTGCTGCACCAGCCGATCGACACGCTCTCCAAGGGCTTCAAGCGCCGCGTCGGTCTGGCCCAGGCGCTGGTCCACGATCCCGACGTGCTGATCCTGGACGAGCCGACCGACGGGCTCGACCCCAACCAGAAGCATGAGGTGCGCGCCCTCATCCAGGAACTGTCGGCGCGCAAGGCGATCGTCATCTCGACCCACATCCTGGAAGAGGTCCACGCGGTCTGCTCGCGCGCCATCGTCATCGCGCGCGGCAAGATCGTCGCCGACGACACGCCGGCCGGGCTGGAATCGCGCTCGCGCCACTTCAATGCCGTGTCCGTCACGATCCCGGTGCCGATGCATGACGCCGCCCGGGCAGAGCTGATCCGCCACAACAAGGTGGCCGCGGTCGAGGCCGGGCCCGTCGTCAACGGCGCGGTCACGCTGCTGGTCATCCCCAAGAACGGCGTCGACATCGTCGGCGACGTCGGCGGCACGCTGCGCGCCCGGCAATGGCCGTTCGACCAGATCCGGGTGGAGCAGGGTCGCCTCGACGACGTGTTCCGCATCCTGACCCTGCCGCAGAGCTGAGGAGCGCCCACCCCATGCGCACCACCTGGGTGGTCTTCCGGCGCGAACTGGCGAGCTACTTCGCCACGCCGGTCGCCTATGTCTTCATCGTCATCTTCCTGGCCCTGGCGGGATCGCTGACCTTCTTCCTCGGCAATTTCTTCGATCGCGGCCAGGCCGACCTGCAGCCGTTCTTCATGTTCCACCCCTGGCTCTATCTGTTCCTGATCCCGGCGATCGCCATGCGGATGTGGGCCGAGGAGCGCAAGACCGGCACGATCGAGCTGTTCCTCACCCTGCCGGTGTCGATCCCGGCGGCCGTCATCGGCAAGTTCCTGGCCGCCTGGGCCTTCACCGGCATCGCCCTGGTCCTGACGTTCCCGGTGTGGCTGACGGTCCGCTGGCTGGGCGACCCCGACAATGGCGTGATCCTGGCCAGCTACATCGGCAGCTTCCTGATGGCCGGCGCCTTCCTGGCGATCGGCTCCTGCATGTCGGCGATCACGCGCAACCAGGTGATCGCCTTCGTGCTGGGGGCGGTGGTCTGCTTCCTCTTCACCGTCTCGGGCTCGCCCATCGTGATCAGCTTCTTCTCTGGCTGGGCGCCGCAGGCGGTGCTGGACACCATCGCGTCCTTCAGCTTCCTCACCCATTTCAGCGCCATCGTTCGTGGCGTCATCGACGTTCGCGACGTGGTCTTCTTCGGTTCGGCGATCGCATTGTTCCTTTTCGCGAACGTCGTCCTGGTGGACCTCTCGAAGAGCCGATAGGTGCCAGCCATGAACGCCCCCTTCCGTCGCAACCACGCGCTCTATTCGCTGATCGCGCTGGCTGCCGCCGCCGTCCTCTTCGTCGCCGTCAACATCCTGGCCCAGTCCTGGACCCAGCGCCTCGACCTGACCCAGCAGCAGCTCTACACGCTGTCGCCGGGTTCGCGCTCGGCGCTCCGCCAGATCGACGAGCCGATCACCATCCGCTTCTACTATTCCGACCGGCTCGGCCGCGAAGTGCCGGCCTACGCCACCTATGCGACGCGCGTGCGCGAGTTGCTGGACGAGTATTCCTCGATCTCCGGCGGCAAGATCCGCGTCGAGCAGCTCAACCCGCTGCCCTTCTCGGACGAGGAGGATCGCGCCGTCGCCTTCGGGCTGCAGGGCGTGCCGATCACCCAGGGTGGCGAGCAGGTCTATTTCGGCCTGGCCGCGACCAACTCCACCGACGACGAGCAGGTGATCGCCTTCCTCCAGCCGGAGCGCGAGCGGTTCCTCGAGTACGACCTGACCAAGCTGGTCTACAACCTCGCCAACCCGAAGAAGAAGGTAGTGGCGCTCATCACCGAGCTGCCGCTGGAAGGCGACGTCATGGCCATGCGCATGACGGGCCGTCCGCCGCAGCCCTGGGCGATCATGGAGCAGCTTCGCGCCTTCTTCGAGATGCGCCAGCTGGGCGGCGAAGTGGCCGAGATCGGCGACGACGTGTCGGTCGTCATGGTCGTCCACCCCAAGACGATCCCGCCGCAGACCCAGTATGCGATCGACCAGTTCGTCCTGCGCGGCGGCCGGGCGATCGTCTTCGTCGACCCCAATTCCGAGGCCGAGCGCTCGCGCCCGAACCCGATGCAGCGCGGGCCGGTCGAGGATGCCTCGTCCAATCTCGACACGCTGATGAAGGCCTGGGGCGTCGAGATGCCCAAGGGCAAGGTCCTGGGCGACCGCTTCTCGGCCCGCAAGGTGAATGCCGGCGGCTCCAGCCGCATCCAGGCCGTCGACTATGTCGCCTGGCTGACGCTGCGGCCGGCCAACTTCGACACCGCCGACCCGGTCACGGCCGACCTCAACCAGATCAACGCGGCCACCACCGGCATGCTGCGCAAGGCCGAGGGCGGCACCACCGAGATCAAGCCGCTGATCCAGTCGAGCCAGGCCTCGATGGAGCTGGATGCGGCCGAGTTCACGCAGCCGGTGCCCGACGTGCTGGGCCTGCTGAACCGCTTCCAGCCGCAGAACAAGCGCGAGATCATCGCCGCCCGCGTGCAGGGCCCGACGAAGACCGCGTTCCCGGACGGGCCGCCCCGCAAGGAGGCGCCCAAGCCTGCCTCGGACAGCGAGGAGGACAAGAAGAAGGCCGAGGAGGAAGCTGCCAAGATCGCGGCCGACCACGCCAAGGCCATGGAGAAGCACCTGGCCCAGTCGCGCCAGCCCGTGAACCTGATCGTGGTTGCCGACACCGACATCCTGGACGACCGATTCTGGGTCAACACGCAGGACTTCTTCGGCCAGCGCATGCAGGTGCCGACCGCCAACAATGCCGACTTCGTCGCCAATGCGATCGAGAACCTGACCGGCTCCAACGACCTGATCGGGCTGCGTTCGCGCGGCACCTCGTCCAGGCCGTTCGAGCAGGTGCAGGCGTTGCAGCGCGACGCCGAGCAGCAGTTCCGCGCCAAGGAGAAGGAGCTGCAGGACAAGCTGAAGGATGTCGAGAAGAAGCTGGCCGACATCCGCAACCAGGGCCAGGGCCAGGGCGCGCAGGCGATCCTGACGACCGACCAGCAGCGCTCGATCGAGCAGTTCCGCACCGAGATGGTGGCGACCCGCAAGGAACTGCGCGACGTGCAGTTGGCGCTGCGCAAGGACATCGACCGCCTGCAATCCATCGTGCAGTTCGTCAATATCGGCCTGGTCCCCATCCTGGTCGCCCTGGTCGCCGTGCTGATCGGCCTGTGGCGACGCAGCAGCCGGCGCCGCGGCCGGTCGCGCACCGCCACCCAGCGGGCCTGAGGGAGCACCCAACCCATGCGCAAGACGACTTTCATGGTCCTGGTGGGGGCCGCGATCGTGGCCTCCGCCGGTGCGGTCTACCTGTCGGTCGGCGGCCGCGACGCCCCCATCACGGCGCGCGCGGGCGAGATCTTCCTGCCCGAGCTGCAGCGCCGCGCCAACGACGCCCGCGAGCTGGTGCTGACCCGCAGCAGCGGGACGGCCACCTTCAAGCAGCAGGGCGATCGCTGGATCTACGTCGAGAAGGGCGACTTCCCGGCCAATGGCGAGCAGATCCGCCGGGTGCTGGTGGAACTGGCCGAGCTGCGCCTGGTCGAGAGCAAGACCCGC
Source organism: Stella humosa (assembly GCF_006738645.1). Classification (GTDB taxonomy): domain Bacteria; phylum Pseudomonadota; class Alphaproteobacteria; order ATCC43930; family Allostellaceae; genus Allostella; species Allostella humosa. The sequence continues at coordinate 4,773,943 of NZ_AP019700.1, read as the reverse complement.
AAGCCCGACCTCTATCCGCGTCTCCAGGTCGAGGACGCCACCGGCAATGACGCGCGTTCGACCCTGATGACGGTGAAGGACGGGCAGGGTGCGGTCATCGCCGACGTCATCGTCGGGCGGCGGCGCATCGACCGCCTGGGCGGCGGTCGGGATTCGCTCTATGTCCGGCGCAAGGGTAGCGACCAGGCATGGCTGGCGGCCGGCAATGTCGACGTTACCGGCGACTATCCCCGCTTCCTGGTCCGCGCCCTGGTCGACATCAAGGCCGAGCGTATCGCCGAGGTGACGACCATCCAGCCGGATGGCAGCCGCCTCGTCATCCGCCGCGACAAGCCCGCAGACGAGATGGTTGCCATCGACCTGCCGGAAGGCAAGGCGGTGAAGGAGAAGGACAAGGTGACCAAGGCCGCCACCGCGCTGGCCGGCCTCGACCTCGACGACGTGCGCAAGCGCGGCGAGGCCGACATCCCCGACAACGCCACCAAGGCCGAGATCCGCACCTTCGACGGCCTGCTGGTCACGGTCGCCACGCACGAGACCAACTATCGCGCCTGGTCGCGCTTCACGGTCGAGGCCGCGGCCGACGCCAGCGAGGAGGTGCGCAAGGAAGCGGCCGCCCTGAAGGCCCGGCTCGAGCCCTATGACTTCGAGATGCTGGGCTACAAGACGGCCCCCTTCACCACCAAGCTGGTGGACCTGACGGGCGAGAGCTGATCGGCGGGAGCTGGGACAAGGCCGTCCCGGGGCCGGGCGCGACTTGTCCCAGGACAAGTTCGCGGTTTGCGGGCTCCGGGCGGTCTGCTAGCCTCCGGCCATGCTTTCGGGAACGGAAACCTTTGTAGTCATGACCGGCGCCGCGGTGCCGGCGGTTCGACGCCGAGGGTTCGCGCTCGATTGACAGGTTACGGCCCAACCCCGATATACTTCGCTTTTCCGGGCCGCACGTGCGGCCCGGTTCGATTTGGGGTTGGCCGATCTCCGCACTGCCAGGAGGACTGCCGATGATTTCGCCCGTGATGCCGACCTACGCCCGCGTCGACCTATCGTTCGAACGGGGCGATGGCGCCTATCTCTACGCAACCGACGGGCGACGCTTCCTGGATTTCGCCAGCGGCATCGCGGTCACGTGCCTGGGCCACAACCACCCGCATCTGATCGCCGCCCTGACGGAGCAGGCCAAGAAGGTCTGGCACGTCTCCAACCTGTGGCGCATCCCCGAGGGTGAGCGGCTGGCCGAGCGGCTGGTTGCCAACACCTTCGCCGACACCATGTTTTTCACGAATTCGGGCGCCGAGGCGAACGAGTGCGCGATCAAGCTGGTGCGCAAGTATCATGACGAGACCGGCAATCCCGGGCGGTTCCGCATCATCACGGCCGAGGCCGCCTTCCACGGCCGCACCATGACGACGATCGCGGCGACGGGCGGCTACAAGTACACCAAGGGCTTCGAGCCGATCCCGGAGGGGTTCGACCATGTCGCCTTCTCGAACACCAACGAGATGCGGGCCGCCATCCGCGACGACACCGCCGCCATCCTGGTGGAGCCGGTGCAGGGCGAGGGCGGCATCCGCCCGGCCACGGCCGAGTACCTCCAGGCGCTGCGGGCGATCTGCGACGAATACGGCCTGCTGCTGGTGTTCGACGAGGTGCAGTCCGGCGTCGGCCGCACGGGCAAGCTGTTCGCCCATGAATGGGCCGGCATCACGCCCGACGTGATGACGATCGCCAAGGGCATCGGCGGCGGCTTCCCCATGGGTGCCTGCTTGGCGACCGAGAAGGCGGCGGTCGGCCTGACCGCCGGCACGCACGGCTCCACCTTCGGCGGCAATCCGCTGGCGATGGCGGTCGGCAATGCGGTCCTGGATGTCCTGCTGTCGGACGGGTTCCTGACGCGGGTGGAACGGATCGGTGGCGTCCTGCGCAACCGCCTGTCCGACGTCGCGGCCAAGTATCCCAAGGTGCTGGCCGAAGTGCGCGGCGCCGGGCTGATGCTGGGCCTGCGCTGCGAGGTGCCGAGCGGCGATTTCGGCACGAAGCTACGCGAGAACGGCCTGATCACGGTCGGCGCGGGAGAGAACGTCGTGCGGCTGCTGCCGCCGCTCATCATTGGAGAGGGGGAAATCGACGAAGCGGTTGCCATCGTCGAGAAGACATGCCGGGACTGGACACACTGACCGCGGCGATGCCGCGACACTTCCTCGACCTCGACGGGATCGACGCCAGCACGCTGCGCGCGATCCTGGAACGGGGGGCCGCCTACAAGCGGACCCCCCGGGCCGAACGGCCCCTCGCCGGCAAGACGCTGGCGATGATCTTCGAGAAGCCGTCGACGCGCACGCGCGTGTCGTTCGAGGTCGGCATGCGGCAACTGGGCGGCGAAGTCGTCGTCCTGTCCGCATCCGAGATGCAGCTTGGCCGCGGCGAGACGGTGGCCGACACCGCCCGCGTCCTGTCGCGCTACGTCGATGCGATCATGATCCGCACGACCCGGCCCGAGAAGCTGAAGGAACTGGCCGAGGCGGCCACCGTCCCGGTCATCAACGGCCTGACGGACGGTAGCCATCCCTGCCAGATCATGGCCGACGTGATGACCTTCGAGGAGCATCGCGGGCCGATCCGCGGTCGGGTGGTGGCGTGGAGCGGCGACGGCAACAACGTCGCGGCCTCGTGGATCCATGCCGCGGTGCGGTTCGGCTTCGAACTCCGGATCGCCTGCCCGAGCGAGTTGCGGCCCGATCCGAAGCTGATCGAATGGGCGCGCCAGTCCGGCGGGGCGGTTACCATCCTGGACGACCCCTATGCCGCGGTGAAGGGTGCCGATTGCGTCGTCACCGATGCCTGGGTGTCGATGGGCGATGCCGATGCCGGCAGCCGCCACAACCTGCTGGCCCCCTACCGCGTCGACGAGCGGCTGATGGCGGCGGCGGGCAAGGATGCCATCTTCATGCACTGCCTGCCGGCCCATCGCGGCGAGGAGGTGACCGAAGGGGTCATCGACGGCCCGCAGTCGGTCGTCTTCGACGAGGCCGAGAACCGCCTGCATGCCCAGAAGGGTATTCTCGCCTGGTGCCTGGAGTGAGCGAGGGAAATCCATTGTCGGGCGAGACGGTTCCCACCGACGACCTGGTCCAGCCCTTCCAGGTCGAATCGAGCCACCTGCGCGGGCGGCTCGTGCGGATGGGGCCCGCCCTCGACGCGATCCTGACCCGGCACGACTACCCGGCCGCCGTGGCGACCCAGCTCGGCGAGTTGGTGGTGCTGACGGCGACCATTGCCACCATGCTGAAGTTCGACGGCATCCTGACGCTGCAGACCCGCACCGACGGCCCGATCAAGCTGTTGGTGGCGGACTATGTGGCGGCCACTCGCTCGGTGCGCGGCTATGCCCAGTACGACAGCGAGCGGCTGGCGGCACTGGCCCAGTCCGGCGCCTCGCTCGGCCGCCTGCTCGGTACCGGCCATCTCGCCTTCACGATCGACCAGGGGCCGGACACCGAGCGCTACCAGGGGATCGTCGAGGTGGTCGGCACCAGCCTGGTCGATGCCGTGCACCACTATTTCCGCCAGTCGGAGCAGATTGAGACCGGCATCCGCGTCGCTGTCGCTCGCGACGGCGAGACGGGGCCGTGGCGCGGCGGCGCGGTGATGATCCAGCGCCTGCCGGAGCAGGATCGCGGCTACCAGGACGAAGAGACCCGCGACGACCAGTTCCGCCACGTCATGTCGCTGATCGCCACCTGCCGCAACGACGAACTGACCAGTGCCACGCTGACGCCGGCCGCCCTGCTGTTCCGTCTGTTCCATGAAGAAGGCGTGCGGGTCTTCGCGCCCGGCACCATCCTGGATGGCTGCCGCTGCAGCGAGGAGCGGGTGCTGTCGATCCTGGCCAGCCTGCCGCCGGAGGATCGTGGCGACCTGGAGGTCGACGGCAAGATCGAGGTGCGCTGCGAGTTCTGCGCGCGCCTCTATCGCATCGCGCCCGAGCGCGTGACGGCGGAGGCGACGGCGTTCTGAGCTGTCAGCAGCCCGCCAGACGGGCGGTTTCGGCGTGCAGGCCGGCGAGACCGGCCAGCCCAGCTTCGAAGCGGCCGGCTGCCAGATCGACGAACGCCCCCTCGACCCGTTCGCGCCAGTGCCTCGGGCTGTAGCGGAAGCCCGCGGCCTCGGCGACTGCGCCCTTCTCGTTGATCAGGTAGCGGCCCTCCAGGGCGAACAGCACCTGGGCCAGGCAGGCGACGGCGCGATAGCCGCAGCCCACGACATGCACGAGGTCGCCGCGCGGCACCGCCTTGCGGGCGTTGGCGACGGCGAACTCCGCCTCCCACAGAAAGAGCCGGCAGATCCCCTGCGTCAGTGCAGGCGGATAGGGCCGGGTGCGCGCCTGCAAGCCGGCGACGACGCCGTCGCGATCCAGCAGCGGCTGGCAGATGGCGATCTCGCCCATCGGGATGGTCGACAGGAAGGCGTGCGGGTGCCCTGGCTGGTATAGCGGGCGGACGCCGCCGCGCCGGCCGTCCTCGATGGCTGCCTCGACGCGGCCCAGCTCGCGATAGAGCAGGTCCACGGCATGGCCGCCGACATGCAGCCACCCGCCGCCATCCATGTTGGCGCCCCACTCGCCGATGGCCGTCACGCGGGCGGGTGGGTCGCTCTCGTCCAGGCCCTCCACCGCCTGCCCCAGGGCGGCGGTGTCGATCGGGCGGTCGGCCCAATAGTAGAGGCCGATGTCATAGTCGGAGGCGGCATGGGCCGTGCCGCGGGCGCGCGAGCCACCGAGCACGACCGCCGCCACGCCAGGGACCGCACCGATGGCGGCGACGATGCGCGTCAGCAGCGCATCGTCGTTCGCAATCCCGGCCATCCGCTACAGATGGCAGCGCCGGTCAGGCGGCCGCGCGGTCGGCCATGCGGCGCTGGAACGCCTCGCCGGCCTGCATCTGCGCGCGCGTGATGAACTCGTTCGGCTGATGGGCTTCCATGATGCTGCCGGGGCCGCAGACGACGGTCGGCAGGCCCGCCTGCTGGAAGTGGCCGGCCTCGGTGCCGAACGAGACGACGACGCTGCCGTTGTTGCCGGTCAGCGACTTGGCCATCTCCTCGGCCGGGGAATCCTGCTCCGGCGCCAGCGCCGGCAGCACGTTCACGCCCGTCGTCTCGACCTGGGCGCCCGGGAACTCGCGGCGCATCCGCGGCAGGATCTCGTTGGCGACGAAATCGTCGAAGCGCGCCTTGATCTGGGCCGGGTCGTCGGTCGGCAACTGCCGGAAGTTCCAGCCGAAGCGGCACTGGCGGGGGATGATGTTGCCGGCGGTGCCGCCGGTGATGGTGCCGATGTTGAAGGTCGTGTAGGGCGGCACGAAGAGGCAGGCCGGGTCGGCATTGTCGCGCAGCTCGTGGGCCATCGCATAGATGAAGCGCACGATCTCCGCCCCGTACTCGATGGCGCTGCAGGCGATCTGCGGCTGGCTCGAATGGGCGTCCTTGCCGGTCACCGTGGTGACGTAGGAATGGACGCCCTTGTGGGCGTTGGCGACCTTCATCTCCGTTGGCTCGCCGACGATGACGAGCTTGGGCTTGGGCAGCAGCTCGAGGAGCTGGGGGATCAGGCGCTGGACGCCGTAGCAGCCGACCTCCTCGTCATAGGTGAAGGCGAAATGGATCGGCCGCTTGGTCGCCTTGGCCTTGAACTCCGGCACCATCGCCAGGGCTATGGCGATGAAGCCCTTCATGTCGCAGGTGCCGCGCGCGAACAGCTTGCCGTCGCGCTCGGTCAGGGTGAAGGGATCGGTGTCCCAGGGCTGGCCTTCGACCGGGACGACGTCGGTGTGGCCCGACAGGACATAGCCGCCCTCGACGTTGGGGCCGATGGTGGCCAGCAGGTTGGCCTTCTTGCCGTCATCGTCGAAGCTGAGGTGCGAGGCGACGCCGTGCCCTTCCAGATACTCGCGGACATAGTCGATCAGCGCCATGTTCGACAGGTGCGAGGTGGTGTCGAACGCGATCAGTCGGCGCAGCATCTCTTCGGAGGAAACGACCTCGGCGGGCATGTTCGCGAACTCCAACTCTGAAGGCAGGTGGGCAGTAAGGCGCGGACCTGGGCCGCGCGCAAGCGTTCAGTCGCGCCAGAAGGCCGGCGTGAAGAGGACGAAGACCGTCAGCAATTCCAGCCGACCGAGCAGCATGCCGAAGGACAGCACCCACAAGGCGCCGTCCGGCATCGTGCTGAAGTTGCCGGCAGGACCGATCACCTCGCCCAGTCCCGGCCCGACATTGCCGAGCGCGCTGGCCGCACCCGACAGGCTGGTCACGAGGTCCTGGCCGAACAGCGACAGGGCCAGCGCGATGAAGCCGAACGAGATGCCATAGAGCGTCAGGAACGCCAGCACCGAGAAGACGATCGGCTCGGCCACCGCGCGGCCGTTGAAGAGCGGCAGGATCACCCGGTGGGGCTGCATCAGCCGGTCGATCTGCACCTTGGCGACGCTGTAGAAGACCTGGAGCCGGAAGATCTTGATGCCGCCCGATGTCGATCCGGTCATGCCGCCGAGGAAGGTGAGGAAGAAGAAGCAGACGACCGGGTAGGAGCCCCAGAGCGAATAGTCGTCGGTCGCGAAGCCGGTCGTGGTCAGCACCGAGGCGACCGAGAAGGCGCTGGCGCGCAGGGCATGCACCGGATCGGCGTTGTTGATGGTGATCTGCCACAGGGCGATCGACAGCGTGAAGACCGCGAAGATGCCGAAATACCAGTGGAGCTGGCTATCCTGCCACAACGGGCGAAAGTCCCCTCGGGCAAAGCGGATGAAAATGGCCAGGGTCGTGCCGCCCAGCAGCATGAAAGCCGTGATGACGACCTCCGCCGCAGGATTGCCGAAATGTCCGATCGAACTGTCATAGTTCGCAAACCCGCCGGTCGCCACCGTCGTCAGCGCATGACAGATCGCATCGAAAAACCCTAGCCCGACCGCCCACAACAGGCAGAAGCAGAGGGCGACCAGCGTGAAGTAGACGGCGACCAGGGCGCCGGCCATTTGGGACACGCGCGGCAGCAGCTTGTCGGACCGGTCGGACGACTCGGTTCGAAATAGCTGCATCCCGCCGATGCGCAGGAATGGCAGCACGGCAACGGCCATGACGACGATACCCGCCCCGCCCAGCATGACCAGCAATGATCGCCACAGCAGAATGCCGCGAGGCAGTTTCTCCAATCCGACGATAACCGTGCCACCCGATGTCGTCAGGCCGGACATCGTCTCGAAGAATGCGCCGGGAACACTCAACTGCGAGGCTCCCAGGATGAACGGCAGGGCACCGAAGGCGCAGATGAATAGCCACACCGCGACCGTCAGGACGAAGGTCTGGCGCACGGTCAGCGCGATCCGGCCGGCCGGCTGGCAGGCCAGCGCCATGCCGACGCCGACGAAAAGCGTCAGTGTCGCCGACATGGCGAACGCCCGCCACCCGTCGTTGCCGTCGGCCCAGTCGAGCAGGGCCGGCAGCGTCATCGCCCCGGCGACGACACCCAGCAGCAGCCCGATGATGTGAAATATCGGGCGCAGGGCCGGCATCGTGCCCGGTCCAGTCGGCGGAAGAGGGTTCTAGTGCCGCCTCAGACGTTGGTCATGCCGGGCGCCCCGCCGACCCCGACGAAGGCCAGGAACTCGCGCCGGGTCGCCGCATCGGCACGGAATGCGCCCAGCATTCGGCTGGTGACCAGGCTGGTACCCGGCTTGTGCACGCCGCGGGTGGTCATGCACTGGTGCGAGGCCTCGATGACGACGGCGACGCCGTGCGGCTGCAGCACTTCCTCGATCGCGTTGGCGATCTGCGCCGTCATCTTTTCCTGGATCTGCAGGCGGCGGGCATAGAGGTCCACCACGCGGGCCAGCTTGCTGATGCCGACGACGCGCGTCCGCGGCAGGTAGGCGACATGGGCCTTGCCGATGATCGGCGCCAGGTGGTGCTCGCAATGGCTCTCGAAGCGGATGTCGCGCAGCACGACCATCTCGTCGTAGCCCTCGACCTCCTCGAAGGTGCGTTGCAGCACACCCACCGGGTCCAGCTCGTAGCCGCCGAAGAACTCGGCGAAGGAGCGGGCGACGCGGCTGGGCGTGTCGAGCAGGCCTTCCCGCGCCGGGTCGTCGCCGGCCCAGCGGATCAGGGTGCGGACGGCGGCCTCGGCCTCGGACTGCGTCGGCCTGTCGGACGGCGGGGCCTGGGGATCCTCGGTCGTCATGATGCCTCGTTATTATTCAGTTGAGCCGGCCTGTTCAGTTGAGTCGAACGGGCTGGTGGGGACTATCGAGCGAGAAGGCGGGAATGCGAACGTCGAACATCTCGCCCGCGGCACCCTCCATCTGGTACGTGCCGACCATGATGCCGGACGGCGTCGGCAGCGGCGTGCCGCTCGTATACTCGAAGGATTCGCCGGGCTCCAGCACCGGCTGCTCGCCGACGACGCCCGGGCCACGCACTTCCTGCACCCGGCCCAGCGCATCGGTGATGCGCCAATGGCGCGTGCGGAGCTGGACCTTCTCGCCACCCGTGTTCTCGATCTTCACGTGATAGGCCCAGACATAGTGGTTCTCGGCCGGGGAGGACTGATCCTCCAGGTAGAACGGCTTCACCGTGACGCGGATGGTGCGGGTGGTTTCGCTGTACATGGGATGATCCGCGGGAGGGCGATGGGGCCATCGGCCCGGTCCCGGATGGCCGGAACCCTGCCGGCTGGCGGAGAGGTGCCCAAACTATCGGCCGAGCGGCCGATATTGTCCAGTCGATGGGCCTTCCGGTCGATGGGCCATTCTGGCCCACAAACGAAAACGGCGCCGGCCGAAGCCGACGCCGTTCCGTCTGCCGGTAGAGAACCGCTACTGGATGCGGATCTCGGCGCGGCGGTTCTGCGGCTCGCGGACACCGTCCGGAGTCGGCACCCGGGGCTCGGACTCACCGCGGCCCGCGGTCGAGACCTGGCCGGCGGCGATGCCGCCACGAACCAGTGCCTGCTTGACCGAGTTCGAGCGACGGATCGAGAGACCCTGGTTGTACTGCGGCGTGCCGGAGCGGTCGGTATGGCCGACAACGCTGATCGGGCCAGCCTTCTGGCGGTAGGACGCAATCACCTGCTGGATGACGCGGGCGCCTTCGGCCGTGATGTTCGACCGGTCAAAGTCGAAGAACACGATGAACTGACGCGCCGCCGGCGGAGCCGCCGGGACAGGTGCCGCGGCCGGGGCCGGGCGGGCTTCGAGCTGGGCCAGCAGGGCGTAGAAGTCCCGCTTGCACTTCTCGATGCAGTCGATCTGCCAGCCTTCTTCCTGCTCTTCGACCCAGCAGTCATAGGCAAGCTGCGCACCGGCCGCGACCTGCGGCAGGCGCGTACGGCCATTGCCGTCCAGCGCCGCGATCAGGCGGGCGCGGGCAGCCTGGAACTCCGGCATCATGCTCGCCGGCAGCGCCCAGTTCGCCGGGTCTTCCGGCAGGACCATCTGGCCCTGGCCGGCGGCGAGGCCCTTGTTCGCGTAGCGATACGCGTCAGACCAGTCGCGGAGCCCTTCCTCCTGAATGGCAAGCGCGCGATAGCCAGCGGCCAGCGCCTGCGTGAATTCCGTACCGCCGGTCGGCGTCATGCCGCGGACCGAGTCGATCTCGGTCGTGCCGCAGGCGGCCGCCATGAGGCCGACAGCGAACACTGCCCCTAGCTTCATCGATCGCATGAAGAAAAACCTCCTTGTCGTTTCAGCCCACACCGCGGATCGTTCTCGAAATCCCGCGGCGCCGGGCGCGCCCCACGAACTACCGATGCTAACGACCACCCGCAGGCCGAAACCTACAGGTGCCCCTCGACCATGAATTCTAAGGTCTGGCCAGTGGCTGGCAACCCGAAAATCCACGACCCCCGCCGGCAGTACCGCTTGCGCACCCCCCGTGACACCAGCCACACACATCGGCGCGGCGGCGCGCCACGCCGACGGCATCGTATTAATCTATAGTCGAATCTTGCGCATGTCGGCAGTCCCCTCGACCGTTTGCCCGGCACTTCCGCGATTCCCCGGTGCCTATGTGGCCGACTTGCAACAGATGCGGCCTGGGAACCACGCAACTTCGCGGCGTCGCCGGGCTGAACGCATAAACCATGCGGCCGGATCCATCGCCACGGCAAAAATTCTCGGGCGTGTGCCGTGGGCTATCGGGTTGCCGGACGGGCGGCGGCGGGTGGATCGATCGGGAAGCGGCGGCCCAGCCACAGCAGGATCAGCAGGGCCGGCAATGCCGCGGCCGTGGTCGCCAGGAAGAACGGGACCCAGTCGAGCCGGTCTGCCAGCCAGCCGCCGCTGGCGGACAGCGTCGTGCGCCCGACGGCCGCCAGCGACGAGAGCAGCGCATATTGCGTCGCGGTGAAGGCCAGCGAGCACAGGCCCGACAGGTAGGCCACGAAGGCGGCCGATCCCATGCCGCCGGTGAAATTCTCCAGCAGGATGGTCAGCGTCAGCACCCAGACGTCGTGCCCCGCCCAGGCCTGCAGCACGTAGGTCAGGTTGGACGCCGCCTGCAGCAGGCCGCAGACCAGCAGGCTGCGATAGACGCCCCAGCGATAGACGATGAGGCCGGCCACGGCCAGGCCCGCCAGGGTGGCTGCGACTCCGAACAGCTTGGCGACGTTGGCCACCTCGATCTTGGTGAAGCCGAGCGCCACGTAGAACGGGTTGGCCATGACGCCGGCCAGGGCGTCGCCCAGCTTGTAGAGGACGACGAAGAGCAGGATGGCGAGCCAGCCCGGGCGGCGGGCGAACTCCGCGAATGGCGCCACGACGGCATCGCGCGCCCAGGCCGCGGCGCGGGCGAGCCCACCGGTCGCCGCCGAGGATGGCGGCTGTGCTGCCGGGTCGAGGGGTGAGGGGGCGGGCAGGCTCCGGGGACAGCAGCACGGTCGCCACGCCGACCAGCATCAGGCTTGCCATCACCGCATAGGCGACGGCCCAGCCGCCGAAGGCCGCGGCGTAGAGGGCGCCGGCCGAGGCGGCCAGCATGCCGCCGCGATAACCCCACTGGATGGCGGCCGCGCCCATGCCCTGTTCCTCGGGCTCCAGCAGTTCGATCCGGTAGGCGTCGATGACGATGTCCTGGGTGGCCGACAGGAAAGCGACGGCCAGCGCCGCCATGGCGGTCAGCGCCGGATCGACGGCGGGGTCGGTCAGGCCGAGCAGGGCGATGGCGGCGATGAGGGCGGCCTGGACCGCCAGCGTCCAGCCGCGGCGGCGGCCGAAGCGGCCCGTCAGGACGGGCAGGGGCAGGCTGTCGACCAGCGGCGCCCAGAGGAATTTCAGGCTGTAGGCGGTGCCGACCAGCGCGAAGAGGCCGATGGCGGTGCGCGATACCCCGGATTCGGCCAGCCAGAAGGACAGCGTGCCGAACGTCAGCGGCAGGGGCAGGCCGCTGGCGAAGCCCAGGCCGAGGACGGTGGCCAGGCGCGGTTGCCGCCAGATGGCGGCCAGACCGCGCCCCGCCCCGTCCATCGGTGCCAGGCTCTGCTTCTGCTTACTTGGCGTCGGCGGCGACCTGCATCTTCACGATGCGGTCTGGGTTGCTGACGGCGCCGTTCTGGGCGCTCGAGCCCTTCTTGATCATGTCGACGAATTCCATGCCCTGCGTGACCTTGCCCCACACGGTGTACTGGTTGTCCAGGTGGGTCGAGGGCGCGAACATGATGAAGAACTGGCTGTCGGCGCTGTTCGGGTTGGCCGCGCGGGCCATCGACAGCGTGCCGCGCACATGGCGCTCCTTGGAAAACTCCGCATCCAGCTTCTGGCCGGAGCCGCCGGTGCCGTCGCCGCGCGGGTCGCCCGTCTGGGCCATGAAGCCATCGATCACGCGATGGAAGACGATGCCGTCATAGAAGCCCTTGCGCGTCAGCTCCTTGATCCGGGCGACGTGCTTGGGGGCGAGGTCGGGGCGCAGTTCGATGACGACGCGGCCGTCCTTCAGGTCGAGATAGATGGTGTTTTCCAGGTCCGCTGCTTGCACGGGGGCCTCCATCAGGAGAAGGCAGCCGATGACAGCGAGGAGAGTGCGGAAGAACCGCATGGGCAGCCTCTCGGAGTGAGTGTTGGGGGAAACCGACTCGCTGGCCGGGACCATAGACGATCACCGGCCGGCGGGAAACGCGAGGGGGAAGGGCGGTGGCCGGGGCCTAGCTGGCCTCGGCCGCGCGGCTTGCCCGCTTGCGGTCGTTGGGGTCGAGCAGCTGCTTGCGCAGGCGGATGCTCTTGGGCGTCACCTCGACCAGCTCGTCGTCGGCGATGTAGGCGATCGAGGTCTCTAGCGTCAGCACGCGCGGCGGGGTCAGCCGCACGGCCTCGTCCTTGGACGTGGTACGGATGTTGGTAAGCTGCTTGCCGCGGATCGGGTTGACCTCGAGGTCGTTCTCGCGCGTGTGCTCGCCGATGATCATGCCCTGGTAAACCTGGGTCGACGGGTGCACGAACATCGGCCCGCGATCCTCGAGGTTCCACAGGGCATAGGCGGTGGCGACGCCGTCGCTGTTGGAGATGAGGACGCCGGCGCGCCGGCCCTCGATCGTGCCCTTGTAGGGGGCGTAGCCGTGGAAGATGCGGCTCATGATGCCGGTGCCGCGGGTGTCTGTCAGGAACTCGCCCTGGTAGCCGATCAGGCCGCGCGCCGGGATGCGGAAGGTCAGGCGGACCTTGCCGCCGCCCGACGGGCGCATGTCGATCATCTCGCCTTTGCGCGAGCCCAGCTTCTCGACGACGATGCCGGAATAGGCCTCGTCGACGTCGATCTGGGCTTCCTCGATCGGCTCCATGCGCTGGCCGGTCTGCGGGTCGTTGCTGAACAGCACGCGCGGGCGCGAGATCGACATCTCGTAGCCTTCGCGGCGCATCGTCTCGATCAGCACGCCCAGTTGCAGTTCGCCGCGGCCGGCGACCTCCATGGCGTCCTTGCCCTCGGTCTCGCGCACGCGGATGGCGATGTTGCCCTCGGCCTCGCGCACCAGGCGGTCGCGCAGCATGCGGCCGGTGACCTTGGTCCCCTCGCGGCCCGCCAGCGGCGAGTCGTTGACCGAGAAGGTGACGGCGATGGTCGGCGGATCGACCGGGATGGCGTCCAGCCCGACCGTGACGCTCTGGTCGGCCAGCGTGTCGGCGACGGTGGCATCGGTCATGCCGGCGACGGCGATGATGTCGCCCGCCTGGGCCTCCTGCACCGGCACCCGCTCCAGCCCGCGGAAAGCGAGCAGCTTGCTGAGGCGGCCGTCCTCGACCACGACATTGCCGCGCAGCGCCTTCACCGGCATGTTCACCCGCGCGGTGCCGCTGGTGATGCGGCCGGTCAGCACGCGGCCCAGGTAGGAATCATATTCCAGCAGGGTCGTCAGCATGGTGAAGGGCGCGTCGACATCGACGACCGGCGCCTTCACATGCTCCAGCACCAGATCGAACAGCGGCGTCATGTCGACCCGCTCGGCATCCATCGAGGTGGCGGCCCAGCCGCCGCGGCCCGATGCGAAGAGCGTCGGGAAGTCGAGCTGGTCGTCGTCGGCGCCGAGTGCCGCGAACATGTCGAACACGTCGTTGTGGACGCGCTGCGGCTCGGCGTCGGAACGGTCGACCTTGTTGATGACGACGATCGGGCGCAGGCCCTGCTTCAGCGCCTTGGCGACGACGAACTTGGTCTGCGGCATCGGCCCCTCGGCCGCATCCACCAGGACGACGACGCCGTCGACCATGCTCAGGATTCGCTCAACCTCGCCGCCGAAATCGGCGTGGCCGGGCGTGTCGACGATGTTGATGCGCGTGTCCTTCCAGACGACCGCGGTGCACTTGGCCAGGATGGTGATCCCGCGCTCGCGCTCCAGGTCGTTGGAGTCCATGGCCCGCTCCGCCACCTGCTGGTTGACGCGGAACGTGCCGGACTGGCGCAGCAGAACGTCGACGAGCGTAGTCTTGCCGTGGTCGACGTGGGCGATGATGGCGATATTGCGGATGTCCATGGGCGCTCGATATGGCAGCGCAGCAAGGCCTATGCCAGAAGCTGCGTCAAATGGGATGGGCCAGTCCGGCGAGCGGCGTTTCCGGTCGCGCGCCGAAGTGGGAGATGATCTCGGCCGCGGCGATCGCGCCGAGGCGGCCGCATTCGGCAAGGTCGCGGCCGGCGGTCAGGCCGTAGAGGAAGCCCGCGGCATAGAGGTCGCCCGCACCCGTGGTGTCGACGACGCGGGCGACGGGGGCGGCGGCCACGGTGTGGACGGCATCGATCGTCGCCACCACGCTGCCCTCGGCGCTGCGGGTCAGGGCTGCGATCGGCACGGTGCCGCGGATGGTGTCGAGCGCGCCCGCGAAGTCGTCGGCCCCGGTCAGCGACAGGATCTCGACCTCGTTGGCGAACAGCACGTCGACATGCTCGCGCACGAACAGGCGCAGCGCGTCGCGGTGGCGATCGACACAGAAGGGGTCCGACAGGCTGAGGGCGACTCGGCGGCCGTTGCGCCGCGCGATGCCGGCTGCCTTCACGAAGGCCTCGCGCGCACCCGGCGGGTCGAACAGGTAGCCCTCGAGATAGGTCACGGCCGATGCCGCCACCGTCGCCTCGTCGACGTCGTCCGGGCCCAGTTCGACGCAGGCACCCAGATATGTCGACATGGTGCGCTGGGCGTCGGGCGTGACCAGGATCAGGCAGCGGGCGGTGCCGGCGCCGCTGGTGGCGGGCGCGGTCGGGAAGTGGACGCCGCTCGCCTTGATGTCGTGGGCGAAGATGCCGCCGAGCTGGTCGTCGCGCACCTTGCCGAAATAGGCGGCCTTGCCGCCCAGCGAGGCGATGCCGGCCATGGTGTTGGCGGCCGATCCGCCCGACATCTCGACGCCGGATGCCATGCGCGCGTAGAGGGCATCGGCGCGGGCGGCGTCGATCAGGGTCATGGTGCCCTTGGCCAGTCCCTCGCGCTCGAGGAAGGCGTCGTCGGCGTGGGTCAGGACATCGACAATGGCATTGCCAATGCCAAGGACATCGTGGCGTGTCTCAGCCATTCTAGGGCACATTTCGGTGGAGGAACGGCGCGGGTTCTATCGGATTGCGGCCGCTTCGGCAAGAAGGGCCGCGAAATCGTCATATGCCTGTCGCCGCGCCATGCGATCCAGGCTAGGCATTTCTCTTTCCCGGTCTGCCGCCAAGTCTGGAGATAGGTCCATTGAACGAGCCAGAGTTCGCGCCGATGGCCGACAGGGATGGGCCGCCGGCCAATTCCTCTTCGGAGCCCTCGATCGGCTGGCTGGTCGAGCGCCGACTGTCGCGGCGCGCCGTGCTCGCGGGTCTGGTGGCCGCCGCGGCCCTGCCGGCCTTGCCCTCCCCGCCGGCCGTGGCGGAGGAGGCCGCGACCGGCTTTGCCGCCATCCCGCCCGGCAGCGACGACCGCGATCATGTCCCGGCCGGCTATCGGTCCCAGGTGCTGCTGCGCTGGGGCGATCCGGTGCTGGCGGATTCCCCCGCCTTCGCCATCGGCGCCCAGGACGCCGCCGCCCAGGCCCGGCAGTTCGGCTACAACTGCGACTTCACCTGCTACTTCCCGCTGTCGACCGCGGGCGATTCCAGCCGGCACGGCCTGCTGGTGGTCAACCACGAATACACCGTGCCCGGGCTGATGTTCCCTGGGCTCGGCGCGGACCGCGACGCCGGGCAGCGCGCGACGCGCGAGCAGGCCGCGATCGAGATGGCGGCGATCGGCCTGTCGGTGGTGGAGGTGCGGCACGGGGCCGAAGGGTGGTCGGTCGTGCCGGGGCGCTACGCGCGTCGGCTGACGGTAACCACTCCCATGCATCTGTCCGGCCCGGCGGCCGGCCATGCACGGATGCGCACCGCGGCCGATCCCGCGGGGCGGCAGGTCGCCGGCACCTTTGCCAACTGCGCCGGCGGGCAGACGCCCTGGGGCACGGTGCTGACGGGCGAGGAGAACTTCCATTTCTTCTTCGGCGGCGGGGCCGCGGCCGACCCGGCCGGCGCGCGCTACGGCATGTCGCCCAGGAGCTGGTACTCCTGGCACCGGCACGACGCGCGCTTCGACCGGGCGCAGGAGCCGAACGAGGCCAACCGCTTCGGCTGGATCGTCGAGTTCGACCCCTACGACCCGGCTTCGGTCCCGGTGAAGCGCACGGCGCTCGGCCGCTTCAAGCATGAGGGGGCGACCACGGTGGTCTGTCCCGACGGCCGCCTGGCGATCTACCAGGGTGACGACGAGCGGTTCGAGTACGTCTACAAGTTCGTGACGGCGCGCGCCTGGAACCCGGCCGACCGCGCCGCCAACCGAGACCTGCTGGACGAGGGCGTGCTGCACGTCGCCCGCTTCCATGAGGACGGGCGGCTGGAATGGCTGCGGCTGGTGCAGGGCGAAGGGCCACTGACGGCCGCGAACGGCTTCCCTGACCAGGCCACGGTGGTGATCGAGGCGCGCCGCGCCGCCGACCTGGTGAAGGCCACGCCCATGGACCGGCCGGAGGATGTCGAAGTCAGCCCGGTCACGGGCCGCGCCTACGTGACGATGACCAACAACAACCAGCGGCGGCCCGAACAGGTGACGGCGGCCAACCCGCGCGCGACCAACGACCATGGCCATGTCATCGAGATGATCCCGCCGGACGGTCCGGGCGGCACCGACCATGCAGCGACTGAGGCGCGCTGGGACGTCCTGATGGTTTCGGGGAACCCTGCCGTCGATGCGGGAACGCGCTATGGCCCCACGGCGGAGGCCGGCGACTGGCTGTCCTGTCCGGACAACCTGGTCTTCGATCCGGCCGGCCGGCTGTGGGTCGCCACCGACAGCGGGATGAGGGGCGGGGCGGCCGACGGCCTCTATGTGACGGCCACCACCGGGCCGGAGCGCGGCCGGGCCCGGCGCTTCTACCGCGCGCCGATCGGGGCGGAGGTGACCGGCCCGTGCTTCACGCCGGATGGCCGCACGCTGTTCCTGTCGGTGCAGCATCCGGGGATGACGGCCGGCTCCCACTTCGCGGCGCCGTCGACGCGCTGGCCGGACTTCGCCGATGGCATGCCGCCCCGGCCCTCGGTTATCGTGATCACCAAGGACGATGGCGGGCCGATCGGCGGCTGATCGGGCAATTTCCGTTGCGCGGGTGGCCCGTATCCTGCGAAGTCCGGCCTTTCCGAATATGCAGCAGCCTACCCAATCGAAAGGATCGACTGCCATGGCATCCCTACTGGCGCGCGGATTGTTGCCGGCCCTCTTCGGGGCCTCGCTGGCCATGGCGTCGGCGGCTGCGTCCTCCGACGCCGAGGCCGGGCCGACCCTGGACGCGGTGAAGGCGCGGGGTGCGCTGGTCTGCGCCATGAACGGCAGCCGCCCCGGCTTCTCGGTCGTCGACAGCAAGGGCGAGTGGACCGGCCTGGAAGTCGATGTCTGCCGGGCGATCGCGGCCGCCGTGCTGGGCGACGCCGGCAAGGTGCAGTACGTCAAGAGCACCACCCAGACCCGCCTGACCGTGCTGCAGACGGGCGAGGTCGACGTGACCCTGTCCAACGTCACCTGGACCTACGGGCGTGACGCCGACCTCGGTCTCGATTTCATCACCCCCACCTTCTATGACGGGCAGGGCTTCATGGTGCCCAAGAAGCTGGGCGTGAAGTCGGTCAAGGAGCTGGACGGCGCCACCATCTGCGTGCGCCCCGGCTCGACCTCGGAGCGCATCATCGCCGATGCCCAGGCCAAGTATTCGATCAAGATCACGCTGGTGGTGATCGAGGACCAGAAGGAGCTGAACACCGCCTTCTTCGGCGGCCGTTGCGACGTCTTCGTGCAGACGACCTCGGGCCTGTCGGCGATCCGCGCGGCCGTCGCCCCCAACCCCGAGGACTTCGTGATCCTGCCGGAGGTCTTCGGCAAGGACCCGATGGGCCCGGTCGTCCGCCAGGGCGACCCGCAATGGCGCGACATCGTGCAGTGGACGGTCTTCGCCCTGTTCGAGGCCGAGGAGCGCGGTATCACGTCCAAGAACGTCGACCAGATGCGTCGCGACAGCAAGGAGGCCGAGGTGCAGCGCCTGTTGGGCACGGCCGGCGGGTCGAGCGGCAAGGGCCTGGGCCTCGATCCCGAATGGGCCTACCGCGTGATCAAGCAGGTCGGCAACTATGCCGAGATCTATGACCGGTCGCTGGGCGACGGCTCCAAGCTGAAGCTGAGCCGCGGCGTGAACCAGCAGTGGACCAATGGCGGCCTGCTCTATGCGCCGCCGTTCTGATCGGCGCCGCTTCGGACCGTATCGGCCGTTGATCGCACAGGCTAGCTGATCATGCCGCCCGCCACCCGGCGGCCCGCCTTCTGGCGGACCGCCGGCTTCCGCGCGACCCTCTACCAGGTGCTGGTGATCGCCCTCCTGGTGGGGGCGGTCGCCTGGATGACGGAAACCGCCCGCCAGGCGATGCACGCGCGCGGCATCGCGTCCGGCTTCGATTTCCTGCTCGACCGGGCAGGCTTCGCAATCGGCCATGCCTTCTTCGTCTTCACGCCGCAGGACACCTACCTGCGCGCCTTCGTGGTCGGGCTGGGCAACAGCCTGGTGGTGGCAGCGGCCGGGCTGGTGACGGCCACCGTGATGGGCGTGGCCCTGGGCCTGTCGCGCCTGTCCGGCAACTGGCTGCTGTCGCGCGCGGCCGGCCTCTATGTCGAGCTGTTCCGCAACACCCCGCAGCTGGTCCAGATCGTCTTCTGGTACGCGCTCTTCACCCTGCTGCCAGGGCCGCGGCAAGCGTGGAACCTGCTCGACCTCGCCTTCGTCTCCAATCGCGGCCTGCTGATGCCCTGGCCGGCGCAGTCCGGCGTCTTCGGCTTGGCCCTGCTGTTGCTGGTCCCGGGCGTGTTCCTGGCGCGGGCCTTCCTGCGCCTGGCCGACCGCCGCCGGCGGGCCGGCCGGCCCTTGCGGGGGACGGCGCTGCTGGCCGCTGTCGTCCTGCTGGCGCCGTCCGCAGTCGGCTGGCTTGCCCTGGGCGCGCCCACGGGCTGGAGCGTGCCGGCCCTGCGCGGCTTCAACTTCGTGGGCGGGCTGGGCCTGTCGCCGGAGTTCCTGGCCCTCTATTTCGGCCTATCCTTCTATATCGCGGCCTTCGTGGCCGAGATCGTGCGCGCCGGCATCCTGTCGGTCGGGCGCGGCCAGGTGGAAGCGGCCCAGGCGATCGGTCTCGGCCGGGCCGACCTCTATCGCAAGATCGTCTTCCCCCAGGCCATGCGCGTGGTAGTGCCGCCGCTGGCGGCCCAGTACATCAGCCTGGTGAAGAACAGCTCGCTCGGCGTCGCCATCGGCTATCCGGAGCTGTTCAGCGTCACCAACACGGTGCTGACGCTGAGCGGCCACACAATCGAGGCGATCGCCATCATGGCGCTGGTCTATCTGGTGCTGGCGCTGGCGATCGGGGCCTTGGCCGACATCGTCAACCGCGCCGTGCGCATCCGGGAACGCTGATGGCGACCGGCTCCTTCGCCATCGAGGGCGGCGGCCCGCCCCGGCCGCCGCCGCCCGTCGCCCGCGGCGTCGTCGGCTGGGTCCGCCGCAACCTGCTGGCCAACCCGTTCGATGCGGTCGTCACGGTGCTGCTGGGCCTGGCCATCGCCTGGCTGGTGCCGCGTGCCTTCGCCTGGGCGGTCGTCGATGCCGTCTGGTACACCCCGGACGGGTCGGCCTGCCGGGCGGCGGCCGGGGCCTGCTGGGCCATCATCGCCGAGAAGCATCGGCTGATCCTCTTCGGCACCTATCCCTATGGCGAGCAGTGGCGGGGGGCGGCCGTGATCGCGCTCTTCGTCGGGCTGATCGGGCTGTCGGCGATCGACCGCATCCCCTTGCGCCTGCGGCTGGCGGCCTGGGCGGCGGCGTCCGTGGCGATCCTGGTGCTGATGCTGGGCGGCCTCTTCGGCCTCCAGCCGGTCGGCACGCATCTCTGGGGCGGGCTGCCGCTCACCATCGTCATCTTCGTCGCAACCGTGGCCGGCGGCATGCCGCTGGCGGTCCTGCTGGCGCTGGGGCGCCAGTCGGAGCTGCCGGCGATCCGCGCGGTGTCGGTCGGCATCGTCGAGGTGGTGCGCGGCCTGCCGCTGATCGCGGTCCTCTTCGTGGCCTCGCTCATCTTCCCGCTGTTCGTGCCGCCGGAACTGTCGGTCGACAAGCTGGTGCGGGCGATCATCGGCATGATCATCTTCTTCGGCGCCTATGCGGCAGAGATCGTGCGCGGCGGCCTGCAGGCGATCCCGGCCGGCCAGCACGAGGCGGCCCGGGCGCTGGGCCTCGGATACCATCCCCGCATGCGCCTGGTGGTGCTGCCGCAGGCACTGGCGCTGGTGGTGCCGGCACTCCTCAACGACATCATCCGCGCCTTCAAGAACACCACCTTCGTCGCCATCCTCGGCTTGTTCGACGTGCTGGGGGCGGCCAAGGTGGCACTCGAGGACCCGGTCTGGGTGCGCTACGCGCCGGAGGTCTACATCTTCATCTTCCTGCTCTACCTGCTGTTCTGCCTGGCCTTCTCGCGCCGGGGCATGGCCATCGAGCGGCGGCTGGCGGGGCGGCGGCGATGACGCGCCCCGGCAGCAGCGCCGACCTGGTGGTCGAGCTGGAGGCGGTCGACAAGTGGTATGGCGACTACCACGCGCTGCGCCGGGTGACGCTGGGCGTCGCGCGGGGGGAGCGGGTGGCGATCTGCGGCCCCTCCGGTTCGGGCAAGTCGACGCTGATCCGCTGCGTCAACGGGCTGGAGCGCCACCAGCGCGGCACCATCCGGGTCGACGGGATCGCGCTGGACGCGGCCGGCGCCGGGCTGGCGGCGGTGCGCCGGCGCACCGGCATGGTGTTCCAGAACTTCAACCTCTTCCCGCACCTGACCGTGCTCGACAACCTGACGCTGGGGCCGATCTATGCCGGCGGCGAGCCGGCCGCGGCGGCCGAGGCGCGCGCCCTGGCCCTGCTCGACCGGGTGGGGATCGCCGACCAGAAGGACAAGTTCCCGGGCCAGATCTCGGGCGGGCAGCAGCAGCGGGTCGCCATCGCGCGCGCGCTGATGCGCGAGCCCGCCGTCATGCTGTTCGACGAGCCCACCTCCTCGCTCGATCCAGAGCGGGTGCAGGAGGTGCTGGCGGTCATGGAGGAATTGGCCCAGGCCGGCATGACTATGCTGGTCGTCACCCATGAGATGGGCTTCATGCGCCGCGTCGCCGACCTCGTCGTCTTCATGGACCAGGGCGAGATCGTCGAAGCCGCCCCGCCCGAGCTATTCTTCACCGCACCCCGGACCGACCGCGCCCGCGCCTTCCTTGGGCAGGTCATGCATCTGTGACGACATAGGCCCCGCCATGACCATCCCCACGCCCGCGTCCCCACCCGCCGCCGCATCACCGGATTGGGCTTCCGTCCGCGCCCGCTTCCCGGCGGCGTCGCGCTGGACCTATCTCGACCTCGCGCGCAAGGCGATCCTGCCCGACACGGTCGGCCAGGCGATGGCCGAGTGGCTGGCCGACGTCGACGAGGCCGGCGGCAAGCGCGCCTTCTCGATGGACGAGATCGAGGCGGCCCGAGCGGACGTCGCCCGCGTCTTCGGCGCGCCGGCCGATCGCCTGGCCTTCGTCAAGAACACCTCGGAGGGCATCAACATCGTGGCCCAGGGGCTGGACTGGCAGCCGGGCGACAACCTCGTCATCTCGACCGAGGAGCATGAGAACAACACCTTCCCCTGGCGCCCGCTGGCCGATCGCGGGGTTGAAGTGCGGATCGCCCAGGCCGGTGCCGACGGCATGGTGTCGGTCGACGACTACCGCGCGCTGGTCGACGGCCGCACCCGCGTGGTCGCGGTCGCCTGGGTGACCTATGGCCTGGGCCAGCGCGCCGACCTGGCCGCCTTCGCCGACCTCTGCCGGTCGCGCGACATCTTGCTGGTGGTCGATGCGGTGCAGGGGCTGGGCATCCTGGCCGACCCGATCGGCGGGCTCGGCGCCGACGTGGTGGCGGCCGGCGGCCACAAGGCGCAGTTCAGCCTGGCCGGGGCCGGTCTCTTCCACGTCTCGGACCGCGCGCTCGACCGGTTGCGCCCGACCTATGCCGCGAAATATTCGTTCGACACGCTCGACCGCACGGTGGCAACCCCGGCGCTGGCGCCCGATGCCCACCGCTTCGAGTATGGCAACCCCAACTTCCTTGGCATCTGGGTGCAGCGGCGCTCGGCGCTGCTGATCGAAAGCTGGGGACGTGGCCATGTCGAGGCGCGCATCCGCGACCTCACCACGCGGGCCATCGAGGGCGCGCGCGAGCGCGGCATCGCCGTCGCCACGCCCGCCGACTGGAAGGCGCGGGCCGGCATCGTCAGCTTCCGCCTGGGCGGGGCCGATGCCGACCGCATCGAATCCTGGCTGGGCGAGGACGGCATCCGGGCTGCGGCCAAGGACGACCGCATCCGCATCGCCCCCCACGTCTACAACGACGAGGGCGACATCGATCGCTTCCTCGACCGTCTTTCCTTCCATCTCCGGCGCAACTCGTCCGCCGCGGAGGCCGCCCAATGACCAACGTCCAGACCCTGCCCCGCGTCGCCGTCGACCTCGGCAGCGACACCTCGACCCGGCCGACGAAGGCCATGCTGGCGGCGATGATGGCCGCCGAGACCGGCGACGAGCAGTTGGGCGAGGACCCGACCACGACCGCGCTCAACGAGCGCGTGGCCGACCTGCTCGGCAAGGAGGCGGCCGTCTTCATGCCGTCTGGCACCATCTGCAACCAGATCGCCATGCTGGTGCACACCCGGCCGGGCGACGAGGTGATCTGCGGCGCCGGCGCCCATGTCTACGGCTCGGAGGGGGCTGGCATCGCCGTGATGGGTGGCGCCCTCATCCGCCCGATCGCCTGCGACCGGGACATCTTCGATGCCGACCAACTGACGGCCGCGGTGCGGCGTCCCAAGATGCGGGCCCCGCGCTCGCGCCTGGTGGTTCTGGAGCAGACCGCCAATCGCGGCGGCGGGGCGGTCTGGCCGCTGGCCGCCATCCAGTCGGTGGCCGCGCGGGCCCGCGAGCATGGCCTGGCCGTGCACATGGACGGCGCCCGCCTGATGAATGCCTGCGTCGCGGCCGGCGTGTCGGCCAAGGACTTCGCCGCACCCTTCGACACCGCCTGGATCGACCTGTCCAAGGGGCTGGGCTGCCCGGTCGGGGCCGTGCTCGCCGGCCCGCGCGACTTCATCGAGGCGGCATGGGTGTGGAAGCATCGCCTGGGCGGCGCGCTGCGCCAGTCGGGCATCCTGGCGGCGGCCGGCCTCCATGCGCTGGACCATCATGTCGAGCGGCTGGCCGTCGACCATGAGAATGCGCGCATTTTCGCCAGCCTCGCCGCCGCCATCCCCGGCGTGCGCCTCGACCCGCAGACGGTGGAGACGAACATCGTCTTCCTCGACCTGTCGGCGACCGGCATCGACACGGCCATCCTCTATCGTCGCCTGCGCGAACAGGGCGTGCGGATCATGGTCGAAGGGCCGACTCGGATGCGCGCGGTGACCCATCTCGACGTAACTCGCGCGGACGTGGAGCGGGCGGCAGCCATGCTCGCGCAATCGGTGGAGGCCGGCCCGACCTGAGAAACTGGCCGTTTTCTCCCACCGATAGTGGCTCTGTTGCACGAAGGCCACTATTAGGGGCGATTCCTGGCCAGCATTCGGGTCAATTTATAATTTTCGTTCTGTTTCAATCCTCAAGAGGATATTCTTCGTGTCCAAGATCGGGAAGATTCATGGAATTGCGTTGGCATCCGGCTTCCGCGACCGGCAAGCCGACGAGGGTTGAAACCGTATCTGACGAAAGGTCTAGAGGATGTTCCGTCGACGCAAGGATGAAGACGATCCGACCGGCTCCGCCCCGACCGAGGCCGAAGACAGCTCCCCGTCGGCGGCGGCCAAGCCCTTCACCCGTCCGGTAACCCCGCCGCAGCCGGCCGCGTCCGGCCTGGCGACGCCGGCCGGCACACCACCCTTGGGCCGTGCCGTTCCGACCGCCCCGGTCGCCCGACCGCTCGACCCGTCGGGCCGCCGCCCGGCCGAGGCGCCGATTGCGCGTCGCGGTGGCGAGAACGAAAGCAAGACCCTGATCGTCGGCCACGGCATCTGCCTGACCGGCGAGATCACCGCCTGCGACAAGCTCGTCGTCGAAGGCCGGGTCGAGGCGACGCTGACCAGCCGCGTCATCGAGATCTCCGACACCGGCCTCTTCAAGGGCAGCGCGGAAATCGACGAGGCCGAGGTACGCGGCCGCTTCGAAGGCGACCTGATCGTGCGCAAGCGCCTGTTCATCGGCGCCACCGGCCGCGTCTCGGGCAAGGTCCGCTACGGCCAGCTTGAGGTCGAGGCGGGCGGGCAGCTCTCGGGCGACATCCGCTCCACCTCCGACGACGACGACATGTCGCGGTCGCTGGGCGGCCGCGGGTCGGACACGGGCGACATGCGCTTCGAAGCGGGTGGTCGCTGATCGGCGTCGGGTTCTGACGGGGCCGGCCTCGCGCCGGCCCCTCGTCTGGATTGTTTGAAGGCCGCGCCCGTGCGTCGGGGCGCGGTCTGGCCGGAGGCGCGCTCTAAGCCGTGGTCTTGCCCTTGAAGGCGCAGAGATCGCGGACGGTGCAGTCCGGGCAGCGCGGCTTGCGCGCCTGGCAGACATAGCGGCCGTGCAGGATCAGCCAGTGGTGGGCGTGCAGCCGCCACTTGGCCGGGACGGCCTTCTCCAGCTTCTCCTCGACCGCCAGCGGCGTCTTGCCCGCGGCCAGGCCCGTGCGATTGCCGACCCGAAAGATGTGCGTGTCGACGGCGATCGTGGGCGCGCCGAAAGCGACGTTCATCACCACGTTGGCGGTCTTGCGGCCGACGCCGGGCAGCATTTCCAGCATGTCGCGGTCGGCCGGCACCTCGCCGCCATGCTGCTCGACCAGGATCCGGCTGAGCTGGATGACGTTCTTGGCCTTGGTGTTGAAGAGGCCGATCGTCTTGATGAATTCCTTCAGGCGGGCCTCGCCCAGCTCGACCATCTGCGCCGGGGTGTCGACTAGCTGGAACAGCGGGCCGGTCGCCCGGTTCACGCCGACATCGGTCGCCTGGGCCGACAGCACGACGGCCACCAGCAGCGTGTAGGGGTTGCGATACTGCAGCTCGGTCTGCGGCTCGGGGTTGGCCATGGACAGGCGACGGAAGAACTCGTCGACCTTGCTCTTCTGCATGGGGGGTGGCTCTGGCGGCAGGGGAAGGGGCACAGTATCGCTGCCGCCCGGGGCGTGTCGCTCTTTTCCGCAGCGCGGACCGTGCCTATTCTCCAGGGCGATGGCCCAGACAGCGACCCTCGATCCGCCGCCGCTGCTCGATCTGGAACTGCGCCCGCACCGCAGCCTGTCGCCGGCGGGCTTCGGCCTGCTGATGGCCGTCCTGGGCGGGGCCAGCCTCGCCAGCGGGCTGATGTTCGTGATGATCGGCGCCTGGCCGGTGTTCGGCTTCCTCGGCCTGGACGTGCTGGGCGTCTACATCGCCTTCCGCATCAGCTACGCCCGCCGGCGCGCCACGGCCGACCGCCTGCGCCTGGCGGGGGACGCGCTGACGGTCGACCGGCTGCGCCCGCGCCGCCCGGTCGAGCGCTGGACCTTCCAGCCCTACTGGCTGCGCGTCGTCCATGACGAGGGGCCGCCCAGCGGCCGCGATCGCCTGGTGCTGACGTCGCATGGCCGCCGGGTGGAGGTCGGCGCCTTCCTCGGTGCGGACGAGCGCGCGCGGGTGGCGCGCCTGCTGACCGACGCGCTGCGGCGCTACCGCGACCCGGCCTGACGCAGGCCCAGCACGTCCATCATGTCGTAGAGGCCGGGCGGCCGGCCGGCCAGCCACAGGGCGGCGCGCACCGCACCCCGGGCATAGATCTCGCGGCTGCCGGCGCGATGGGTCAGCTCCAGCCGCTCGCCGCCGGCGGCGAAGACGACGGTATGATCCCCCACCACGTCGCCGCCGCGGAGCGTGGCAAAGCCGATGGTGCCGCGCTCGCGGGCACCGGTATGGCCGTCGCGCGAGCGCACGGCCGCCTCGGCCAGTTGCACGCCGCGCCCGCGGGCGGCGGCCTCGCCCAGGCCCAGCGCGGTGCCGGACGGCGCGTCGACCTTGTGGCGGTGGTGCATCTCGACGATCTCGATGTCGTAGTCGGGGTCGAGCGTGGCCGCCACCTGCTCCACCAGCCCCATCAGCAGGTTGACGCCGAGGCTCATGTTGGGCGCCAGCACGATGGCGGCACCGGCCGCCGCTGCCGCGATCGCCGCGCGGTCCTCGGCCGTCAGGCCGGTGGTGCCGATGACCAGTCCACGACCGGCCTCGGCCGCCAGGCGCGCATGGGCGACGGTGGCCTCGGGTGCCGTGAAGTCGATCGCCACGTCGACGGCCGCGAACATGGACGCAGGGTCCGTGACGATGGCGACGTCTCGCCGGCCGATTCCCGCCACCTCGCCGACGTCGCTGCCGGCGCCGTTGCTGCCGGGCCGCTCCAGGCCCGCCGCGATGCGGGCGCCCGGCGTGCGGTCGACCTCGGCCACCAGCATCCGCCCCATCCGACCGGCCGCCCCGGCGACCCCGATCCGCACCTCTGCCATGCCCCGTCCCCTCCCGATCTGGCCCGCGAGGGAGCCACAGCGCCGGCTGCCGCGCAAGCCCGCCGGCACGGGTTCGGCTACACTGCGGCGCTGCGTCTTCGGGGGATGGAGAGGGGATCTTGGAAGTACGGAACTACGAGCCGGGGGACTTCGCCGCCCTGGTCGCCCTGTGGCAGGCCTGCGGGCTGCATCCGAGCCGGTCGGACACGCCGGGATCGCTGGAACGCAAGCTGGAGCGCGACCCCGACCTGTTCCTGGTGGCCGAGCTGGACGGCCGCCTGGTCGCCTCGATCATCGGCTCCTATGACGGCCGCCGCGGCTGGATCAACCGGCTGGCGGTGGCGCCGGAACTGCGCGGCCAGGCGATCGGCCGCGGGCTCGTCGACCTGGTCGAGCGCCGCCTGGCGGAGCGCGGCTGCGACAAGGTCAACCTGCTGGTCGAGCCCGACAACCGCCAGGTGGTCGACTATTACGACCGCCTCGGCTACCGCACGGACGAACTGGTCTTCATGGAGAAGTGGCTGGCCTGAAGCCGGCCGGGCTGGAGCGGCCTATTCGCGCAGGTCGCTCCAGAACTCCTTCACCTTCTGGAAGAAGCCGGTCGATTCCGGGCTGGTCTTCTCCTTGCCACCGGCCCCCTCGAACTCGCGCAGCAATTCCTGCTGGCGCTTCGTCAGGTTCATCGGCGTCTCGACGATGGCCTGGATGTAGAGGTCCCCGCGCGAGGTCGAGCGCAGCACCGTCATGCCCTTGCCGCGCAGGCGGAACTGGTGGCCGGACTGGGTGCCGCCCGGCACCGACACCTTGGCGAAGGTGCCGTCCAGCGTCGGCACCTCGATCTGCCCGCCCAGCGCCGCCGTCGTCATCGGGATAGGCACGCGGCAATGGATGTTGGCGCCGTCGCGCTGGAAGAAGCGGTGCTGCGAGATGGCCAGGAAGATATAGAGGTCACCCGGCGGCGAGCCGCGCAGGCCGGCCTCGCCCTCCCCGGTCAGGCGGATGCGGGTGCCGTCCTCGACCCCGGCCGGAATGGAGACCGCCAGCGTCTTCTCCTTGCGCACGCGGCCCGCGCCGCCGCAGGACTTGCAAGGCTTCTCGATGATGCGGCCGGAACCGCTGCAGTTGGGGCAGGTGCGCTCGATGGTGAAGAAGCCCTGCTGGGCGCGCACCTTGCCGTGGCCCTGGCAGGTGGGGCAGTTGACGGGCCGCGACCCGGCCTCGGCGCCGCTGCCGTTGCAGGCCTCGCAGGCGGCATGGGTCGGCACGCGGATGGTCTTCTCGCTGCCGCGAAAGGCGTCTTCCAGGGATATCTCGAGGTTGTAGCGCAGGTCGCTGCCGCGGCCGCCATTGCCGCCGCCGCGCCGGCCCATGACGTCGCCGAACATCTCCTCGAAGATGTCGGCGAAGCCCTCGAAGCCGCCGCCACCGCCGCCGCGCCCGCCACCGCCGCCCTCGAAGGCGGCATGGCCGTAGCGGTCGTAGGCGCCGCGCTTCTGATCGTCCTTCAGGACGTCATAGGCCTCGTTGATTTCCTTGAACTTGTGCTCGGCCTCTTCGCTGCCGGGGTTGCGGTCCGGATGCCAGCGCATCGCCAGCTTGCGATAGGCCTTCTTGAGATCGTCCTGGTCGGCATCGCGGGCGACGCCGAGGGTCTCGTAGTAATCCTGTTTGGCCATGGGTCAGGCGGCAACTCGGTGGCGCCGCCGCGAGAGCGGGGCTGGGCAAGGGGAAACGGGAGCGCCCGCCGTCGATCCCGGGCTTGGGTTCGACAGCGGGCGCATACCCGTCCTCAGGTCTTCAGGTACGCAAAGGCGATCAGGCGCGCTTGTTCTTCTTGGTGTCGTCGACCTCTTCGAAGTCGGCATCCACCACCTTGTCCTTCTCGGCCGGCCCGGCCTCGCCGCCGGGGGCGGCACCGCCGCCACCGGGGGCTTCGCCCTGCTGGGCCTTGTACATGGCTTCGCCCAGCTTCATCGCCGACTGCGCCAGGCGGTCGGTGCGCGACTTGAGGTCGGCCGCGTCCTCGCCGGCCATCGCGTCCCGCACGCCCTGGATGTCCGCCTCGATCTCGGTCTTCACCGCGGGCGGCACCTTGTCGGCATGCTCCTGCAGGTTCCGCTCGGTGGAGTGGACCAGCGAGTCCGCATGGTTGCGGGCGTCGACGAGCTCGCGCTTGCGCTTGTCCTCGTCGGCGTGCTCCTCGGCCTCCTGCACCATGCGCTGGATGTCGGCCTCGCCGAGGCCGCCCGACGCCTGGATGCGGATCTGCTGCTCCTTGCCGGTCGCCTTGTCCTTGGCCGACACGCTGACGATGCCGTTGGCGTCGATGTCGAAGGCGACCTCGACCTGCGGCATCCCGCGCGGCGCCGGCGGCAGCCCGACCAGGTCGAACTGGCCCAGCAGCTTGTTGTCGGCCGCCATCTCGCGCTCGCCCTGGAAGACGCGGATGGTGACTGCGGTCTGGTTGTCCTCGGCGGTCGAGAAGACCTGGCTCTTCTTGGTCGGGATCGTGGTGTTGCGGTCGATCAGGCGCGTGAACACCCCGCCCAGCGTCTCGATGCCGAGCGACAGCGGCGTCACGTCGAGCAGCAGGACGTCCTTCACCTCGCCCTTCAGCACGCCGCCCTGGATGGCGGCACCGATCGCCACGACCTCGTCCGGATTGACCCCGCGATGGGGCTCCTTGCCGAAGAAGTTCTTCACGGTCTCGATGATCTTGGGCATGCGGGTCATGCCGCCGACCAGGATCACCTCGTCGATCTCCGACGCCTTCAGCCCGGCATCACGCAGGGCCGAACGGCAGGGGTCGATCGTGCGCTGCACCAGATCGTCGACCAGCGCCTCCAGCTTGGCCCGCGTCAGCTTGATGTTCAGGTGCTTGGGCCCGCTGGCGTCGGCGGTGATGAAGGGCAGGTTGATCTCGGTCTGGGTGGCGCTCGACAGCTCGATCTTGGCCTTCTCGCCGGCTTCCTTCAGGCGCTGCAGGGCCAGCCGGTCGCCGCGCAGGTCGATCCCGGCCTCCTTTTTGAACTCGTCGGCCAGGTAGTCGATGATCCGCTTGTCGAAGTCCTCGCCGCCCAGGAACGTGTCGCCGTTGGTCGACTTCACCTCGAAGACGCCGTCGCCGATCTCCAGGATCGACACGTCGAAGGTGCCGCCGCCCAGGTCATAGACCACGATCGTGCCGCTGCCGCGCTTCTCCAGCCCGTAGGCCAGCGCCGCCGCCGTCGGCTCGTTGATGATGCGCAGCACTTCCAGGCCGGCGATGCGGCCGGCATCCTTGGTCGCCTGGCGCTGGCTGTCGTTGAAGTAGGCGGGGACCGTGATGACCGCCTGGGTCACCGGCTCGCCGAGATAGGCCTCGGCCGTCTCCTTCATCTTCTGCAGCACGAAGGCGCTGAGCTGGGAGGGCGCGTACTTCTCGCCGCGCGACTGCACCCAGGCGTCGCCATTGTCGCCCTTCACGATGTGATAGGGGACGAGGGTCTTTTCCTTCACGACCATCGGGTCGGTGTCGCGCCGGCCAAGCAGGCGCTTGAACGCGAAGAGGGTGTTTTCCGGGTTGGTCACGGCCTGCCGCTTGGCAGCCTGGCCGACCAGGCGCTCGCCCGATTCGGTAAAGGCCACCATCGACGGGGTGGTGCGCGCGCCCTCGGCGTTCTCGATCACCTTGGCGGCCTTGCCCTCCATCACGGCGACGCAGGAATTCGTCGTGCCGAGGTCGATGCCGATCACTTTCGCCATGAGAATGTCTCTCCTATCGCAGCAGGTTCCGACGGCC
The DNA here is from genome assembly GCF_006738645.1 of Stella humosa. GTDB lineage: Bacteria > Pseudomonadota > Alphaproteobacteria > ATCC43930 > Allostellaceae > Allostella > Allostella humosa. The sequence continues at coordinate 4,743,517 of NZ_AP019700.1, read as the reverse complement.
TCGAAGGCACCGTTGGAACCCCCAGGGATGTCGTGGGGCTGGGTCGCGGGGACCGCAAAGCCCCTACGGTCGAGCGGATATATAAGAGGACCCCGCGGCGCTGCAACGGGGCGCTGGTCGCCGGGGCATCTTGGAGGAAAAGAATTCGGGCAGGATTGTGGCCGGCCGGAAGCCGGCCGCCCGCAAGCGCCTTCTTGCATGTCCGCGGCACCCCTGTCACCTGTCGCCGCGGGCGGCCCGGCGACGGGCCGCCGCCGTGCAATGCCGTTGGGGAGCTGGGCTTGGAGAAGGCAGATCTGGAGAACAGGCGGATCCTGTACGGCCGGCGGCAGGGGCGCCGGCTGCGGACCGGGCAGCAGGCCCTGCTGGCCGACGAGCTGGGCCGCATCGGCATGGAGCGCCCCGCCGACGGGCAGCGCATCGACCCCGCCACGCTGTTCCCCGCCGGCTGCCGGTCATGCTGGCTGGAGGTGGGCTTCGGCGGGGGCGAGCATCTGGCCTGGCAGGCCGCCCACCATCGCGACGTCGGCATCCTCGGGGCCGAACCCTTCATCAACGGCGTCGTCAGCCTGCTGGCCCATGTCCGGCGCGAGGGGCTGGACAATGTGCGCGTGCTGCCCGACGACGCCCGCGCGCTCATCGATGCGCTGCCGGACGCTGCCATCGCGCGCGCCTTCGTCCTTCATCCCGACCCGTGGCCGAAGGCCCGCCACCACAAGCGCCGCTTCGTGGCGCGCTGGAATCTCGACCGCCTGGCCCGGGTCATGGCCGACGGGGCGGAGCTGCGGCTGGCCACCGACGACGTCGATTATCTGGAATGGATGCTGGAACACGCGCTCGACCATCCCCATTTCGAATGGCAGGCGAAGGGGCCGGAGGCGTGGCGGGAACGCGCCGAGGACTGGCCCGTCACCCGCTATGAAGAGAAGGCGGTGAAAGAGGGGCGCCGAAGCTGGCGTATCCTTCTGCGACGGCGGCAGAGGCCGGTCGAGGGATAGAGGAATCCCTTGCGGCGACACCCCGTTGCGTTATAAGAGCCCGCATTCTCCATGTATCGCTTGGTCCTTTTTGAGGGGTGGGCTTCGGCCCACTTTTTTGTATGGCGTTTGAGGAGTCGGCAACCGGCCGGGTCGCGCAGGAAATCACTCCCGCCCTCGAGGCGATGGGATACGAACTCGTGCGAGTCCATCTTTCCGGCGGGGCCTCGCCGACCTTGCAGATCATGGCCGAGCGGCGGGACGGCGCGGCCATGACGGTCGACGACTGTGCCCAGATCAGCCGCGACGTCTCGGCCCTGCTCGATGTTTCCGACCCGATTCCGACCGCCTACACGCTGGAGGTCAGCTCGCCCGGGATCGATCGGCCGCTGGTGCGCGAGGCCGACTATGCGCGCTTCGCGGGCTTCGTCGCCCGGATCGAGACCGACGCCCCGGTCGACGGGCGCCGGCGCTTCCAGGGCCGTATGCTCGGCATCGAGGACGGCGTCGTGCTGGTGAAGACCGAGAAGGATATGTTCCGCGTACCGTTTGCGCGCATCAACCGGGCCAAGCTGGTGCTGACCGACGATCTGATCGCCGCGACCGTGCCGCCGGCCGCGACCAACTAGGCCCAAGAGCCCTCCATCAGGTGAAGTGCCCATGCAAGCCGTAGCCACCATGTTCCGCCCGGAGCTGCTTCAGGTCGCCGACACCGTCGCTCGCGACAAGGGGATCGAGCGCGACGAGGTCATCGAGGCCATGGAGCAGGCGATCCAGAAGGCTGGCCGCTCCAAGTACGGGCAGGAATACGACATCCGCGCCGAGATCGACCGCAAGTCGGGCGAGATCCGCCTGATCCGCTGCCGCACCGTCGCCGAGGAGGTCGAGAACGAGGCCACCCAGGTCACCGTCGCCCAGGCGCAGCGGATCAAGGCCGGCGCCGAGCTGGGGGACGTGCTGACCGACCCCCTGCCGCCGATCGATTTCGGCCGCATCGCCGCCCAGACCGCCAAGCAGGTGATCGTGCAGCGCGTCCGCGACGCCGAGCGCGAGCGCCAGTTCGGCGAATTCAAGGACCGCGTCGGCGAGATCGTGAACGGCCTGGTCAAGCGGGTGGAGTTCGGCAACGTCATCGTCGACCTGGGCCGGGCCGAGGCGATCCTGCGCCGCGATGAGCTGGTCCCGCGCGAGAGCTTCCGTACCGGCGAGCGCGTGCGCGCCTACATCTACGATGTCCGCAAGGAGACGCGGGGACCGCAGATCTTCCTGTCGCGCACCCATCCGCAGTTCATGGCCAAGCTCTTCGCCCAGGAAGTGCCGGAGATCTACGACAACATCATCGAGATCAAGTCGGTCGCCCGCGACCCCGGCAGCCGCGCCAAGATCGCCGTCATCTCCAACGACAGCGGCATCGACCCGGTCGGCGCCTGCGTCGGCATGCGCGGCAGCCGCGTCCAGGCCGTCGTGCAGGAACTGCAGGGCGAGAAGATCGACATCATCCCCTGGTCGCCGGACCCGGCCACCTTCGTCGTCAATGCGCTGGCCCCGGCCGAGGTGGCCAAGGTCGTGCTCGACGAGGAACAGAAGCGGATGGAAGTGGTGGTGCCGGACGAGCAACTCAGCCTCGCCATCGGCCGCCGCGGCCAGAACGTGCGCCTGGCCTCGCAGCTGACCGGCTGGGACATCGACATCCTGACCGAGGCCGAGGAATCGGAGCGGCGCCAGGAAGAGTTCAAGAGCCGCTCGAAGATGTATATCGAGGCGCTCGACGTCGACGACGTCATCGCCCACCTGCTGGTCACCGAGGGCTTCAGCTCGGTCGAGGAAGTGGCGTTCGCGCCGCCCGAGGACCTGGCCGGGATCGAGGGCTTCGACGAGGACGTGGCGCTGGAACTGCAGACCCGTGCCCAGGGCTTCCTGGAGCGCCGCGATGCGGAGTTCAACGAGCGCCGCACGGCGATGGGCGTCGAGGACGCGGTCGCCGAGATCGAGGGGCTGACGCCGCAGATGCTGGTGGCGCTGGGCGAGAAAGGCGTGAAGACGCTCGACGACCTGGGCGACCTCGCCGGCGACGAGCTCATCGACATCGTCGGCAAGGATGCGCTCGACGAGGACGGTGCCAACGCCGTCATCATGGCCGCCCGCGCCCACTGGTTCGAAGGCGAGGAGGCCCAACCATCCTGAACCCGCCAGCCAACGCGAATCCGCCGGCCGTCCTGCACGAGGCCGACACCGTCCAGGCGGTGCCCGAGGGGGAGGACTTCCCCGACAAGGGTCCGTTGCGCCGCTGCTTCGTCACCTATCGGACCCTGCCCAAGGAGCAGATGGTGCGGTTCGTGGTGGGGCCGGATTCGTCGGTCGTGCCCGACATCGCCGAAAAGTTGCCGGGCCGGGGTTTGTGGTTGACGGCGTCGCGGGATATAGTCTCGCGCGCGGTGGCCCGACGCCTGTTCGGCAAGGCGGCCAAGGCCGCGGTAACGGTTCCGGCCGACCTGGCGGACCGGGTCGAGGCGCGCCTGGTGGCGCGGTGCCTGGATCTGGTCGGCATGGCGCGTCGGGCAGGCAGGTCGGTCGCCGGATTCGAGAAGGTCCGGAGCTGGCTGGGCGAGGGGCGTGTGGCCCTCATCATAGAAGCAAGCGATGCCGGGCCGCACGGCGTGGCAAAGCTCGGTCGGCAGCTAGGTGATTGTCCCGTGTCTCGGGTGCTGACCGCGGACGAACTGGGACAGGCATTCGCGCGCGATCGGATCGTCCATGTGGCGATCTCGGCCGGGCGACTGGCAAAGGCGTTGAAGACGGATACGGATCGGCTGGCTGGCTTCCGCCAGAGCGGATCGGCGGGTCCGGTCGATGGTCGGCCGGACGGCGGGCATTCGGGCGAAGCGGGCGGAAGCGAAGAACGGATCAAATGAGCGAGACCAAGGACACCGATCGTAAGCCCCTGTCGCTGGCGCGCCCGGGCAAGCTCGAACTGAAGAAGGGTGCCGATGCCGGCCCCGCGCAGGTGCGCCAGAGCTTCCCGCACGGCCGGACCAAGACGGTCCAGGTCGAGGTGCGCAAGAAGCGCGCGGCGGTACCGGGCGAATCCGGCCGGCCCGAGTTCGCGGCCGACGGTTCGCTGCGTCGCGGCGGTGCGCCGTCGCGCGTCCTGACGGCCGAGGAGCGCGCATCGCGCATGAGCGCCCTCCAGGGCGCCATGAAGGACGAGGAGGCGCGTCGCCAGGCCGAGATCGACCAGTCGCGCCGCGCCGAAGAGGACGCGCGCCGCCGGGCCGAGGAAGACGCCAAGCGCAAGGTCGAGGAAGACGCCAAGCGCAAGGTCGAGGAAGAAGCCAAGCGCAAGGCCGAGGAAGAAGCCAAGCGCAAGGCCGAGGAAGACGTCAAGCGCAAGGCCGAGGAAGAAGAGCGCCGCAAGATGGCCGAGCGCGCGGGCAATGCCGCCGCGGCCAAGGCCGTGGCGCTGACGGCCGCCGGCAAGATCACGCCCGAGTCCGAGGACGAGGCCCGTGCCCGTCGGCCGGGCGCCGGCGTTGCCCTGCCGGCCAAGCGTCCGGCCCCGCCGCCGCCCAAGCGCATGGAGCCGCGCCGCCGGTCGGGCAAGATCACCGTGACGCAGGCGCTGAACACCAGCGAGGCCGAGCGGGTGCGCAGCATGGCCGCCCAGCGCCGTGCCCGCGAGAAGGAGCGCCGCCACCAGTTCGACCCGTCCGAGAACCAGCGGATCGTGCGCGACGTCGTCGTGCCCGAGACGATCACCGTGCAGGAGCTGGCAAGCCGCATGGCCGCCCGCTCGGGCGAGGTAATCAAGACGCTGATGAAGATGGGCGTCATGGCGACCATCAACCAGACGATCGACGCCGACACGGCCGAGCTGGTCGTGACCGAGTTCGGCCACAACATCAAGCGCGTGTCCGAGGCGGACGTCGAGATCGGCCTGAAGGGCGAGGAAGACGCGCCCGAGGTGCTGGTGCCGCGCTCGCCGGTCGTCACGGTCATGGGCCATGTCGATCACGGCAAGACCTCGCTGCTCGACGCCATCCGCACGACCGACGTGGCCGCGCGCGAGGCCGGCGGCATCACCCAGCATATCGGCGCCTACCAGGTGACGGTGTCGAACGGCCGCAAGATCACCTTCATCGACACGCCGGGCCATGAGGCGTTCACCGCCATGCGCGCCCGTGGCGCCACGGTGACCGACGTGGTCGTCCTGGTGGTCGCGGCCGATGACGGCGTCATGCCGCAGACGATCGAGGCGATCCGCCACGCCCAGGCGGCCCAGGTGCCGATGATCGTGGCGATCAACAAGATCGACCGTGCCGACGCCAACCCGGACCGGGTCCGCACCGAACTGCTGCAGCACGGCATCGTCGTCGAGAAGCTGGGCGGCGAAGTGCTGGACGTCGAGGTCTCGGCCGTCAAGCGCACCAACATCGAGAAGCTGGAGGAGCTGATCCTCCTGCAGGCCGACCTGCTCGACCTCAAGTCGAACCCGCAGCGCCCGGCCGAGGGCGTGGTCATCGAGGCCAAGCTCGAGCGCGGTCGCGGCGCGGTCGCCACGGTCCTGATCCAGCGCGGCACGCTGCGCATGGGCGACGTGTTCGTCACCGGCAGCGAGTGGGGCCGTGCCCGACTGCTGCTCGACGATCGCGGCGAGAAGATCGAGGTGGCGACGCCCGGCATGCCGGTCGAGGTCCTGGGTCTGAACGGCGTGCCGCTCGCCGGCGACGACTTCTCGGTGGTCGAGAACGAGAGCCGGGCGCGCGACGTCACCGTCTTCCGCACCCGCCGCCGTCGCGACCAGGTGCAGGCGGCCGGCCAGCGCGGCACGGTCGAGGAGATGCTGTCGCAGATCGCCAGCGGCCAGGCCAAGGAACTGGCGATCGTCGTCAAGTCCGACGTGCAGGGCTCGCTGGAGGCGATCACCGGCTCGCTCGCCAAGCTGGCGACCGACGAGGTGGCCGTCCGCGTGCTGCACGCGGCGGTCGGCGGCATCAGCGAATCGGACGTGACGCTGGCCCGGGCGTCGGGCGGCTTCATCGTCGGCTTCAACGTCCGCGCCAACCCGCAGGCCCGCGACCTGGCCCGCCGCGACGGCGTCGACATCCGCTACTACTCGATCATCTACGACGTGGTCGACGACGTGAAGGCCGGCCTGCAGGGGATGCTGACGCCGATCCTGCGCGAGCGCTTCCTCGGCAATGCGCAGATCCTGGATGTCTTCAACATCACCAAGGTCGGCAAGGTCGCCGGTTGCCGCATCACCGAAGGCACCGTCAAGCGCGGGGCGAAGGTTCGCCTGCTGCGCGACGACGTGGTCATCCACGAAGGCAGCCTGAAGACCCTGAAGCGCTTCAAGGACGAAGTCCGCGAAGTGAAGGAAGGGTTCGAGTGCGGCATGGCGTTCGAGAACTATACGGACATCCAGCCGGGCGACATCATCGAGTGCTTCGAGATGGAGGAGGTGGCCCGCCAGCTCGGCTGAGCCGGCGGCCACTCCCTTCCCTCCGCACGAAACGAGGCCAAGCATGACCCGCCGCCGTTCCGGCGGCAGCCCCCCGACGCAGCGCCAGCTTCGCGTCGGGGAAGAGCTGCGCCATGTCCTGGCCGGGGTTCTGGCACGGGACGAACTCCGTGACCCGGCCCTCCAGGGCCTGTCCATCACCGTGACGCAGGTTCGGGTCAGCCCGGACCTGCGCAACGCCACCGCCTACGTCATGCCGCTGGGCGGCGAGCGGGCTGCCGATTCGCTGGCGGCCCTGCGCCGGGCGGCCCCCTTCCTGCGCGGGCAGGTCGGCCGTGCCGTCGAACTGCGGCTGGTGCCGCAGCTCGACTTCGCCATCGACACGTCGTTCGAGCATGCCCAGCGCATCGACGGGCTGCTGCGCCGGCCCGAGGTGGCGCGCGACCTGGGGGGAGATGAAGCCGCCCCCGACCCAGACGATGAGGCGCGCTGAGCGCGAGGCGATCCACGGCTGGCTGGTTCTCGACAAGCCGCTGGGGCTCACCTCCACCGCCGCCGTCGGCCGCGTTCGCCGGCTGACGGGGGCCGCCAAGGTGGGCCATGGCGGCACGCTCGACCCGCTGGCGACCGGCCTGCTGCCGATCGCACTTGGCGAGGCGACCAAGACGGTCGGCTTCGCCATGACCGGCGCCAAGACCTATCGCATGCGCATCGCCTGGGGCGAGGAGCGCTCGACCGACGACCGCGAGGGCACCGTCACCCGCACCAGCCAGGTGCGCCCGGACGCCGCGGCCATCGCTGCGGCATTGCCCGCCTTCATCGGCCAGATCATGCAGGTGCCGCCGGCCTTCTCGGCCATCAAGGTTGCCGGCCAGCGCTCCTATGACCTGGCGCGCGCCCATGCCGCGGGCGAAGGCGAGGCGCCGGCGCCGCTGGCTGCCCGCCTGGCACGGATCGACGCCATCCGGCCGCTCGACCCCGGCGCCTCGCCCGACGAGGCGGAGTTCGAGGTCGATTGCGGCAAGGGCGTCTACATGCGCAGCCTCGCCCGCGACCTTGCCCGGGCGCTCGGCACCTGCGGCCATGTCGCGGCCCTCCGGCGCACCCGCGTCGGGCCCTTCGACCTGACCCAGGCCATATCGGTGGGCGAGCGAAAATGGCTTGACGGGGAGATTCCGCTAGATAAGGGGGGTGATCTCTGCGATAAGGCCGCGATTATCGCGCACCTGCTTCCTGTCGCGACCGCGCTGGACGACATCCCGGCACTGGCCTTGACGGAAGCGGAGGCGGAGCGTCTGCGACATGGCGGTGCCGTGTCGCCGGGCTCGGCGGAAATGATCCGCCGGCTCGCCACGCTCGGCGAAGGCACGGTCGTAGCCGCCTTCCAAGGCGAGCGACTGGTCGCCCTGGCCGAAGTGGGGGACGGCGCCATCCGGCCGGTGCGCGTGATGAACCTCTAGAATCCCAAGGAGACAGCGATGTCGATTTCGCCTGTGCGCAAGCAGGAAGTGATTGCCGAATACGCCACCAAGGAAGGCGACAGCGGCTCCCCGGAAGTTCAGGTCGCGATCCTGAGCGAACGGATCAAGAATCTGACCGAGCATCTCGGCACCCACAAGAAGGATTTCCACTCGCGCCGCGGCCTGCTGATGATGGTCGGCCAGCGTCGTCGCCTGCTCGACTATCTGAAGAGCCGGGACGTGAAGCGGTACGAGGGGCTGATCGCCCGGCTCGGTCTGCGCCGGTAAGCGGCCGCGCCGCCCGTGCGCCCCCCGCCGGCAAGGCGGTAGGGCCTGGGCGGCGCGCCCTCCCCGCATCCACCCGATCGGATGCCGGGACGTAAAGAAGGGCGGGTGACCGTCGGCGCCGGCCGACCCCGCCCCAGGATCGGGCGCCCGGAAGGACCGGGCGCGGCGACGCGCGGACGGCCGCGCGTCGGCGAGGAAGGGGCCTCGGGCAAAGTCCGCCGCCCCGGTGGAAGGATAATGGGATGTTCGACATTCAGCGCGTGGAGTTGACGTGGGGCGGGCGCAAGCTCGTGCTCGAGACGGGCAAGATCGCCCGCCAGGCCGATGGCGCCGTGATGGCGACCTACGGCGAGACCACCGTGCTCTGCACGGTCGTCGGCGTGAAGCAGGCGCGGCCCGGGATCGATTTCTTCCCGCTCACGGTCAATTATCAGGAGAAGACCTTCGCCGCGGGCAAGATCCCGGGCGGCTTCTTCAAGCGCGAGGGCCGGCCGACCGAGAAGGAGACTCTGGTCTCCCGCCTCATCGACCGTCCGATCCGGCCCCTGTTCGCCAAGGGCTTCCAGAACGAGGTCCAGGTCGTCTGCACCGTGCTGTCGCACGACCTGGAGAATGACCCCGACGTCGTCGCCATGGTCGGCGCCTCGGCGGCCCTCACGCTGTCCGGCCTGCCGTTCTTCGGCCCGGTGGCCGCGGCCCGCGTCGGCTACGTCAACGGCGAGTACGTGCTGAACCCGCTGACCGAGACGCTGGGCGCATCGGCCCTCGACCTCGTCGTCGCCGGCACCAGCGAAGGCGTCCTGATGGTGGAGTCCGAGGCCAAGGAGCTGTCGGAAGACATCATGCTGGGCGCGGTCACCTTCGGCCACAAGTCGTTCCAGCCGGTCATCGACGCCATCATCCAGCTCGCCGAGAAGGCCGCCAAGGATCCGTGGCCGATGCCCGAGCCGTCGCCGGCGATCGCGCCCGTGAAGGCCAAGCTGGCGGCGTTCGCCGGCGACTTCCGCGATGCCTACATGGAGCGCTCCAAGCAGCAGCGCCACGAGAAGGTCGCGGCCGCCAAGGCCGGCGCGCTGGCATCGCTGCCCGAGGAAGACCGCGAGATCGCCAAGGGCATCTTCAAGTCGATGGAGGCCGACGTCGTGCGCGGCGCCATCCTCGACACCGGCATCCGCATCGACGGCCGCGACGTGCGCACCGTGCGCCCGATCGTGTCCGAGGTCGGCCTGCTGAAGCGCGCCCATGGCAGCGCGCTCTTCACCCGCGGCGAGACCCAGGCCCTGGTGGTGACCACGCTCGGCACCGGCCAGGACGAGCAGGTGATCGACGCGCTGGCGGGCGAGTACCGCGAGAACTTCATGCTGCACTACAACTTCCCCCCCTACTCGGTGGGTGAAGCCGGCCGCATGGGCAGCCCCGGCCGTCGCGAGATCGGCCATGGCAAGCTGGCATGGCGCGCCGTGCGCCCGCTGCTGCCGAAGAAGGAAGCCTTCCCCTACACGATCCGCGTGGTCTCCGAGATCACGGAATCGAACGGCTCGTCCTCGATGGCCACGGTGTGCGGCTCGTCGCTGTCGATGATGGATGCGGGCGTGCCGCTGATCCGTCCGGTGGCAGGCATCGCCATGGGCCTGATCAAGGAAGGCGACCGCCACGCCGTGCTGTCCGACATCCTCGGCGACGAGGATCACCTGGGCGACATGGACTTCAAGGTGGCCGGCACCGACCGCGGCGTCACCGCCCTGCAGATGGACATCAAGATCACCTCGATCACCGAGGAGATCATGCGCGTGGCCCTGGCCCAGGCCGCCGCCGGCCGCCTGCACATCCTGGCCGAGATGGAAAAGGCGCTGACGACGGCGCGCGAGGGGGTGAGCGGCAACGCGCCGCGGATCACCACCATCAGCATCCCGAAGGAGAAGATCCGCGAAGTGATCGGCTCCGGCGGCAAGGTCATCCGCGAGATCTGCGAAGTGACCGGCGCCAAGATCGACATCGAGGATGACGGCACGATCAAGGTCGCCGCCGTCGACGCCGATGCCGCCCAGAAGGCCATCGACTGGATCCGCGGCATCGTCGCCGAGCCGGAGATGGGTGTCATCTACAACGGCAAGGTGGTGAAGACCGTCGATTTCGGCGCCTTCGTCAACTTCCTCGGCACCCGCGACGGCCTGGTCCACATCAGCGAGCTGGCCGCCAGCCGCGTGGGCAAGGTGACCGACGTCGTCAATGTCGGCGACCAGGTGAAGGTGAAGGTGCTGGGCATCGACGAGCGCGGCAAGGTGCGCCTGTCGATGAAGGTCGTCGACCAGGCCACCGGCGCCGACCTCCAGGACGCCGCCAAGTCCGAGGCCGGCCAATAGTCGGCCAGGGCTTCTATCGTCTGCCGCGTGTCGTCGGGCACCGGGGCGCAGCCGCCTCGGCGCCCGAGAACACGCTGGCCGGCCTGCGCCGCGCCCACCAGTTGGGCGTCGGCTGGGTGGAGTTCGACGTGAAGCTGTCGGGCGACGGCGTGCCGATCGTGATGCACGACGCCGTGCTGGAGCGCACGACGGACGGCAAGGGGGCGGTGGCCGACACCGCCTACGCCGCCATCCGCGCGCTCGATGCCGGGGCCTGGTTCGGCCCGGAGTTCGCGGGCGAGCGTGTGCCCAGCTTCGACGAGGCGATCGACCTGCTGCTCAGCCACGGCATGTCGGCCAATGTCGAGATCAAGGCCTGCCCCGGCCGCGAGCGGGAGACCGGCGCCGCCGTCGCCCGCCGGCTGGCCGATCGCTGGCCGGCCGACCGGCCGCCGCTGCTGCTGTCGAGCTATGCCGAAGCCTCGCTGGAGGCCGCGCGCGAGGTGGCACCGGCCCTGCCGCGCGGCCTGCTGGTGCGGGCGGTGCCCGAGGACTGGCAGGCGCGCGTCGAGCGCCTGGGCGCCGTCAGCCTGCATTGCCGGCAACGCGACCTCGACGAGGCCACGGTGGCGGCGGTGCATCGGGCGGGCTATCCCGTGCTGGCCTATACCGTGAACGAGCCCGAGCGGGCGGCCGAGCTGTTCGGCTGGGGTGTCGACTGCATCTGCTCGGACCGGCCGGAGGCGATCCTGCCGCTGGCCGGCTGATCGTCTCGTCAAGCAGCCGCTGGTCGCCTATATAGCGTCCAGGCACATTGGAATTCCTGTCGAAGGCGGGGTGGTTTCGTGAAGGCTCTGCAGCCGATTCTGATTTCTGGACGTGAGGTCTGGCCGCTGGTCGAAGGTGGCAAGGGCATTGCGGTTTCCAACGGCGAGAGCTCCGGCGCCTGGGCCGAGGCCGACGGCGTCGGCACGTTCTCGGGCGTGAACGCCGACTCCTACGACCTGGAGGGCCGGCCGATCCCGCAGACCTATAGTGGTCGCACGCGGCGCGAGCGCCATGAGGAACTGATCGCCTACGCCATCAAGGGCGGCATCACCCAGGCCCGCATCGCCCACGAGCGCTCCAACGGCGGCGGCCGCATCCACATGAACGTGCTGTGGGAGATGGGCGGATCCGAGCGCGTTCTTCACGGCGTGCTGGAAGGGGCCAAGGGGCTGATCCACGGCGTCACCTGCGGCGCCGGCATGCCCTACAAGATCGCCGAGATCTGTGCCCGCTACGGCGTCCACTACTATCCCATCGTGTCCTCCTCGCGCGCCTTCAAGGCGCTGTGGAAGCGCGCCTACCACCGCTTCTCGGAGTGGCTGGGTGGCGTCGTCTACGAGGACCCGTGGCTGGCCGGCGGCCATAACGGCCTGTCCAACAGCGAGAACCCCGAGCGGCCCGAATCGCCCTACCCGCGCGTCGTCGAGCTGCGCCGGACGATGGTCGAGTACGGGCTGGGCAACACGCCGATCTTCATGGCCGGCGGCGTCTGGTACCTGCGCGAGTGGGAGGACTGGCTGGGCAATCCCGAGCTTGGCCCCATCGCCTTCCAGTTCGGCACCCGGCCGCTGCTGACCCAGGAAAGCCCGATCTCGGAGGCCTGGAAGCGCAAGCTGGTGACGCTGGAGGAAGGCGACGTCTATCTTAACCGCTTCTCCCCGACCGGCTTCTACTCCTCGGCCGTACGCAACCCGTTCCTGGAGGAACTGAAGGGCCGCAGCGACCGCCAGGTCGCCTACACGGGCGAGCCGGTCGGCGAGCACGACACCGCGTTCGCGACCGGCGCCCGCGGCCGCCTCGTCTACCTGACTCATTCCGACCGCGACCACGCCGAGGCCTGGGTCGCGGCCGGCTTCACCGAGGCGCTACGCACACCCGATTCGACGTTGATCTTCGTCACGCCGTCGGCGGCCGACCAGATCCGCACCGACCAGATCGACTGCATGGGCTGCCTGTCGGCCTGCGCCTTCTCCAACTGGGCGCAGACCGAGGCCGGCACCACCGGCAAGAAGGCCGACCCGCGCTCCTTCTGCATCCAGAAGACGCTGCAGGCGATCAGCCATTCCGACGACGTCAACCAGCAGCTGATGTTTGCCGGCCACAACGCCTATCGCTTCACCACCGACCCGTTCTATCGCAATGGCTTCGTGCCGACCGTGCGGGAACTGGTCGAGCGGGTGCGGACCGGGGACTGACGCCCCGGTCACAAGGGACTCCGGGGTCGGCCTTCACAACGGCCCCGGTTCGCCCTATATGTCGCAAGTGACCCACAACCGCCCATTTGCGGCCGCCCTGGAGCGGCTTCGTGCCTCGGAGCTGCGGCCGACCCGCCAGCGCCTCGCGCTGGCGCGCCTGCTGTTCGAAGGCGAGGATCGGCACGTCACTGCCGAGCAGGTGCATGCCGAGGCGGCTCACGGCGGCATCCGCGTGTCGCTGGCGACCGTCTACAACACGCTCCATCAGTTCACGCGCGCCGGCATGATGCGCGAGGTCGTGGTCGAGGCCGGGCGTTCGTATTTCGACACCAACGTCTCCGACCACCATCATCTCTTCTTCGAGGAGAACGGGCGGCTGGTCGACGTGCCGGCGGCGCAGATCGCCATCGCCGGCCTGCCGGACCTGCCCGAGGGGGTCGAGGTCAGTCGGATCGACGTCATCCTGCGCGCCTCCACAAAGTCGAAATAAGACGCATTCTCAATGGGTTGAATTCTGTTTGGAACCGTTCCAAACAGCTTGAACGGACCCATGGTTCTGCCTTATGCCTAGGTCGTGGGGAACGTTCCGGTTCCCTCCACGACCGAACATTCGGCACGAACGAGGAGGACGACCATGGCGTCGCTCAAGGGATCCAAGACCGAAGAGAATCTGAAGGCCGCCTTCGCCGGCGAGTCGCAGGCCAATCGCCGCTACCTCTACTTCGCCCAGAAGGCGGACGTGGAAGGCTACAACGACATCGCCGCCGTGTTCCGCTCCACCGCCGAGGGTGAGACCGGCCACGCCCACGGCCATCTCGAGTTCCTCGAGGAGACCGGCGACCCGGCGACGGGCCACCCGATCGGTCCGACGGGCGACAACCTGCGCGCGGCGATCGCGGGCGAGACCCACGAATACACCGACATGTATCCGGGCATGGCGCGTTCGGCCCGCGAAGAGGGCTTCGACGAGATCGCCGACTGGTTCGAGACGCTGGCCAAGGCCGAGAAGTCCCACGCCGGGCGCTTCCAGAAGGCGCTCGACACCATCGGCGCCTGATCTGGTCAGGTTGTTCCGCTAAGCGAACAGGGCCGACCGCCGGCATCGTCGGCGGTCGGCCCCTGGTCTTGGACGAAGCCGCCGCCCTGGGGCGCGGCGACAAGGGGCGAAGGGGAGGCACGCGATGCGCGAGGGCAGCCTGGAGGCGCCGACCCGCCATCCGCTGGACTGGCAGAACCCCGATTTCACCGATCCGGAAAAGCTCGATGCCGAGCTGCGCCGGGTCTTCGACATCTGCCACGGCTGTCGCCGCTGCTTCAATCTGTGCGACAGCTTTCCCCGCCTGTTCGACCTCGTCGACGCCTCGCCAACCGGCGAGCTGGACGAGGTGAAGAGCGCCGACTTCAAGCCGGTCGTGGATGCCTGCACGCTCTGCGACATGTGCTACATGACCAAGTGCCCCTACGTGCCGCCGCACGAGTTCAACCTCGATTTCCCGCACCTCATGCTGCGCTACCGCATGGCCGAGCGGCAGGCGGGCACCAGCGGCGTCGGCTTCGCCGCCCGCCAGCTCACCGAGACCGATCGCAACGGCAAGCTGGCCGGCATCGTCGCGCCGATCGCCAACTGGGCATCGAAGACCGACAACACGCTGACCCGGCCGCTGCTGGAGAAAGCGACCGGCATCGACCGCGCCGCCGACCTGCCGAAGTTCCATGGCCGCACCTTCGTCTCGCGGGCCAAAGGCGAGGTGCCGGCGGTCAACGCCGAGGCGCCGGCTTTCGGGCGCAAGGCCGCGCTCTACGCGACCTGCTTCGTGAACTACAACAATCCGGACATTGGCGCTGCTGCGCGCGCCGTGCTGGCCCGCAACGGCGTGGCGACCGAGGTGGTCTATCCCGGCTGCTGCGGCATGCCGCAACTGGAGCAGGGCGATATCGCCCGCGTTGCCGACAAGGCCCGCAAGGTGGCCGCCGCGATGAAGCCCTGGATCGACCAGGGCCATGACATCGTGGCGCTGACACCGTCCTGCGCGCTGATGCTGAAGTTCGAATGGCCGCTGATCCTGCCGGGCGACGCCGACGTGCGCCGGCTGGCCGACGCCACCTTCGACATCACGGAATATGTCGTCGACATCGCCCGCAAGGAGGGGATCGCTCCCGGTATGCAGGCCCTGCCGGGCGGTGTCGCCCTGCACCTCGCCTGCCATGCCCGCGCCCAGAACATGGGCGCCAAGGGGGCCGAGATGCTGCGCCTGATGCCGGGTGCGGCCGTGTCGGTGATCGAGCGCTGCTCGGGCCATGGCGGCTCGTGGGGCGTGATGAAGGGCAACTTCGAGACCGCGCTGAAGGTCGGCAAGCCCGCCGCCCGCCAGGCCGCCAAGTCCGGCAAGCAGTTCCTGGCCTCGGAATGCCCGCTGGCCGGGACCCACCTGAAGCAGGGGATCGAGCGGCTGGAGGGCGACGTGCCCGAGATCGAGCTGGTCGCCCACCCGATCCTGCTCATGGCCCGCGCCTACGGCCTCGCCTGAGGCGCCGGCCCCGTTTCCCCAAGGACCCATCCATGACCACGGCCAAGCGAGAGATCACCGCCGGCGACATCCTGCCGGCGGCCGAATATGCCGCCATCCGCCGCGAGCACCGCCGCCACGTGGCCGCGATCAAGCGCCTGCGTCGCATCGCGGTCGGCCCCTTCACGACCTGGCACTTCGAGAGCTACGAGACGATGTGGCACCAGGTGCACGAGATGCTCTTCATCGAGAAGGGCGGGGCCGAGCAGGTGCCGGACGAGATCGCCGCCTACAACCCGCTGATCCCCAAGGGCAGCGAACTGGTGGCGACCATCATGATCGAGATCGACGACCCCATCCGCCGCGCCCGCAGCCTGGCGCGACTGGGCGGCATCGAGCGCATGGCCTTCCTGCGCGTTGCCGGCGAGACGGTGACCGGCGTGCCGGAGGACGACCAGGACCGCACCAACGAGCAGGGCAAGGCCTCGGCGGTGCAGTTCATCCACTTTCCCTTCACCCCCGCCCAGATCGCCAAGTTCGCCGCCCCCGGCACCGAGGTGATGGCGGGATTCGGCCACCCCGAATACGGCCACATCGCCGTCATGCCCGAGGCAATCCGCGCGGCGCTGTCGCAGGATTTCGCGGCCTAGAGGTATCGGCGGCAGAGAAGGGCTAGCCTGCATATCTGGATGAGGCCATATGGATATCTCCAAGGAGATTTCGCATGGCTCTTTTCATTCGCGATGCCGAGGTGGATGCCCTCGCAGAGGAACTGCGAAGGCTTACCAAGGTGAAGACCAAAACCGAAGCCGTGCGGCAAGCCCTGTTGATCCAGTTGGAGCGAGCAAGACGGGCTAGCCCGATTGGAGACCGTCTGGCTCGTTCGAAGGCTCTGGCCGACGCGATGGGTCCAAGCGATCCGACCTTCGACATGAAAGCCTACACCGACGAGATGTGGGGATCGGACTGATGTTCCTCGACGCGTCCGCTGTCGTCGCCGTTCTTGGCCGCGAAGCGGGCTGCGAAGGCATTGAAGATTCGATCGCGGAATCAGAGGGGCCATTCTTCGTTTCCGCTCTGGTGAAGTTTGAGGCCTCGCTGGCGCTCGCTCGGATGAAGGCCTCCAAGGCTGGCAAGAACGCCAGGCCGTCAGCAGAACTGCTGTTGCAGGCCGCCTTGGCGGTGGATGCGTTCGCAGAAGATCTGGGCGCCGAGGAAGTGGCGATCTCGCCGGCTATCGGCAAGTTGGCGCTGAGGGCAAGTGCTGCCTATGGAAAGGCAGTCGGACATGTGGCGGATCTGAATTTCGGTGATTGCTTCGCCTATGCGTGCGCCAAAGCGCTTGGCGTGCCGCTCCTCTACAAAGGCAACGACTTCTCTCACACTAACTTGGCTTAGGCCGCTGGCTTCCAGAAATCACAATGGCTACGGCGCATATTCCAGCCGCACCGTCTGCACTTCGCCGGCGCTGGGGCCGGTCATGACGTCGATCGGGCCGGCCGGGGCGGCGAAGCGGTCGCCGGCCTGCCAGTAGGCGAAGTCCTCGGCCTTCACCTGGAAGGTGACGGTGGCAGTCTCTTCCGGGGCCAGCGTCACCCGCTCGAAGTCGCGGAACATCTGCACCGGGCGAGAGATCGGGGCGACGCGGTTGCGCAGGTAGAGCTGCACCATGGCCGTGCCCGCCCGGGGTCCAACGTTGCGCACCGTCACCGAGACGTTGACGGTTTCTCCATTCCCGATGGTGGTGCGATCCAGCACGGGTGGCTGGAATGCGAAGCGCGTGTAGGCCAGCCCGTGGCCGAAGGGATAGAGCGGGGTCGTCGGGCGGTCGACATAGTTGGCCGAATAGACGTCCGGCCATTTGACGGCCGGGCGGCCGGAGGGCAGGCGCTCGTGATGCAGCGGGATCTGGCCGACGGCGCGCGGCGTCGTCATCGGCATGCGCCCGACCGGCTCGGCCAGGCCGAACAGCATGCGGGCGACGGCGGTGCCGCCCATGGTGCCGGGAAACCAGGCGAGCAGGATCGCGTCCGCCCGCTGCGACAGCCGCTCGATGGCGAGCGGCCGGCCCGCAAACAGCACGGCCACCGTCGGCCGGCCGACGGCCAGCACCGCCTCGGCCAGGTCGTTCTGGGCGCCGGGCAGGTCGATCTCGGTCCGGCTCGATGCCTCGCCGCTCATCGACGCCGGCTCGCCCAGGGCCAGCACGACGCTGTCGGCCGCGCGGGCCGCCGCCAGCGCATCGGCCTGCTCGGCCGGCGTGGCGCCCGCGAAGTCCCCGACCGGCACGGCCACCACCTCGGCTCCGGGGTCCAGAACCTGGCGCAGGCCGGCCGCCAGCGACACGGGCCGGCTGTACGCGCCGCGGCCGACCCACGAGCCCAGCATCTCTTGCGGCGCGTCGGCATGCGGGCCGATCACCGCCACCCGGCGGACGTCGGTTCGCAACGGCAGCCGGTCGCCCCGGTTCTGCAGCAACACCAGCGAGCGTTCGGCAAAGGCGAGCGCCTCCTCGCGATGGCCCAGCGCCTCGGGGCTGGCCATGCCCTCGCTGGCGGTGAAGCGGGCGAAGGGGTCGTCCAGCAGGCCCATCTGCTCCTTCAGCCGCAAGACATGACGCACGGCCTCGTCGACAGCGGCTTCCGGCACCCGGCCGGCCCGTACCAGGGCCGGTAGCTGGTCGCGATAGACGGCCGACGCCATGTCGAGCTGCAGGCCCCCGGCGATGGCGAGCCGGGCGGCCATGGCGTCGTCGCTCGCCACGCCGTGCCGCTCCAGCTCCAGCAGGGCGCCGAAGTCGCTCATGACGACCGCCCCCGATCGCCACTCGTCGCGCAGGATCCGGCGCAGCAGGAACGGGCTGGCCGCGGCTGGCACCTGGTCGTAGGTGTTGAAGGCGGCCATGAAGCAGGGGGCGGTCGCCACCACCGCGCGGAAGGGCGGCAGGTGCACCTCGCGCAGTTCCCGCTCGCCGATCTCGGCCCCGGTATAATCCAGCCCCGCGCGGGTGGCGCCGTTGGCGCCCAGGTGCTTGGGACAGGCGGCCAGCGAATCGGTGGCGGCCAGCCGCTCGCCCTGGAACCCGCGCAGGCGGGCGACCGCCACCTGGGCCGACCACCAGGGCGATTCCCCGGCACTCTCGGCCGTGCGGCCCCAGCGCGGGTCGCGGCTGGTGTCGAGCATGGGCGAGAAGGTGATGTTCACCCCGTCGCCGATCGCCTCCGATGCGGCGATCCGCTCCGACCGCTCGATCCGCGCCAGGTCGAAGCTGGCCGCCTGGGCCAGCGGCATCGGGAAGATGGTGCGATAGCCGTGCACCACGTCGTAGCCGAGCAGCACCGGGATGCCGAGGCGGCTGCCATGGACGGCGATCTCCTGGATGCGCCGGGCGAGCGCGCGCTCATGCATGTTGAAGAAGCCGCCGATACGCCCGGCCCGCAGCCGCGCCTCGGCGGCATCGGACAGATAGAGGTCGCGCGCCTGGCTCCAGTCGGCGGTCTCGAGATTGAGCTGGCCGGCTTTCTCCTCGATCGTCATCCGGCCGAGCAGTGCCTCCACCCGGGCCGAAATGGCCTCGTTCGCGCGCGCGGGGGCGGCCAGGCAGAGCAGGGCCAGCAGTATGGCGGCGCGCTTCATCGACTCTCCCGGTGTGCTTCCGGGAAGGATATAGCGCGCCGCCGCCCAAGGGCTCAGGCCGGGACCCAGTTTCCGTGCAGGCCGGCCGGCACGCGCGCCGGCAGGGTGACGGTGGCGAGCGGCCCGTCGTCGAGTTGGAGGGCATCGAAGACGGCGAGTTCGCTGTGCTCTGCCTCGGGCTGGCGGACGACGGCCAGGACCCAGCCGTCGCCCTCGGCGGCGTCGGCCGCCCGCGGCACGAACACGGGCTCCGAGACGCTGCTGCCGGGCGCGAACGCGTGGCTGTTCCGCCGCCAGGTGGTGAAGTCGAAATGGGCGATCGTGTCGAAGCTGCCGGGTGCCGCGGCCGGGCCGGCGCCGGCGAACCAGCCATGGCCGTTGGCGCTGCCCGACAGGCGGTCGTCGATGCGCGGGAATTCGCCCCCCAGATCGTCCAGGAAGGTCTGGTGGAAGCGGTCGCTGCCGCCCGCCAGGTCGAAGGTCCAGCGGCAGAGCCGGGCGCGCGGCGGCGGGCCCTTGAACGCGGGCGATCCGTCGGCCAGCGGGAAGGGCGGGGCGTCGAGCTGCATCACATCGACCAGGATGCGGCTGCCGTCCTCCCAGGCGTTCATGACGTGGAAGACGTAGCAGGCCGGACCGCGGAACCAGGCCATGTCGGCGGCCGACCCGTCGCGCCGCATGATGCCGATGTGCGAGCCCAACTCCGGTTCCCACGCATAGGGCGGGCGGCCGGTCCTGGCGCGGACCAAGCTTCCGGTCAGCGGCAGGATCGGGAAGACCAGGTGGTTCCGGGTCGCGGCGAAGTCGTGGACCATGCTGGGGAAGGGTGCCTCGAACCGCTCGAACCGCCGTGTCCGGCCGTCCGGGCCGATCGAACCGTGGCTCATCACGGGCGAGAAGCCGCCGCCCAGGTGATAGCCGTAGAACAGCAGTTCGCCCGTCTGCGGGCAGATCTTGGGATGGGCGGTGAAGGGGCCGGCGACCGTGCCGTCGAAGTCGACATAGCCCTCGGTCGCCAGCGAGTCCGGCGCCAGCGCCATCGGCAGGTGCCCTTCCTCCAGCGCCAGCAGGCGGCCACCATGCAGCAGCACGTTGGTGTTGGCGACGCCGCCGTCGATCCCGGCCGGCGTGCCCGGCCGCGTCTGGCCGAAGCCGCGGAACAGCGACCGGCCCGCGGCATCCTCGGCCAGCCATTTCGGCGTCCGTACCCAGCGATTGCGATAGGTGGCGGCGCCGTCCTCCAGCGTGAAGGCGTGGATCATCCCGTCGCCGACGAACCAGTGGGAATCCTCGGTCGGGAAGCGCGGGTTGGGGCCGTTGCGGAAGAGCGTGCCGTTCAGCGCCCGCGGCAGGGCCCCCTTGATCGCCAAGCGGGTCGTCTCGTGCTCGACGAAGACGGGCGCGTAGTTGCCGGCGGTGCGGGCACCGGACGGGGCGGGTGCAGTCAGCGTGTTCATTGGACTCTCCCTGCGGATATGTTTACGATGGAAATATGACTAGGGCCGGCAGGGCTGGCGGTCAAGAAAATATTTACGTCGTCAATATTGAGGCCAACACCGATGGCGAGCGCGACCAAGGCCACGCCTGGCAAGCCCCCCGGCGCCTATCACCACGGGTCCCTGCGCCAGGCACTGCTGCAGGCGGCCGAGGGCATCCTGGAGCGGGACGGCATCCAAGGCCTGACGCTGCGCGCGGCCGCGCGCGAGGCGGGCGTGTCCCACGCCGCCCCCAAGAACCATTTCGGCGACCTGTCGGGGCTCCTCAGCGACCTGGCGGCGCTGGGATTCGAGCGCTTCCGCGCCGGCATGCTGGCGCGGCTGGAGGCGGCGCCCGAACCCGCCCGCCGGGCCGCCGCCATCGGACAGGGCTATGTGGAGTTCGCGCGGACCCATCCCGGCCTGTTCCAGCTCATGTTCCGGGGCGAGCGGCTGGACATGACCCGCCCGGCCCTGCGGACGGCACTCTTCGCGGCGTTCGCGGTGCTGTCCGGCACGGTCGGCGGCGAGGCGGCCGCACCCGGCGAGCGGTCCCTGACCGTGGCCCAGCTGGCCGACATCGCGGCCGCCTGGTCGCTGGTGCACGGCTTTTCCATGCTGATGCTGGACGGCCGGCTGAAGCCGCTGCTGGCCGGGCTGCCGCCCGGCAGCGACGAGATGACCCTGCTGGCCGCGGTGCTGGACCGCGGCCGCTAGGCCCTCAGCGGATCATCGCGCGCACCCGCGACGAGAAGAAGTCGGCCAGCAGCACGAGCGTCAGGATCACCAGGATGCACATGGCGGTGTCCTGGTACTTGAAGAGCTTCATGCTGGAGACGAGTTCGAAGCCGATGCCGCCGGCACCCACCATGCCCAGCACGGTCGCCTGGCGGACATTCGTCTCCAGCCGGTAGAAGATCGTGCCGAGCCAGGCCGGCAGGACCTGCGGCAGCACGCCGAACAGGATCATCTTGAAGCGCCCGACGCCGGCCGAGCGGAAGGCCTCCAGCGGCCCTTCGTCGATGTCCTCGATCGCCTCGGCGAAGAACTTGCCCAGCATGCCGGCACCATGGACGGCCAGGGCCAGCACGCCCGCGAAGGGGCCGAGGCCGATGGCGGCCACGAAGATTAGCGCCAGGATGATCTCGTTGATGCCGCGCATGGCATTCAGGATCTGGCGCATCGTCTGGAAGACGATGGGGTGCGGCGACAGGTTGCGGGCGGCGAAGAAGCAGACCGGCAGGGCGAGCGCCACGCCCAGGATGGTGCCCCAGACGGCGACCTGCAGGCTTTCCAGCGCCGGCGCCCACAGCCGCTCGATGAAGGCCCAATTGGGCGGCAGCATGCGGGTCAGGAAGTCCCACATGTAGGGAACGCCCATCGCCAGGTTGTGCACGCTGATCTGGGCGCCGTCGGCCGACCAGCCGAGGAAGAGGACGGCGCCGATCGCCCATAGCCAGGTGGTGCCCCAGCCGAAGCGGCCGCTGGGCGGGTTCATCAGGAAGGTCTGTCGGGTCATGGACATCGCTTGGATCCCCCCTCAGGCGCCGGCCGCGAGCGGCTGGTCGGCGGCGGCGTGGCTGCCGCCCTGGAACCGCAGGACGCGGGCGATGCCCGGATCCTCCAGGCCCGGATAGATGCGGTGGACGATCTCGGTCGACAGGCGGTCGGGCGGGCCGTCGAACACGACCGCCCCGTCCGACAGGCCGACCACGCGTTCGCCGAACTCCACCGCATAGTCGACCTGGTGGAGGTTGCAGATGACCGCGATGTCGGTCTCCTTGCAGATGCGCTTCAGGTAGCCCAGCACGATCCGCGCGGTCTTGGGGTCGAGGCTGGCCACCGGCTCGTCGGCCAGGATGACGGCCGGCTCCTGCGCCAGGGCGCGCGCGATGCCGACCCGCTGCTGCTCCCCGCCCGAGATCTGGTCGCCGCGCACCTGCGCCTTGTGCTCCAGCTCGACCCGGCGCAGGCAGGCCAGCGCCTGCTCCACGTCGCGGGCGGGGAAGAGCTGGAACAGCGCCATCAGCGACGACATGCCGGCCATCCGCCCGACCAGGACGTTCTTCAGCACGCTGAGGCGCTTCACCAGGTTGTGGTGCTGGAAGATCATCGCCGTCGGCCGCCGCTCCTCGCGCCGGCCGAGGTCGGCCGTGCGCACGGTGCGGCCGTCTATCGCGATCTCTCCTCGGTCGGACTTGACCAGCCCGTTGACGCAGCGCAGCAGCGTCGACTTGCCGGCACCGCTCGGCCCCAGCACGACGAGGAACTCGCCGGCCCGGACCGACAGGTCCACCTGCTTCAGCACCCGGCGATCGCCATAGGATTTGGCGAGGCCCTTGATCTCGATCATCGACTGCCCTCCCGCGCCGGCCGGCTCCGAGGCCGCAGCCTCACTTCATCTTCGAAAGGTCGAGGTTCAGCACCTTGGCGGTCTCGCGGATGACGTCGTAGGCCGCGTCGTTGGTCTCGACGAAGCGGTTGAGCTTGCCCTGGTCGGCCCAGGTGATGTCGCGGATGTCGAGGAAGGCCTTGCGGATCCGCTGCTTCAACTCGTCCGGCAGGTTGCGCCGCCAGACGGTGGGCGATTCCGGGATCGGGCCCGAGCGCCACACGACATGCACCTTCTCCGGGTCGATCAGCTTCTTGGCGACGGCGGCGTCGAAGATGCGGTCGGCGATGGTGGCCGCATCCACCCGCTTGTTGGCGACGGCCAGCGCGTTGGCGTCGTGCGAGCCGGTGAAGAGCACGCGGCCGAAGAACCGGTCGGGGTCGATGCCCTCGCGGATCAGCCCGGCCTTGGGGAAGAGGTGGCCCGAGGTGGAGGAGGGGTCGACGAAGGCGAAGGTGCGGCCGCGCAGATCGGCCAGCGTCTGGATGCCGCTCTCCTTCAGGGTGATGATCTGGCTGTGATAGTAGGTGCGGCCCGCCTTGGCCGTCTCGGCCGTGCAGAAGGCCTCGATCGCCGCCACCGTCGTGCCCAGCACGTAGGAGAAGGGGCCGAGATAGGCGACCTCGACATGGCCCGCGCGCATCGCCTCGATGACGCCGTTGTAGTCGGTGGCCACGAACCCCTGCACCTTCATGCCGAGGTTCTTCTCGATGGCGGCCAGCAACTGCTTGCTGGCCTCCA
The DNA here is from genome assembly GCF_006738645.1 of Stella humosa. GTDB lineage: Bacteria > Pseudomonadota > Alphaproteobacteria > ATCC43930 > Allostellaceae > Allostella > Allostella humosa. The sequence continues at coordinate 4,719,995 of NZ_AP019700.1, read as the reverse complement.
GCATCGCGCGCGAATCCTCCGACGGGATCAGCCCGACGCGCAGCACGTTGATTTGGGCGAAGGCCGGCGCGGCCGCGATGGGCAGGATGGCGGCGGCCGACAGCATGCTGCCTGCCTGGAGAAATCCTCTCCGCGTGATGCTGGTCATGTTTCGCTCCCTTGGGTGTCGTTATGGCTTTGGCCTGCCGCCACTGCGGGCGGCTTGGGTCGTCTTCGGGCGTGCTGCAGGAGAGGGGGCCGCTATTCGGCGGCCAGTGCCCGCCTCCCGATGAAGTTGCGGCCGCGCTCGCCGGCGAAGGCCTTGTCGACCAGGCGGTGCCATTCGCCCGCATCCAGCCCGTGGGCGGCGGGATCGGTCGGCACGCCCAGATCCTCCAGGAACCGCTCCAGCCGGTCGGCGCCGGCCGCCAGATCCGGCCCGAAGATCGCCGCCAGGCGGGCGTCGCAGGCGCCGTCCTGGCCGATCGCCCAGCGCATCACCTGCGGCAGGCTGAACGAGCAGGCGATGCCATGCGCGGTGCCGTGGCGCAGCGTGACGTCGTAGGAGATGTTGTGCGCCAGCGCGGTCTTGGTGTTGGAGAAGGCGAGCCCCGCCAGCAATGCCGCATGCGACTGGCGCGAGCGCAGCTCGATGTCGTCCAGCCGGTCGACCAGGCGCGGCAGGACCGCCAGCACCTCGCGCGCGGCCGCGATCGCGAACTCCGCCGAGACCGGGTTGGCGTTGACGTTCCACAGGCTTTCCAGCGCGTGGGACAGCGCGTCGAGCCCGGTCGCGAGCGTCAGCCCGCGCGGGGCGGCCAGCGTCAGGGCGGGGTCGACGATGGCCGCCTCGGGATAGAGCCTGGGATGGGCGATCGAGTATTTCCGGCCGCCGGCCGCATCCCACACCGTCGCCCACGAAGTCACCTCGCTGCCGGTGCCCGCCGTCGTCGGCACGGCCAGGATCGGCAGGATGCGCGCGGGGTCGAGCGGCACGCCGTCCACCAAGTGGTCGCGCACGGCCGCGAAGTCGCCGTCGGCCGCCGCCAGCACCTTGGCCGCATCGATCACCGAGCCGCCGCCCAGCGCCACGATCACCCCGGTCGCCGCCGCGGCCGAGAACCGCCGGCAGGTGCCGTCCAGGTCGGCGAAGTCGGGATTGGCCGCTACGTCGTCGATGATCACGACCGGCGGGCCGGCCGCGCGGGCGATGCGGGCGCCCATGTCACGGAACAGGTCCATGCCGTAGGTCACGAGCGCCCAGGGGCGGCCGGCGATGGCCGGGGCCACGCGGTCGAGGGTGCCCACGCCGAACTCGACGCGGACGGGGTTCTGGTAGGACCAGCGCATCGTTCCTCCGCTACCCGCATGCCCGTTTCTTTGGATCGACGGGCACTGCATGAAAAGGCTCGCCCAATCGGCCATGCCAGCGCCAATTGATTTTTCCATCATGATCCATAGAAATTACCTATGCGTTACACGAGCCTGCGATCCTTCCATGCGGTGGCGCGGGCGGGCGGCTTCACGGCCGCGGCCGAGCAACTGGGCGTCAGCCAGCCGACGCTGACCGCGCAGATCGCCACGCTGGAGGCGGAATTCGGCGTGCGCCTATTCCATCGCCGCAACCGCCGGGCCGAGCTGACGCCGACCGGCCGCGACTTGCTGGCGATCACGACGCGGATGTTCAGCGAGGAGCGCGAGGCGCTGGAATTCCTCCAGCAGTCGCGCGAGCTGCGGCTGGGCCAGCTCCGCGTCGGCGCCGTCGGCCCCTATCACGTGACCGAGATGCTGGCGGCCTTCAGCCGGCGCTATCCCGGGATCGAGCTCAGCGTCGCCATCGGCAACTCGACCCAGGCCCTGCAGGACCTGCGGGACTATCGCACCGACGTGGCCGTCCTGGCCCATATCGACGACGACCCGGCCCTGCTGGCCGTGCCCTATCGTCGCCACCCCGTGGTGGTCTTCACCCGCACCGACCATCCCTTCGCATCGCGCACGGCGATCGCGCTGGCCGACCTGCACGGCCAGCGCATGATCGTGCGCGAGAAGGGATCGACCACGCGTCGCGCCTTCGAGGAGGCGATGCGCGCGGCCGGCGTCGAACCCAGGATCGTGGTCGAGATCGGCAGCCGCGAGGCGATCCGCGAGGCGGTGATCCATGGGCTCGGCATCGGCTATGTGTCAGCGGCGGAGTTCGTGCCCGACCCGGTGCTGCACCGTGTCGCCATCGCCGATGCGCAGATCTTCACCTACGCCCACGTCGTCATCCTGCGCGAGCGGGCCGACGGGCGGGTGATCCGGGCGTTCCTGGATACGGTCAGGACGATGCTGCGGGCGGAGTAGGAGAGCTGCCGCCCGTGCGTGCCTACTCGACCTTCTCGCCGGGATAGACGCCCCAGAACTCGGTGCGCTTCAACCAGCCGCGATAGCCCTGGACCTCCATCCGGCACCAGCCCGGGTCGCATTCCATCAGCCGGCCGATGACGCCGGCCTCGACCTGGGCCACTGGCGAGGCGTCGTCGGCGGCGCGCCGGCGCAGGATGCGCGGGATGCCGGTGACGACGATGGCGCGGCGGCCGGACACCAGGCTCTGGTGCACCCAGCCCTCGGCCCCCTGCCAGTCGCGGATTTTGCGCCACTGGCTGAACTGGGCGGTGATCTCGACGGGCATGCCGCGGCGCATGAAGCGCCACTCGATCGGGTATTGCGTGCCGGGGCCGGTGCGGGCGTTGGCCTCTTCCGAGCGCAGCGTGACGAAGCGCGGGATCGGCAGGTTGGTATCCTCGGCCGCCGCCGCCGGCTGCGACGCGCACGACAGCACGGCCGCGACGATCCCCGCCACGACTGCCGAACCGACCGCTTCGCGCAGCCTGCGGACCCCCAAAGCCACCATCGTGATGCGTTAGCCTCCACTGCCGAATCGGGTCAAGGTAAGGATACCCCACCCCTTGGGGATCACCCCGTCGGTCAGTCGCCATCCTGATAGAGAATGTTCATGTCCGCCCGCGCGAAGAAGCCCCTCGTCGTCGTCACCCGCAAGCTGCCCGACATGGTCGAGACGCGGATGATGGAGCTCTTCGATGCCCGCCTGAACATCGACGACCAGCCGATGGACGAGGCCGCCCTGATCGCGGCCGTGGCCCATTGCGACGTGCTGGTGCCGACCGTGACCGACCGCATCGATGCGGGCGTGCTGGCGGCCGCCGGGCCGGACCTGAAGCTGATCGCGTCGTTCGGCACCGGCGTCGACCATATCGACCTGCAGGCGGCGCGCGCCCGCGGCATCACCGTCACCAACACGCCGGGGGTGCTGACCGAGGACACGGCCGACATGGCGATGGCGCTGGTCCTGGCCGTCGCCCGCCGCCTGACCGAGGGCGAGCGCATGGTGCGGTCGGGCAAGTGGCAGGGCTGGGGGCCGACCTTCATGCTGGGCCGGCGCCTGGGCGGGCGGCGCCTTGGCATCATCGGCATGGGCCGCATCGGCCAGGCCCTGGCGCGCCGCGCGCGCGGCTTCGGCATGTCGATCCACTACCACAATCGCCGCCGCGTCCATCCCGAGGTGGAGGCCGAACTGGAGGCGACCTGGTGGGAGAGCCTGGACCAGATGCTGGCGCGCATGGACGTGCTGTCGGTCAATTGCCCGCATACGCCCGCCACCTACCATCTGTTGTCGGCGCGCCGGCTGAAGCTGATCCAGCCGCATGCCTTCCTGGTGAACACCGCCCGCGGCGAGGTGATCGACGAGGCCGCCCTGGCCCGCATGCTGGCGGCGCGCGAGCTGGCCGGCGCCGGGCTCGATGTCTTCGAGCACGAGCCGGCGGTCAACCCGCGCCTGCTGCGGCTCGACAATGTCGTGCTGCTGCCGCACATGGGCTCGGCCACGCTCGAGGGCCGCATCGCCATGGGCGAGAAGGTGATCGTGAACGTGAAGACCTTCGTCGACGGCCACCGCCCGCCCGACCGGGTGATCGAGACGATGCTTTAGCTCAGCCCTCGCGGGCAACGGCCCGCCAGCCGATGTCGCGGCGGCAGAACCCGCCCGGCCAGTCGATGGCATCGACCCCGGCATAGGCCAGGCGCTGGGCCTCGGCCACCGTCGCACCCATCGCGGTCACCGCCAGCACCCGGCCGCCGTTCGACAGGATGCGGTCGCCGTCGCGATGGGTGGCGGCGTGGAAGACGATCACGTCCTCGATTGCGGCGGCCCGGTCCAGCCCGGCGATCGGCGTGTCCTTGGGATATTTTCCGGGGTAGCCGCGCGTCGCCATCACCACGGCCAGGGCGGTTTCGTCGTACCAGCGCAGGTCGAACCCATCCAGCACGCCGTCGGCCGATGCCAGCAGCGCCGGCACCAGGTCCGACATCAGCCGGCGCATCAGCACCTGGCATTCCGGGTCGCCGAAGCGGACGTTGAACTCCACCAGCCGCGGCCCCGTCGCTGTCATCATCAGCCCGACGAACAGCACGCCCTTGAAGGGCCGGCCCTCGGCCGCCATGCCGGCGATGGTCGGGCGGACGATCTCGTCCATCACCCGGCGCTCGGCCGCGGCGTCGAAGATGGGGGCCGGCGAATAGGCGCCCATGCCGCCGGTGTTGGGGCCGGTGTCGCCGTCGCCCACTGCCTTGTGGTCCTGGGCGCCGCCGAACGGCACGATGTTGCGGCCGTCGCAGAGGACGAAGAAGCTGGCTTCCTCGCCCGCCATGAACTCCTCGATCACCAGCTCGCTGCCGGCTGCGCCGAAGGCTCCGTCCACCATGGCGGCGTCGATGGCCGCGATCGCCTCCTCGACCGTGGTGGCCACGGTGACGCCCTTGCCGGCGGCCAGCCCGTCGGTCTTGACCACGATCGGCGCGCCGGTGGCGCGGACATGGGCGCGCGCCGCCGCGGCGTCGGTGAAGCGCGCATAACTGGCGGTCGGGATGGCGTGGCGAGCGCAGAAATCCTTCATGAAGGCCTTGGAGCCTTCCAGGGCGGCGGCCGCCTTGCTGGGGCCGAAGGTCTTGATGCCGGCCGCCTCCAGCCGGTCGACCAGGCCCGCCACCAGGGGCGCCTCCGGCCCGACGACGACGAAGTCGATGCGCTCGGCCCGGGCCAGGCCGACGATGGCGTCGAGGTCGTCCAGGTCGACCGGCAGGCAGGTGGCGACCTCGGCGATGCCGGCATTGCCGGGCGCGCAATAGAGCGCGTCGCACAGCGGCGAGGCGGCGATGGCCCAGCACAGCGCGTGCTCGCGGCCACCCGATCCGACGACAAGAAGGCGCATGGCTGGGCGTTTCCTTTCCCCGTGGGTGGCAGTGCGGCGGCCGCCCTTGTAGCATGGGCGGCATGAGCGAGAACGCCCTCCGCGGCAACCTTCCGGAACTCTCCGTCGGCGAACTGTCGCAGCAGCTGAAGCGCAGCATCGAGGAGCAGTTCAGCTATGTCCGCGTCCGCGGAGAGATCAGCGGCTTCAAGCGGCACAGCTCGGGCCATCTCTATTTCGCGCTGAAGGATGCCGATGCGCTGATCGACGGCGTGTGCTGGCGCGGCCAGGCCGGGCGCCTGTCGATCCGCCCGGAGGACGGCATGGAGGTCGTGGCGACCGGCCGCCTGACCACCTATCCCGGCCGCTCCAAGTACCAGATCGTCGTCGAATCGCTGGAGCTGGCGGGCGAAGGCGCGCTCCTGAAGCTGCTGGAGGATCGGCGCCGCAAGCTGCTGGCCGAGGGGCTGTTCGACCCCGAGCGCAAGCGTCGGCTGCCCTTCCTGCCACGCGTCATCGGTGTCGTGACCTCGCCCACCGGGGCGGTCATCCGCGACATCCTGCACCGGCTGGCCGACCGCTTTCCGCGCCATGTCCTGGTCTGGCCCGTCGCCGTCCAGGGCGAGACGGCGGCCGCCCAGGTGGCGGCCGCGATCCGCGGCTTCAACGCGCTGCCGGAAGGCGGCCGGGTGCCGCGGCCCGACCTGCTGATCGTCGCCCGCGGCGGCGGCAGCCTGGAGGATCTCTGGGCCTTCAACGAGGAAGTGGTGGTGCGCGCCGCCGCGGAATCGGCGATCCCCCTCATCTCGGCGGTCGGGCACGAAACAGACACGACCCTGATCGACTTCGCGTCCGACGTGCGAGCCCCCACCCCGACGGCGGCGGCCGAACTGGCGGTGCCGGTGCGGGCCGAACTGATCCAGCGCATCGGCGATGCCGGCGGGCGCGCCTGGCAGGCGCTGACGGCGCGCCTGCGTCATGCGCGGGCCGAGGTCGAGGGGCTGAGCCGCGGCCTGCCCGACCCGGTCGCCCTGCTGCGCACCAAGGAACAGTTCCTGGACGATCGCACCGAGCGGTTGGCCAATGCGGCCGCCAAGCTGGTGCCCGACCGCGCCGGCCGGCTCGACGGGCTGGCCGCCCGCCTGCGCCACCCCCGCGAGGTGGTGCGCGACGCCGCCACGCGCACGGCCCATCTGGGCGACCGCCTGGCGCGGGCGGCCGCCCACGCGGTGCGCGGCCACGGCACGGCCCTGGAGCGCGTGGCCATCCGTCTCGACGATCGCGGCCTGCGCCAGGCGATCGGCCGCGGCGAGCGCGACGCGGTGGCCCTGGGAGAGCGGTTGCGGGCGGCCGCGGCGGCGCGCCTGGCGCGCGCGGCGGACAACCTAGCGCTGCGCGGTCGCATGCTGGACGGCCTGTCCTACGAGCGCGTGCTGGAGCGCGGCTTCGTGCTGGTGCAGGACGCGGCCGGCCACCCGGTCACCCGCAAGGGCGAAACCCGCGCCGGCCAGCGGCTGCACCTGCGCTTTGCCGACGGCGACGTGGCGGTCCAGGCCGAGCGCGAAGGGCCGGCCCGGCCCCCGGCCCCGGTCCAGGGCACGCTGCTCTAGCCTTCGCGGACCCCGCCCGGCGAACCGGGCTTCCGGAAGCGGCGGATTGTGCCTAGGCTCGGCGTAGCTCGGGCCGATCGGCCATGGGATCGACAGGAGTGGCAGCAATGCGTCATGGGATTTTGGCGGTGGCGGTCGTCTGCGGCCTTGGCTCGTTTTCGGCGTCCGCATCCGCCGCCTACCGGCTCTGCATAGACGTCATGAACCTGGAGTTCCGCCCGTTCCGTGTCCAGGTCGGCGCTGGCGACTATGTGTCGATCGGGCAGGAACGCTGCGCGGACTTCACCACGTTCGGACTGATCCGGGTGCGCATCGGCGGGGACCCGATCGTCGAGTGCAGCGGCAACCCCGTTTCGATCAACAATCTGGCCCAGGTTCAACTGCGCGTGGGCTACCAGTACTACATCGAGAACAAGGCCAACCCCTACCAGGCGACGGCCTGCTCGCGCACGCAGTAGCAGCCGAGAGGGGGGCCGAGCCCGCCGGGCCCGGCCCTGACCGTGCTCAGAGGATGAAGTAGTCCTCGGACAACTGGTTGATGCCCGACACGGTCAGCACGTCGCCGCTGCCGAAGTCGACGGTGATGGACCCGGCCGTGCTGGTCAGCGTGGCCGCCGACAGCAGCGCGTTGAAGCCGGCGAAGCCGAACTCCGACAGGTCGACCAGGTCCTCGCCCGCCGAGAAGTCGGTGACGCGGTCCTGGTCGTCGCCGGGGGAGAAGACGAAGATGTCGTCGCCGGCGCCGCCAGTCAGCGTGTCGTTGCCGATCTCGCCCGCCAGCACGTCGGCGCCGGCATTGCCCAGCACGATGTCGTCGTCCTTGCCGCCGCTCAGCGTGTCGTTGCCGGTGCCGCCGACCAGCAGGTCGTTGCCGGTATTGCCGTAGATCACGTCGCTACCGTCGCCGCCCTCGGCGGTGTCGTTGCCGACATCGCCGAACAGCGTGTCGTTGCCGCCCTGGCCCAGCAGCAGGTCGTTCTCGCCGCCGCCATTGATGGTGTCGTTGCCCTCGCCGCCCTCGACCGTGTCGACGCCGCGATTGCCGTTCATCAGGTCGCCGCCGGCATCCCCGCGCAGCGAATCGTTGCCGTCATTGCCATAGATCTGGTCGTTGCCGTTGCCGCCATAGGCCTGGTCGTCGCCCTGCCCGGCATAGGCGGTGTCGTTGCCGGCCGACCCATAGAGCAGGTCGAACCCCTGGCTGCCGAAGAGGAGGTCGTCGCCGCCGAGCCCGATCAGCGCGTCGTTGCCGGTGCCGCCGTCCAGCGTGTCGTTGCCGCCGGCGCCGTTCAGGTTGTCGTCGCCGCCCAGGCCCTGGATCAGGTCGGCCAGGTCGGTCCCGACCTGGACGTCGTTGCCTTCGGTCAATACCAGCACCGCCATCGCATTTCCCCTTGTTCGGGGCGGCCGCCCGCGCTGCGGCCGCCGTTTGATTGACTACCGGTAGTATAGCATCGCCACGGGCTCGCTTTATATGGCATTCCGGCAAGACCCGGCCGACCATGGCGCGCCCGTGTTGACAGGGCCGTCGCGGCGCGGCCAATGTCGGCGCCTCCGACCTCCCCCCGAACCGCCCGCCGGAAGGCCCTGAAGCGATGGAACTCGACCGCCTGCAACCCGTCATCGACGACGCCTGGGAGCGTCGTGCCGAGCTCTCGACCAGCACCCAGGGCGACGTCCGCGACGCCGTGGAAGCTGCATTGGAAGCACTCGACAACGGCACCGCCCGCGTGGCCGACCAGCAGGACGGCAAGTGGCGGGTGCACCAGTGGCTGAAGAAGGCGGTTCTGCTGTCCTTCCGTCTGAACGACATGGTGCCGGTCCCGGGCGGCCCGACCGACCCCGAGCGCGGTCCGTCGCCCTGGTTCGACAAGGTGCCGTCCAAGTTCGCCGGCTGGGGGGAGAACCGCTTCCGCGACGCCGGGTTCCGCGCCGTGCCGAACTGCGTCGTCCGCCGCTCGGCCTATATCGCGCCGGGTGCCGTGCTGATGCCGAGCTTCGTCAATGTCGGCGCCCATGTCGGCCAGAACACCATGGTCGATACCTGGGCCACGGTCGGCTCCTGCGCCCAGATCGGCAAGAATTGCCACCTTTCGGGCGGTGTCGGCATCGGCGGCGTGCTGGAGCCGCTCCAGGCCGACCCGGTCATCATCGAGGACGACTGCTTCATCGGCGCCCGCAGCGAAGTGGTCGAGGGCGTCATTGTCGAGCGCGGCTCGGTCCTGTCCATGGGCTGCTTCATCAGCGCCACGACGCGCATCGTCGACCGTGCGACGGGCGAGATATTCTTTGGCCGCGTGCCTTCCTACTCGGTCGTGGTCCCGGGCTCGATGCCGGGCAAGCCGTTCCCGGACGGCAGCCCCGGCCCCAGCCTCTACTGCGTCGTCATCGTGAAGCGGGTCGACGAGCGCACGCGCTCCAAGACCTCGATCAACGACCTGCTGCGCGATTGAGCGGGCAGGGACGATGAACCTCACCCTCGACCCGGTCGCGCTGACCCAGGCGTTGATCCGCTGCCCCAGCGTGACTCCGGTCGAGGCCGGGGTGCTCGATACCTTGCAAGGCCAGCTTGAGGGGCTGGGCTTCCGCTGCCGGCGGATGCCCTTCTCCGAGCCGGGCACGCCCGACGTCGACAACCTGTTCGCCCGCATCGGCGAGGGTCGGCCGCACTTCTCGTTCGCCGGCCATACCGACGTGGTGCCGGTCGGCAAGCGGGACTCGTGGCGCTTCGACCCGTTCGCGGGCGAGGAGCGCGACGGCTGGGTCTGGGGCCGGGGGGCGTCCGACATGAAGTGCGGCATCGCCGCCTTCGCGGCCGCCGCCGCCGGTTTCCTGGCCGAGCGCGGGACGGATTTCGGCGGCTCGATCAGCCTGCTGATCACGGGCGACGAGGAAGGCCCGTCCGTCAACGGCACCAAGAAGATGCTGGCGGCGCTGGCCGAGGCGGGCGAGGTGCCGGACGCCTGCATCGTCGGCGAGCCGACCAACCCCAAGGCGTTGGGCGACATGATCAAGATCGGCCGGCGCGGCAGCCTGAACGCCTACCTGACCGTGCACGGCGTCCAGGGTCACGTCGCCTACCCGCATCTGGCCGACAACCCGATCCACCGGCTGGTGCGCATGCTGGCGTCGCTGACGGCAGAGCCGCTGGACGACGGCACCGCCCATTTCGAGCCCTCGACGCTGCAGGTCGCCACCGTGGATGTCGGCAACCCGGCCACCAACGTCATCCCGGCCGAGGCGCGCGCGGTCTTCAACATCCGCTTCAACGATGCCCATACCAGCCAGACCCTGATCCGCCGCATCCGCGAGCGGCTGGACGCCGTCGGCGGGCGCTTTGAGCTGGACATCAAGGTCAGCGGCGAATCCTTCGTGTTCGAGCCGGGTCTGCTGAGCGGCCTCGTGCAGGATGCCTGCGAGGCCGTCGTCGGCCGCCGGCCGGAGCTGAGCACGACGGGCGGCACCTCGGACGCCCGCTTCATCCAGGCCTATTGCCCGGTCGTGGAGTTCGGCGGCGTTGGCGAGACCATGCACCAGATCAACGAGCGCCAGCGCAGCGACGACATCCGCGGCCTGGCCCGTATCTATCGCCAGGTGCTCGACAACTACTTTCCGCGGCCGGCATAGGCCGGCCCGGTGCATACCCCCTCGACGGCCGAGATCGCCCACTGGCTGGACGGCGCCTGGCGGCTCGCCTGCCGCGACCCGGCCGGCATGGCGCGGTTCGATGGCTCGCTGGACACGTTCTGGAAGTCGTTCTTCGCGGCCGTGCTGGCGCTGCCGTTCTTCGCGCTGCTGGTGATGCTGCGCGACCTGCCGGTGGAGCCGCGCGGCGGCACGGGCGTCGTGCTCGTGACCGAGGCGATCAGCTACGTCGCGAGCTGGGCCGCCTTTCCGCTGGCCATGGTCTACCTGTCGGCGGCGATCGGCCGGCGCGACCGCTACCTGGCCTTCATCGCCGCCTTCAACTGGTCGGCCATGATCCAGGTCACCCTGTTCCTGGCTGCGACCGGGCTGGCGGCGCTCGACCTTCTGCCGGACGGCATCACCCAGGGCATCGCCTTCGGCGTCACCATGCTGGTGCTGGCCTACGAGTGGTTCATCGTCCGCGTCGGCCTGGGCGTCGGCGGGTGGATCGCATCGGGGGTCGTCTTCCTGGACCTGGCGCTCGGCATCGTCATCAACGGCCTAGCGCAGTCGATCTATAGCTGAAGTGGACGGGTGAACGCGAAACGGGCGCCCCTGGGGGCGCCCGTCCGTTCGAAGACCCGTCGCGTTCGGGTGACTAGAAGGTCACGCCGAAGTTCACCACCGGGCGGGAAGGCCCGTAATAGCGCGGGGGCGGCGGCGCGTAGTAGGCGCGCGGCGGCGGGGCGTAGTAGCGCGGCGGCGGTGCGTAGTACACCGGCGGCGGCGGCGCGTAATAGACCGGCGGCGGGGGCGGGCCACGGCGGCAGATCTGGTTGCCGTAGCTGTCGTACCAGCAGCGGGCCTCGGCAGGGGCCGTCACGGCGAGGACGCCGATGGCGGCAAGAGCAGGAGCAGCGATCTTCAGAAGGCGGTTCATCGAGGGTCTCCTCGTTGCACATCTATCGAACGTTCGTCGTCGGAGATCTATTCCTGGTTCACCGATAATTCGGTCCCGTCATCCAGATAGCCGACGCTAACCAGGTACAGCCCTTCCGGCGGGGCGGTCGGTCCGCCGGCGGCACGGTGCCGACGGGCGAGCGCCTTGCCCACGTCGTCGGGTGTCCATTTGCCGTCGCCGACCAGCTTCAACGTGCCCACCATGTTGCGCACCTGATGGTGCAGAAACGACCGGGCGTCCGCTTCGATCCGAATCTCCGCGCCGACCCGTGCGACCGCCAGCCGGTCGAGCGTCTTGACCGGTGACAGAGCCTGGCATTCTGCCGCGCGGAAGGTGGTAAAATCATGGCGTCCGACCAGTTGCCGCGCGCCCGCCTGCATCGCCGCCAGGTCGAGCGGCCGGCCGACATGCCAGACCCGGCCGCGGTCCACCATCGGCGGCGCCCGGCGCTCCAGCAGGCGAAACAGATAAGACCGGCGGCGCGCGCTGATGCGAGCGTGGAAGCCGTCATCGACCATACCGGCTTCCAGGATCGCGGCCGGGTGGGGGCGCAGGAAGTGGTTCAAGGCATCGCGCACGGTATCGCCGGGCCAGGCCCGCTCGAGGTCGACATGGGCGACCTGGCCCAGCGCGTGGACGCCGGCATCGGTGCGGCCGGCGGCGTGCAGACGCACCTTCTGGCCGCTCAGGCGCTCGATCGCGGTCTCGATCGCCTCCTGCACCGACATGCCGTTGCGCTGGTGCTGCCAGCCGACGAATCCGCCGCCATCATATTCGATCAGGAGCCGGAAGCGCGGCATGTCAGGCCGCGGCCAGGACGGTCCCGGGCGCGATCGGGAAGCCGCGCAGCATGGCGTCCGTATCGGTCGCCGCCCGGCCCGGCCGCTGCACCCGCGTCGGGCGATAGGCATGGCTGCCGCAGGCGACGGTCAGGTGAGTATCGAGCACGGTGCCGGGCGCCTCTTGCCGGTCGGGCACGACCTCGCCCGCCAGCACGCGGATGCGGTCGGGCCCCAGCTCGAACCAGGTGCCGGGCCAGGGGTCGAAGGCGCGCACTTGGCGGTCGATCGCCTCGGCGTCGGCGCGCCAGTCGATCCGCGCCTCGGCCCGGTCGAGCTTGGCTGCATAGGTGATGCCGTCGGTGGGCTGCGGCACCGCCTGGATGGCGCCCGCCGCCAGCCCGTCCAGCGCCTCGACGATCAGGCGGCTGCCGAGCGCGGCCAGGGCATCGTGCAGGGTGCTGGCCGTGGTCGTGGCCCTGATCGGAACCCGTCCGGCAAGCAGCATCGCGCCCGTGTCCAGCCCGGCATCCATCTGCATGATGGTGACGCCGCTCTCTGCATCGCCGGCCAGGATCGCGCGCTGGATCGGTGCCGCGCCGCGCCAGCGCGGCAGCAGCGAGGCATGGACGTTGATGCAGCCCAGGCGTGGCGCGGCCAGGACCGCCGCCGGCAGGATCAACCCGTAGGCTGCCACCACGGCGGCATCCGCACGGATCGCCGCGAACTCGGCCTGGGCATCCGCCCCGCGCAGGCTGCGCGGGGTCAACACGGGTATGCCGAGCGCCTCGGCATGGGCATGCACGGGGCAGGGGCTGAGGCGCTGCCCGCGGTTGGCCGGCTTGGGCGGCTGGCTGTAGCAGGCCGCCACCTGGTGGCCGGCGGCCAGCAAGGCGTCCAGGACCGGCACGGCGAAGCCGGGCGATCCCATGAAGATCAGGCGAAGCGGGGACCGGCCCGGCATGTGCGGGGATGCTTCCGTCAGTCGTCGGTGCGCCGCGCCTTGATCAGCTTGCGCAGGATCATGTTCCGCCGCAGGGCCGAGATGCGGTCGACGAAGAGGACGCCGTCGAGATGGTCCATCTCGTGCTGCAGGCAGGTCGACAACAGGCCGCTGGCATGGACCTCGCGGGTCTCGCCGGTCTCGTCCTGGTAGCGCACCTTCACCTCGGCCGGGCGGACCACGTCGGCATAATGCTCGGGCAGGGACAGGCAGCCCTCGTTGTGCTCGGAATCCTCGTCGGATGCCCACACGATCTCGGGGTTGATGACCTTCATCGGCCGCTTCGCCTCGCCCTCGCGGGCAAGGTCGAGCACCAGCAGGCGCTGCGACACGCCGATCTGCGGCGCGGCCAGGCCGATGCCGGGGGCCGCGTACATCGTCTCCAGCATGTCGTCCAGCAACGTGCGGACCTGCTCGTCGATCTGCTCGACCGGCTTGGCCTTCAGCTTCAGGCGCGGGTCGGGCGCGACGAGGATGGGAAGGGTCGCCATGATCCTCGCTGTCTCGCGAATTTTGAACGGTTCCAGATGCCGCTTAGGTAGTCGCGCGCCGCCGCCTCTTCAAGCAAATGTGGCCGCGGCTATTCCGCCCAGCGCCGCTCGAAGGCCCAGACCTCCTCGAATCCCATCAGCCGCGTCATCTCGGAGAAGGGATAGATCGGCGTCGCCGCCCCGTTCGTGGTGCCGGTCGCCTTGATGGCGCCATAGATGCCGTCGAGCGCGGCCGCCGTCGCCAGGAAGCCCGACCCGGGATAGATCGCCATGCCGTAGCCGATCTCGTCCAGCCGCTGCGGCGTCAGCATCGGCGTGCGCCCGCCTTCCACGAGGTTCGCCAGCAGGGGGGCGTCGATGCGCCGGCCGATCGCCTCCATCTCGGCTTCGCTCTCGGGCGATTCGACGAACAGGATGTCGGCGCCGGCCCGGCGATAGGCCTCGGCCCGGCGCAGGGCCTCGTCCAGCCCCAGCGTGGTCCGCGCGTCGGTGCGGGCGACGATCAGCATGTTGGCGTCGCTGCGCGCGTCGACCGCGACCTCGATCTTGCGCACCATGTCCGCCAGCGGGATGACGCGGCGGCCGGGCGTGTGGCCGCACTTCTTGGGAAACTCCTGGTCCTCGATCTGGATGCCCGCGGCACCGGCCGCCTCATAGCCGCGCACGGCATAGGCGACGTTGAGCAGGCCGCCATAGCCGGTGTCGGCATCGGCCACGATCGGCGTGGTCGTACCGTCGGCGAAGCGGGCCACGCGCTCGACCATCTGGCTGAAGGTGGCAATGCCGGCGTCGGGCAGGCCCAGCAGCGAGGCGACGGTGCCGAAGCCCGTCATGTAGAGGCAGTCGAAGCCCATGCGGTCGGCCATGCGCGCCGAGATCATGTCGAAGATGCCGGGCGCGGTGACGAAGCGGGCGTCGCGGATCTGCGTGGCGAGCGCCTGGCGCTTGGCGGCGGCGGTGGGCGTCTGGGGCATGGTCGGGGTTCCCTCCTGGAAATGCTAGCGCGCTTCGATCGCCGCCAGGGCTGCTTCGTAGACCCCGGGGGCCAGCATATCGCGGGCGGCCTTCTCTACCACCGGCAAAGCCTTCTGCCGGAATTCGGGCCGCGGCACGACCCGCGTCATGCCGGTGGCCACCAGCCGGTCGAGGATCGTCCGGTCCAGCTCGCGCAGGGCATCCGTGGCGGCGTCGCTCGCGCGCTCGACCGCATCCTGCAGCAGGCGGCGCTGAGCGGGGAGCAGCTTATGCCAGAAGCCCTTCTGCGCCATCACCGAGACGTGGCTCTGGTGGTGGGCCGTCTCGATCAGGAAGGCCTGGCCCTGGTAGCTGCGGCGGCCGAAGATGTTGGACAGCGTGTTCTCCTGGGCGTCGATGGTGCCCGCCCGGATCGCCGCCGGCACGTCGGGGGCGGCGATCGGCACGACCGCTGCCCCCATGCCACCCCAGATCTTGATCCAGAGCGGGATCTCGGGCATGCGGATCTTGATGTCGTGCAGTTCTTCCACCGTCTCGAAGCGCTTGGAAGCGGTGGTCCAGCGCTGCCCCAGGTCATAGCTGCCAAGCAGCACGGCATTGCCGCGGCGGGCCAGGGCGTCGGCCATGCGGCGGCCGACCGGGCCGTCCAGGAAGCGCTCGATCGCCGGATAGTCGGGAAAGAGAAAGGGGACCAGCGTGGCGTCGAGCTCGGGATAGTAGACCGCGCCGTGCAGCACGCCCAGATGCAACTCGTACTCGCCGCTTTTCAGCAGGTCGAGCAGTTCGGTCTCGCCGCCCAGCATGCCGGCCATCGCCAGCTCGACCTTCTGGTCGGGCCAGGCCGTGCGCAGCTCGGCCTGCAGCCGGTCGATGAATATGCGGGTGACGCCGCTCTCGGGCAGGGCGGACGCGACGAGGAAGCGGGCGCGCGCTTCGGCCGGGTGGGCGAGCAGCGCGAAAAGAGCGAGGATGGCGGCGGCCAGTCGCATGAGTGCCTTCCAGTTCCATTGCCCCGCCCGGCGCGGCCGAACCTATTGCCCGCCTGCCCGGCCGTCAAATGCTCGTGGCGCCGCGATGGATGGAACCGCTCAGCGCGGCGCACCGCCGCGCGACGGGCCGGCCCGGCGGTGCAGCTGGGCCTCCCGCCAGCCGATATAGACCGCACTCGTCAGGATCACGGCCGCCCCCGCCAGCGTCCATTCGCCCGGCACCTCGTCGAAGACGAAATAGCCGATGACGATGGCGAACAGCAGCCGGACATAGCCGAATCCGGCCAGGTACCCGGCCTCCGCCTCGGCATAGGCGCGCAGGAAGCAATAGTGCCCGGCCGTCGACAGCAGGCCGACGCCGATGAAGAGCGGCCATTCTGCCGCGGTCGGCCATTGCCAAGCCCAGATGCCGAAGGGTGCGATCAGCACCAGCGACAGCATCGTGTACCAGATGGTGACCTGCATCGCCGGCTCGTAGCGCAGCAGGTTCTTGGCGGTGGCGACGCTGAGGCAGGTGACGAAGGTGCCGAACAGCGCGATGCCCAGCGCATCCAGCGGCGTGCCGGCGCTGGGTTGGGCGATCAGCAGCACGCCCGAGAAGCCCACCAGGACCGCCGACCAGCGCCGCCAGCGCACCTTCTCGCCCAGCAGCAGGACGGCCAGAATCGTCATGATCATCGGCCCGGTGAAGCTGACGATGGTGGCATCGGCCAGCGGCAGCCGGGTCAGCGCCAGGTAGCTGCAATACATGCCGACGATGGCGCAGACGTTGCGCATCAGATGGCCGCCGAGACGCCGGGTACGCAGCCCCGTGGGGCCGAGCTGGACGATCTTCGGCAGCAGCACGACCAGGCCGATCGCCAGCCGCAGGAAGACGATCTGCAGGACCGAGTGGTGCGCCCCCAGCCACTTGATGAGGACGAAGGTGGAGACGAGGAAGGTCTGGTCGAGGATGAACCAGGCCAGTCCGCGGGTGGTAGGCGCAAAACCCGACCAGCGGGCGGCGAGGGCAGGGAAGGTCATGGGGCGCGGTCGAAGCTAGGGGGTGCCGCCCCCGGCCGCAAGGATCGTCGGCGGTGCCCGGCCTAGTCCCGGCTGGCCAGCGCAATCCCGCCCCCGACCGCCGCCAGCCCTGCGACCAGCACGATCCCGACTGGCTCGCCCAGCAGGACGAGGCCGAGGATGGATGCCGTGACGGGATTGGCGCAGACGGTGATCGCCACCCGCGTCGGCGTGGCGTGCGCCAGGGCGAAGGCCCAGAGCCAGAACACCAGCGCCGCGCACACGACGCCCAGATAGGCCACGGCCAGCCAGTCGGCTGCGGGCAGTGGCGGCAGGCCGCCGGCCGGCACGCCCGCCAGGAAGAGAAAGCCGGCCCCCGCCGCCATTCCCACGGCCGTATGGGGCAGCACGGCGCTGCGCCGGATGTAGGGTCGCGACCAGACATTGTAGAAGGCCATGACCAGCGCCGCGGCGATCATCAGCAGGTCGCCCCGCCAGGCGCCGGCCGGCGAGTGGCCGAGATCGGCCGCCAACGCCAGGGCGACGCCGGTCATCGCCATCGCCACGCCGGCGGACTTGCGCAGGCTAGGCCGCTCCACCCCCAGCAGTGCCGCCATCGCCATGGTCAGGGGCGGCAGTGTCGACAGGGCGAGCGCGCCGCGCGCCGCGCTGGTCAGGGCGAGGGCCGCGTTGAACAGCCACGGGAATATGCCGAACAGAACAAGTCCCAGCAGTATCGTGCCCGGCCAGTCCCGCCGTGCCGGCCAGGGGCCGCGCGCCAGCAGCGCGATCGGCAGCAGGATCGCCGCACCCACGGCAAAGCGCAGGCAGCCCAGCACGGCCGGGTCGACCGCACCCGAAAGATGGCGCGTCGCGACGATCGCGCTGCCGCCCAGCCCGCTTGACAGCAACGCGGCGGCAATTCCCCGGCCCTCTCCCATGACGATCCGATCGGCAATTTCCGCGCCACCGTAGGGGCTCGTGGCGCATCATCAAAACGCGTTCTAATAATCTCTTAGATCAGATATATTGATGTAAATGGAATCCCGGCTCGATCTCGACCTGCTGCGCGCCCTGGTCGCGGTTGCCGACCAGGGCTCCTTCACCCGCGCCGCGGCGACGCTGCATCGCACGCAGTCGGCCGTCAGCATGCAGATCGCGCGGCTGGAGGCGCGCCTGGGCACCCGGCTGTTGGACCGAGGCGGGGCCGCCGTGGCGCCGACGCCGGCTGGCCTGCGCCTGGTGGGCGATGCGCGGCGCATGCTGCGGCTGGAGGCCGAGGCGATCGGCCGGGTGCGCGACCATGGCGCGGCCGGGCGGGTGCGGCTGGGCGTGATGGACGACTATGGCAGCCTGATCCTGCCGCCCATGCTGGCTGGCTTCGCCTGTGCCTATCCCCGGATCATGGTGGAGATGGAGACCGGGCTGACCCGGCAGATGCCCGCGCGGCTCGGCCGTGACTTCGATCTGGTGATCGCCATGCATCCAGCCGGCGAGGGCGGCGGGACGCTGCTGGCGCGCGAGGCCGCGCAGTGGGCGGCGTCGTCCGGCTGGCGGGCCGAGCTGGACGGGCCGCTGGCGCTGGCGCTCTATCCCGCCGGCTGCCTGTTCCGCCAATGGGCGGTCGAGGCGCTGGAGCGGGCCGGGCGGCCCTGGCGGCTCGCCTATGTGGCGCATGGTCAGGCGGCGGTGGAGGCGATCGCCGCCGAGGGGCTGGCGGTGACCGTCGTGAAGTCGGGCACATTCCCGGCCCGGCTGCGCCCGCTGGGCGCGGCCGAGGGTCTGCCAGCCCTGCCGGTGGCCGACATCCGGATGCATCGGGCGGCCTGCGGCGGCAATGCGGAAAGCCGGGCGGCGATTCTGCTGGCCGACCACCTGGCAGCGGCATTCGCCCGGCGCGCGGCATTATCTTGACGGGTCCGCCTGCCTATCTGTAACGCCACCCCAACTGTCCGGCGATCCCCGGGCCCGCCTTCCCGAACGGAGCACCTTCCCATGTCGGCGACCCCCGTCACCGTCCTGACCGGCTATCTCGGCGCCGGCAAGACCACCCTGCTGAACCGCATCCTGACCGAGCAGCACGGCAAGAAGTACGCCGTGATCGTCAACGAGTTCGGCCAGATCGGCATCGACAACGACCTCGTGGTCGACGCCGATGAGGAAGTGTTCGAGATGAACAACGGCTGCATCTGCTGCACCGTGCGGGGCGACCTGATCCGCATCATCGACGGGCTGATGAAGCGTCGCGACAAGTTCGACGCGATCATCATCGAGACGACGGGCCTGGCCGCCCCCGCGCCGGTCGCCCAGACCTTCTTCGTCGACGAGGACGTGCGCCGCAAGACCAAGCTCGACGCGGTGGTGACGGTGGTCGATGCCCGCCATGTCCTCCAGCGGCTGGAGGACACCACGGAGGCCGAGGACCAGATCGCGTTTGCCGACGTGATCCTGCTGAACAAGACCGACCTCGTCTCGGCCGACGAGCTGGCTGCCGTCGCCCAGCGCATCCGCCAGATCAACCCGCTCGCCACCGTCCACCATACCGAGCGTTGCGAGATCGCGCTCGACCAGGTGCTCGACCGTGGTGCCTTCGACCTCGACCGCATCCTGGCGATCGAGCCGCACTTCCTCGACGCGGAAGATCACGACCATGGGCATGACCATGGCCACGACCATCACGGGCACGACCACCACGGCCATGACCATGGACATGGACATGGGCATGGCCATGGCCATCGGCGCCACTACCACGACGAGGACATGGGCAGCCTCTGCCTGCAGTCCGACCGGCCGCTCGACGAGCGCCGCTTCGACCAGTGGATCTCCAAGGTGCTGGCCGAGCAGGGGCAGAGCATCCTGCGCGCCAAGGGCATCATCGACCTGAAGGGCCACGACCGCCGCTTCGTCCTCCAGGCCGTCCACATGATCAAGGAGGGCGCCTTCCAGCGCGCCTGGAAGGATGGCGAGCGGCGCTGGAGCCGGCTGGTCTTCATCGGCAAGGAGCTGGACGTGGCGGGCCTGGAGGCTGGCTTCGATGCCTGCCGCACCTGAGGTGACGCCGGCGGCGATCCGCCGCCGGGTGCGCCGCTGGACGCTGCCGGCCGGCGTGACGGCCGCCGCCGTCGCCTTCGACGGCCGCTCGGGCGCGTTCGCGCTGGGCGACGGCACGCTGCGCCGCGTCGTCTTCGCCGAGGATACCCCGCTCGACATCGTCGAGGCGCATGACGGTGCCGTCCTGGCGCTGGCGGCAGCACCGGGCGGCGGCTTCGTCTCGGGCGGCGACGACGGGCGGGTGATGCTGACCGACGGTACTGCCCCGCGCGAACTGTTCCGCGAGCCGCGCCGCTGGGTCAGCCACCTGGCCGTCCATGCCGGGGCCAGGACGATCATGGCGGCGGCGGGCAAGTCGGCGATCGGCCTGGATGCCGCGGGCACGGTGGTCGGCCGCTGGGACGATCATCCGTCAACGATCACCGGCATCGCGCTGAACCAGACCGGCAAGCGCGTCGCCGTCGCCCACTACAACGGCGTCAGCCTGTGGTGGCTGGCCTCCAAGCAGCAGAGTGCGGCCAAGCTGACCTGGAAGGGCTCGCACGTCGCGCTCTCCTGGGCGCCCAACGGCAAGTACCTGATGACGGCGATGCAGGAGAACGAGCTGCATGGCTGGCGGGTCGCCGATTCGGCCGAGATGCGCATGGCCGGCCTGGCGACCAAGCCCAAGTCGCTCGGCTGGTCGGCGGATTCGCGCTGGCTGGTGAACAGCGGCGCCGAGGTCGTGACCTGCTGGGACTTCTCGGGCCGCGGGCCGATGGGCCGGCCGCCGGCCGAGATCTGCCCCGGCGAAGGCGCGCTGGTGACGGTGGTGGCCGTCCATCCCAAGGTGCCGATCGTGGCGGCCGGCTATGACAACGGCACCGTGCGCCTGGGCCGGCCCGGCCATGCCAAGACGACGGAGCTGGAGCCCGTCGGTGCCGGGCCGCTGACGGCGATGGCCTGGTCGCCGTCGGGCGACCAACTGCTGGTGGGTGGAGAGGATGGCGGCGCCGCCCTGTTCGATTTCGCCGGCGCCTGAAACAGGCGGAGGCGGCCGGCGAGGGTTCGCCGGCCGCCTGCTCCATGGTCGTGTCCTTTACCCCAGGGCCGGCCGCGGGCTGCGGGTGTCGAGGGCCGAGCGAAGCGAATAGGCCCCGTCGCCGAGCAGCGACTGCACCAGCAGGGCCACGGTCCAGAAGGCCGGAAACTCCCACCCGCCGCCCTTGGCCGCGAACATCCAGCCATTCGGCACGTGCTGCAGCGTGGCCCCGACCAGCACCGGCACCAGGGCCAGCGCCACCCAGCGGCTCCACAGCCCGAGGACGAGGGCGATGCCGCCGCCGACCTCGGCCAGGATTACAACATAGGCCAGCGCGCCGGGATAGCCGATCGACTGGAAGAACTGCACCGTGCCCGGCACGGTGAAGACGAAGATCTTCATGGCACCATGGGCCAGCAGTAACAGGCCGAGGCTGACGCGCAGCAGCGTGGCGGCAAGGTCGGCGGAACGGGTGTCGGTCATGGGAAATTCCTCTCGGGGGACGCTTGGGGCGCCGCCGCCCCGTCCGATGACTGAGAGATATCTCGCCTTGCTGTCCGTGATAATCAGGGCTTTTCGCGACAGATTAGTTCGATGCAGGAGACAATCGTCTGCTGCCCATTGATCGTGCTCACGCTGCGCCCTATACATTATCGCGGTAAGTATATTGTGGGTGATCGACGTGCGGATTGCGAAATGGGGCAACAGTTTGGCGGTTCGTTTGCCGACGGCCGTGGTCGAGGCACTGGCTCTTGCGGAAGGCGACGAGATCGACGTTCACGTTCTTGGTGAGCGAAGTCTCGCCGTCGAACGGCCCGCAGATACCGACGCATTGCTGCAGCGCCTGCGAAAATATCGTGGCCGATTGCCGGAGGACTTCCGCTTCGATCGTTTGGAAGCAAACGAGCGGTCCTGATGACGGGGCCACACCTGCTGCTATCGCAGAATTTCTTCGATACCAACGTGCTACTCTATTTGATATCGAAGGACACAGCCAAGGCAGGCCGGGCAGAGGAACTGATGGCCTCCGGTGGCACGATCAGCACTCAGGTCTTGAATGAATTTGCGTCGGTTGCATTCCGAAAAGGTCGGCTAAGCTGGCTGGAAATCCGTGAGGTCTTGTCGACTATCCGCAGGCTTTGTCGCGTAACGACCATTGATGTCGATATGCATGATGAAGCAATCCGGATCGCCGAGCGATACCGTTTCTCTTTCTACGATGCCCTGATCGTCGCCGCTGCGCTTTCTGCCGGATGCTCGACGCTCTATACTGAGGATCTGAATGACGGGCAGTTGATAGAGGCGGTCACGGTCAGGAATCCCTTCACGTCGCCCGCCAAGCGCCCGCTGGCCTAGCGGGTCGAGGACCGGTCCTTCACATAGGCGAGCGGCAGGGCGGTCGTGTACTTGATCTCTTCCATCGCGAAGCTCGAACTGACGTCGTAGAGGTCGATGGCGGCGATCAGGCGCTTGTAGACGCCGTCATAGGCGGCGATGTCGGGCACGACGATGCGCAGCAGGTAATCGACGTCGCCGGCCATCCGATAGAACTCCACCACCTCCGGGATGTCGTCGACGGCGGACGCGAAGCGCGCCAGCCATTCGGGATTGTGCTGGTTGGTGCGGATGTTGACGAAGACGGTGACGCCGACGTTCAGCCGGTCGCGGTCGAGCAGGGCGACCCGGCGGCGGATGACGCCTGTCTCCTCCAGGTGGCGGATGCGCCGCCAGCAGGGTGTCGCGGACAGGCCGACGCGTTCGGCGATGTCGGCGTTGGAAAGTCCGCCATCCTCTTGCAAGAGGGCCAGTATCTTCAGGTCGATCGCATCCATGGGCAGGAATTTCGCACATCAGCACGGAATGGGGAAGAATCATCCAGGCTCCCCTGCATCCTGGCCGCACTTCGCAACCCGATTTCCTGCAACCGCCCCTAGGATCGGGAAAACAACGCAGCAGGGGCTTCCGTCGATGTCGATCCTGGATTCCTTCACCCGCCACCCGGCCTCGGTCGGCGAGAGCTACGGCCAGCATCTGGGCTTTGCCGGCGGCGTCGGCCTGCGCATGATCGGGGCGGGGCTTGCCTGCGTCGTGCATGGCATCTTCCCCTTCCTCTTCGTGCGCACGGGCAGCCGCACCATCCTGGCCCTGCATGCCCGCGTCACCGCCGGCCAGCGTGCCCCGGCCGCCGCCGAGGGGCTCGGCCGGCACGCCTGACGGCTAGGCTGCGAACTCGCGCAGGACCTTGCCTGGCCGGCGGCCGGTGTCGATGACCCGGTTGTCGTCGACGATCCGGGTGCCGTTCACCCAGACGCCGTGGATGCCGACAGGGTCCGTCACCAGCCGCGGCGCGCCGGCCGGCAGGTCGTGGACCTTGCGCTTGGGGCCGCGCCCGATGGTCAGCGGGTCGACCAGCAGCAGGTCGGCCGCCTTGCCCGGCGCCAGCCGCCCGCGGTCGGCGATGCCGAACAGGTCGGCCGGCTGCGCGGTCAGGCGGCGGACCGCCTCCTCGAACGACAGCACGCCGCGGCCGCGCACCCAGTGGCCCAGCAGGTGCAGCCCGTAGCCGGCATCGCACAGGAAAGTCAGGTGCGCGCCCGCGTCCGACAGCGAGATGTGGGTGTCGGGATCGGTCAGCAGTGGCGCCACGCCCGCTTCCTCGGCATTCAGCAGGACGGCGGTGAACTCGGTCTCCAGGTCTTCCTCGAGCGCGATGTCGAGGATGCAGTCGAGCGGGTCGACGCCGCGTTCGGCCGCCAGGTCGGCCAGCGAGCGGCCCTCCAGGCCGGCGTTCTCGGGCCGTCCGGCATTCACCAGGTGGAGCCGTTCCCATTGGCTGTTGAATAGCCGCCGCCCACGGAAGTCGCGCAGCTCTGCCTTCACCGCGGCCCGGAAGGCGGGGTCGGCATAGACCCGCTTCACCGCCTCGCCATGGGCCTCCATGGCCGGCTTCCAGGCGGCCAGCCCCTCGAAGACGTAGGGGTTCTTCAGGGTGAAATCCATCGTCAGCGGGCAGCAGGACACCTGGGCGAAGACGCGGTTGCCGCGCTCGCGGGCGGCCCGGGTCTGGGCCAGGGTGCCGGCGGCGGCCGTCGGGTTGGTGCCGTTGTAGAAGGTGGCGGCCACGATCACCGGCCGGCCGCTGTCGGCCGCGACCGATTCCAGGAAGTCGATCGAGGTGCCCTGGCCGCGCGTCAGCATGTAGACGCCGCGGCCGTCCGCCCCCATCGCGTTGACCAGCGCGCGCACCTCGCGCTCGTCGGCCAGGCGCGACGGCATGGGGATGCCGTTCTCGCCATTGTGCGGCTCGGCCGTCGAGGTCGCGAAGCCGACGGCGCCGGCCGCCATCGCCCCGCGCACAAGCTGCGCCATCTCCGCGATCTCGCCGTCGGTCGCAACGCGCGACGAGGCGTCCTGGCCCAGCACGTAGGTGCGCACCGAGGAATGGCCGACGAAGGCGGCCACGTTCACGGCCACGCCCTGGCGCTCCAGCATCTCCAGGTATTCCGGGAACTGCTCGAAATCCCAGCGCACGCCGGTGCGCAGCGCCTCCAGCGACATGCCCTCGACATGGGTCAGGTTGCGCATCGTCAGGTCGCGGTCGGCCGGGCGGCAGGGGGCGATGGTGAAGCCGCAGTTGCCGATCACGACGCTGGTCACGCCCAGCGTCGGCGAGGGGTCGGCATAGGCATCCCAGGTGAGCTGCGCGTCATAGTGGGTGTGGCCGTCGATGATGCCGGGCATCAGCGTCAGCCCGTCCGCCTCGACCGTCTCCGTGGCCGGCCCCAGGCCTGGGCCGATGGCGGCGATCCGGCCGGCCGACACGGCCAGGTCGGCGGTGTAGGCGGGCTGGCCGGTGCCGTCGACGATGGTGGCGTTGCGGAAGACCGTATCGAACATGGCGATCACTCCCGTCTATGCGTTCTTGCTTCTCGTCGTGTCGCGGCCGGCGGCGAGCCAGCCGGCGGCCAGCAGGTTGCATGCGGCCAGCGTCAGGAAGGCGGCCGGGTAGGAGCCGGTGGCCGCCACGATCCCCGTCACCAGCGGCGGGCCGAACACCACCCCGCCGAACGTCATGAACATGGCCCCGCCGGTGGCCTCGCCGGCCCGGCCGGGCGGCGCCAGGCGTGCCACCTCGGCCAGGTAGAGCCCGGTCCAGCCGATGGCGGTCGCCCCCAGCAGGGCGGCGATGGCGGCCAGCAGCCAGAAGGGCCAGCTCGCATCCGCCTGTACCAGGATCGCCATGCTGACGGCAGTACCGATCCCCACCAGGATGACCAGGGTTCGGGTGCGAAGCACGGTCTCCGCCAATCCGCCCCAGATGATGCGGCCGATCACCCCGCCGCCCTGGGCGATGGCATAGGCAATCCCGGCCTGGGTCAGGCCGAGGCCGATCACCTGGACGAAATAGACGACCAGGAAGGCGCTGACCGAAAGCTGCATGGCCGAGAAGACGAAGGACGCGACCGCTAGCCGCCGCAGCGCCGGGTCGGAGAAGATGAGGGCGAGCGGCCCGCGGATGCGGATGCGCGCGCGGGGGCCGTCGGGCTTGCGCCCGGCATCGAGCCAGCCGCGCAGCGGTTGCAGCAGGACGGCGCAGGCGATGCCGCCCGCCGCCATGACCAGGGCCGCCCCCTGCCAATCGAGCAGCAGCACGAGCGGCGGGGCCAGCAGCCCGGCCAACGCACCGCCCAGCGGCACGCCGGTCTGCTTGATCGAGAAGGCCATCGGCTGGAGGACCGGCGGCGTCTCCTTGGCCAGGATATGCGAGCTGGCCGGCGTGGCCGGGCCGACGCCGCAGCCGATCGCCAGCGCGCTTAGGATGGCCGCCAGCGGGTGGCCGAGGGCGAACAGGACGAGGCCGAGCGAGGCCATGACCAGTGCCAGTTGCTGGATGCGCAAGCCGCCATAGCGCGCCAGCAGGCCGCCGGCGATCGGGCTCGTGACGGTGGCCGCGGCATAGACCAGGGCCGTGTAGGCGCCGATGTTGCTGGGGTCGATGCCGATGGTCTCGGCCGCGCGCGGCGCCAGCACCGGCACGCTGAGGCCGCTCATGGTGACCAGGGACTGGCCCAGAACGGTCGCCAGGACGGGGACGCCGACGGCGACCGTGAACAATCCGCGCATGCCTGGGCCCCCTAGCCGATTGTCGGCCGTTCGGCCGTCAGGCGATCCCCTGCCGGCGCATTTCCGCGATCTCGGCGGCACCGTAGCCGATCTCGGCCAGCACGGCGTCGGTGTCGGCGCCGAGCGCCGGGGCGGCCGTCAGCGGCGCCCGCTGCCCGTCGACGCGGACAGGGCCGGCGATCGCCCGGAAGCTGCCCTCGCCGGTGGCCACGTCCTGGAGCCGGCCGGTCGTCGTCACGAACGGGTTGTCGAGCGCCTGGGCGATGTCGTGCACCGGGGCGGCCGGCACTTGGCCGGCGAAGACCGCCATCCATTCGGCCGTGGTGCGCGCCGACAGGGCATCGTCCAGCATGGTCTCGATCAGGTCGCGATGGCGCTTGCGGTCGGGGAAGCGGCGGAATCGCTCGTCCTCGATCCATTCCGGGCGGCCGATGGCGCGACAGAGCGCCCCCCAGAACTTCTCCTTGTTGCACATCAGGTAGATCCAGCCGTCGCCGGTGCGATAGAGCTGGCATGGGACGAGGGCGGCATGGGCCGACCGTCGCTCCCGGCCCTGCACATGGCCGTGGGTCAGCCGCCACTGGCCGATATAGCTGAGGTGGAAAAGCGCGGTGTCGAACAGGCTGACGTCGATCTCGCAGCCCTGGCCGCTCGTGCGGGCGGCCATCACCGCCGACACCAGCCCCAGCGCCGCCGAGAGGCCGGCGGCATAGTCGATCATCGGCAGCCCGAAGCGGGCGGGCGGGCCATCCGGGTCGCCGGTCAGGGCGAAATGCCCGGCCTCCGCCTGCATCAGGAAGTCGTAGCCGGGCCAGCGGGCCCGCTCCGGCTCGCGCCCGTAGCCGGTCAGGTGGACGACGACCAGGCGCGGGTTGAACGGCGCCAGGTCGGCCCGGGTCAGGCCCAGGCGGGCCGGCACGTCGCCGCGCAGGTTGTGGATGAGCGCGTCGGCCGTGCCCGCCAGGCGGGCCAGCACGGCCCGGCCGCCGGCCTGCGACAGGTCGAGCGTCACGCTGCGCTTGTTGAGGTTGAGCGCTTGGAAGAGGCCGCTTGCCGCCGTCGGGTCCACCCCTTCGATGAAGTGGGGGCCGACCGTGCGGCTGACGTCCCCGCCATCCTGCGGGTTCTCGATCTTGATCACCTCGGCGCCGAGCTGGGCCAGGTGCAGGGTGCCGAAGGGGGCCGCCCCGTACTGCTCGACGGCGATGACCTTGAGGCCGGCGAGCGGGCGGGGGGCTTGGCTCATGCGCTTTTCCGCGCGGGGTCCGGGCTGTTGGGGGCGGCGGCGTCGAAGATGGCGGCGACGCCGCCGCCGGACGCGGCACTGTCCATCCCCATCACCGCCTGGAACAGGCGCGCCTCCTGGGCCGCTCCGATCACCGGCTGCACCAGGGCGGCATACTTCGCGCGCAGCTCGTCGGCGGTCTGGAAGTTCTCGGGCTCGCCCTTGGGGATCGGCACGAACAGGCTGTCGTTCACCCCGTCCACCGTCTCGATCGCGACCGCGGCTGCGAACTGGCGCGGATATTCGGCCTCGGCCCGCGCGTCATGGCCGACCTCGACCCGGGCCAGCAGCGCGTTGGTGCGCGCGTCGCCGATATGGCCGGCATAGTCGTCCCAGCCGAAGCGGCCCTCGCGCATCGCCACGCCGACGCCGAAATGGCACGAGAACTGGCCGTCGACGACGTTGGCCGGCTGGCGCTTCTGCTCCTGCGGCGTGCCGACGAGGCGGAGTGCGGTTTCCGACAGGCCGACGCGGATCGACTTGATCCGCTCCTCCACCAGGTTGTGCCGCGCGCGTAGCTGGATCACGCCGTCGACCGCCGCGTGCATCGCCCGGCAGGCGGGGTAGGGCTTGACCGCGATCGCCGTCGTCTCCCACGCCTGGCCCAGCCCCTCGATCGCGAGCTCCGGCCGGGCATTGCGGGCATAGGCGTGGAAGAAGCCGTAGCGCCCCTCGAAGGCGGGGGCGGCCCCGCGATAGCCTTTGCTGGCGAAGACCGCCGCCATCAGCCCGGCCATGGCCGAATGACCGACCTGGAACCGCTTGGTCCAGGCGCCGTTGCCCAGGAACTGCAGCGACCCCGCCGCCTCGGAGAGCGCGATGCCGTAGGCGTCCTCCATCTGCTCGGGTGACAGGCCCAGCACGCGACCGGCAGCCGCCGCCGCGGCGAAGACGCCGCAGGTGGCGGTCGGGTGGAAGCCCAGGTCGTAATGCTCGGACGGGATCAGGGCGCGGCTGATGCGGCAGATCACCTCGTAGCCGGCGATGATGCCGACCAGGGCGTCCTGGCTGCTGCGGCCGGCGATCTCGGCGGCAGCGAGAGCCGCCGGCACGACCGGCGCGCTGGGGTGCAGCGAGGCCGGTGCGTGCGTGTCGTCGAAATCCAGGCTGTGGGCCAGCGCGCCATTGACCAGGGCCGCACCCGCCGGCGACCAGCCGCCCCGCTCGCCGAAGACGCGGGCCTGGCCGTGGTCGAGGCCCAGCGTGCGGGCGGCCTCCAGCGTCGGCGGCGTCGAATCGGTGTCGTGGCGCGCCCGCACGGCGATGCCGATGGTGTCCAGGACCAGCAGCTTGGCGCGCTCGCGCACCGCGGGCGGGATCGCCTCGTGGCGGAGGCCGGCGGCGAAACGGGCGAGCGTCTTCGTCACTTCGGTCATCTCGGGCGTGCTCCCTAGGGGTCGGTTCTTGGTCGGGGCCGGCTCAGGCCGCCTGGGCGAAGCCCTTGGGCGGGCCGGCCTTGGCGATCTGGCCATACATGGCCTCGTCGGGCAGGTTCTCGGCCACGATGCGGCGGACCTCGACCAGCCGGCCAAGGTCGATGCCGGTCGCGATGCCCATGGATTCCAGCATGAAGACCAGGTCCTCGGTGACGATGTTGCCGCTGGCACCAGGCGCGTAGGGGCAGCCGCCCAATCCCGCCAGCGAGGCATCGAAGATGCGGATGCCGGCTTCGGCCGCGGCATAGGCATTGGCCAGGCCCAGCCCGCGCGTGTCGTGGAAATGGGCCGCGATCGGCACGCGCCCGCCCAGCTCGCGCTGCGCCCGGTCGAACATCGCCCTCACCTGCGCGGGGTTGGCGTATCCGACCGTGTCGGCCAGCGACAGCTCGTCGGCGCCGGCATCGACGACGACATGGGCCAGCT
Organism: Stella humosa; assembly: GCF_006738645.1. Classification (GTDB taxonomy): domain Bacteria; phylum Pseudomonadota; class Alphaproteobacteria; order ATCC43930; family Allostellaceae; genus Allostella; species Allostella humosa. Next base: position 4,690,990 of record NZ_AP019700.1, on the reverse strand, counting down.
CGATCACCCGGCCGGGATCGACCTGGCCGGCGATGGTGCAGCCCAGGGCCGTGGCGAGTGCGGCACTGACCCGGACCGGCGTCGGCTGCGAATGGGCCAGTTCCAGCACCGCGCGAAACTCGTCGATGGACTGCTGGGTGGTGCGCTGCACGTTGCGCAGGTTGTGTTCTTCCGAAACCGACAGCACGAAATGCAGCTCGGGCACGCCGGCGGCCACCGCGCGCTGCGCGCCCTTCAGGTTGGGCACCAGCGCCGACGGCCGCAGGCCCGGCATGGCCAGCGAGGCGGCCGTGACCTCGAGCGCGTCGGCGAACTGCGGGATGTTCTTGGGCGGCACGAACGAGCAGACCTCGATGTCGCGCACGCCGGCCGCCAGTTCTGCCTCGATCCAGGCGATCTTGGCCGGGGTGGGGAAGAAAGTGGGGATGATCTGGAGCCCGTCGCGGAGCCCTACCTCGCGGACGATCGCGCTGTCGGTGGCCATGGGTTTCTCCTCTGGGTCGGGCCGGACGGCTCAGCGTCCGGTATAGTTGGGCTTCCGCTTCTCGTTGAAGGCGCGGATGCCCTCCTGCCGGTCGGCGGTCGGCACCATGCGGTTGTAGGCCTCGATCTCGAAGGCGAAGCCGTTCTTCAGGTCGATCTGGGTCGCCACGTCGATCGACCGCTTGGCCTGGCGGATCGACACCGGCCCGTTCTGGGCGATGCGGCGCGCGGTCGCCAGCGTCTCCTCCAGCAGGGTTGCGTCGTCGCAGACCTTGTTGACGATGCCCCAGGCCAGCGCGTCCTCGGCGCCGAAGGCGGACCCGGTCAGGATGATCTCCTTGGCCCGGCGCACGCCGACCGCCCGCGGCAGGTTCTGGGTACCGCCGGCGCCCGGCATGATCCCCAGCGTCACCTCGGTCAGGGCGAAGCGGGCCGAGCGCGCGGCATAGGCGAAGTCGCAGGCCAGCGTGAACTCGCAGCCGCCGCCATAGGCCGCGCCATTGATGGCGCCGATGATCGGCAGCGGGCAGTCCATCATGCGGTAGACCGCCTGTTCGAAGATGGCGTGCTGCTTCTGCCACGCCTCGTCGGTCATGCCGTTGCGTTCCTTCAGGTCGCCGCCGGCGCAGAAGGCCTTGCTGCCGGACCCGGTCAGGACGATGCAGCGCAGGTCGCCATGGTCGAGGACCAGCGACAGCCACAGGTCGAGCAGGTCGCGGCCCATCTGGGTGTTCAGCGCGTTGGCCGCCTGCGGGCGGTTCAGCGTCACCTGCAGGATGTGGGGCTCGACGGTCTCGACGAGCAGGGTTTCGTACTGGTCGCGCATGGAGCGGGGTCAGCCCTTCGGGGTGGGGAACAGGTCGTCGGTGTCGGCGCCCAGCTCCGGTGCTGCGTTGCGCATGGCCGGGCGCTGCCCGTCGAACGACATCGGCAGGCCGAAGATGTCCATCCGGCCGTCCGGCGTCTTCTGCAGCATGCCCAGTGCCGCGGTCTGCGGATGGACGACGACCTCGTCGATGGTCTGGGTCGGCGTGGTCGGGATGCCGGCCGCTTCCAGCACCGCCTGCCAGGCGGCCCGCGGCCGGGTCGCCATGATCGCCTCGATCAGGCCGTTCAGTTCCGCCAGGTGCTTCACCCGGCTCGGGTTGTCGACGAAGCGCGGGTCGCCCGCCCATTCGGCGTGGCCCAGTGCGGCCGACAGCTTGCGGAACAGCCCGTCGTTGGGCGCGGCCACCATCAGGTAGCCGTCCGCGCATTGATAGGCCTGGTAGGGTGCGATGCCGCGGGTGGCCGAGCCGTTGCGCTTGCCCGGCGTCCCGGTCGAGATGAAGTCGGCCGCATGGTAGGTCATCCAGGCCAGCGCCGTCTCGTAGAGCGAGGTGTCGATGCGGGCACCGCCGCCGCCCTTCTCGCGCCGCAACAGGGCCGAGACGATGCCCAGCGCGCACCACATGCCCGTGCCCATGTCGATCAGCGAGGTGCCGACGCGCACCGGCGGGCGGCCCTCCTCGCCCGTCATCATCATCAGCCCGCCGAAGGCCTGCATCAGGGGGTCGTAGCCGGGCTTGTCCTTCAGCGGCCCCACGGCGCCGAACGCGCCGATGTTGCAGTAGACGAGGTCCGGCTTGGCGGCCAGCAGGGTGGTGGCGTCCAGCCCGTACTTCTCGACCTGGCCCGGCCGCATGTTCTGCAGCACCGCGTCGCCCGTCTCGACGATCAGCCGGCGCAGGCCGGCCAGCGCTTCGGGGTCCTTCAGGTCGACGACGACAGACTTCTTGTTGACGTTGAAGACCTGGAAGATCGACGAGGCGCCATGCCAGAAGGGCGGGCCCCAGTGGCGGGCGTCGTCGCCCTCCGGGCGTTCCACTTTCACCAGTTCGGCCCCCAGCGACGCCAGGATCAGCCCGGCATAGGGGGCGGCCACGCTGGTGCCGATCTCGAAGACCCGCATGCCGGCCAGGGGCAGCGCTTGGGGCTGGGATGGGGATGCGGCCTGTTCCTGCTGCACGGCTGGGTCGTTTCCTCCGAATGAATCGCCAAACGGTAGGCGCCGCCCGGCGGAAGCGTCAATGCCGAACCGGCCGGCCCCGCGGGGTTGACAGAAGCCGTCCCCCGCGGGCCGAGTTCGCCGGCCGAATTCCAACCCGGGAGCCCGCCCACCATGTCCGTTGTCCTGACCGAGATCGACGATCGCGGGGTGGCGACCGTCACCCTCAACCGGCCGGCGGTCCACAATGCCTATGACGGCGCGGTCATTGACGGGCTGCTGGATGGCCTGGCGCGGCTGGCGGGCGACCCGCGGGTGCGGGTCCTGCTGCTGCGCGGCCAGGGCCGGCATTTCCAGGCCGGGGCCGACCTCGCCTGGCTGCAGCAGGTGGCGGCCATGCCGCCCGCGGCCAACCGCGACTTCTCGGTCCGTACGACGCGGGCGATGCGCGACCTGCACCTGTTCCCCCGTCCGACCATCGCGTTGGTCCACGGTGCCTGCTTCGGCGGCGGGGTCGGGCTGGCGGCATCCTGCGACGTCGTCGTCGCCAGCCAGGAGGCCCGCTTCGCCCTGACCGAGGTGCGCTTCGGTGTCGTGCCGGCGCCGATCATCCCCCAGATGTTGAAGGCGATCGGCCTGCCCCAGCTCCGCCGCTGGATCCTGTCCGGAGAGGCATTCGACGCCACGCGGGCCGAGGGCATGGGGTTGGTCCACGAGATCTGTCCGACCGGCGGCCTCGACGCGGCGGCGGCACCACTGGTCGACGCCTTCCTGCGCGCCGGGCCGGAGGCGGTGGCCGCCACCAAGCGGCTGACGCTGGAGATCGCAGGCCAACTCGTGCCCGACGCCATGGTCGATCGGCTGGCCGACGTTGCCGCCACCCAGAGGGCCTCGGCGGAGGCGGCGGAGGGCCTGGCGGGTTTCCTGGAGAAGCGGCACCCGGCCTGGTATCGCGGTTGATGCCGGGTCGTCAGTCCGGCTTGCGCCGGCGGCGCGCCAGGAAGGCCGCCATCGCGCGCTGCGGGTCGCCTGCCGCATAGGCCTCGCGCTGGGCGGCGATGCCGGCGCGGTAGGCGGCGTCGAAGCCCGGCTGCGTGATCTCGCGCAGGCGGCGCTTGGTCAGGCGATACGCGGTGGCCGGCATCGCCGCCAGGCGGGCGGCTTCGACCAGGGCCGTGTCCAGCACGGCTGCCTGCGGCACCAGCCGGGTCAGCAGGCCCAGCCCGTGGGCGCGCTCGCCCGTGATCAACTCGCCCGACAGCGACATCTCGGCGTTGACGCCCGCCCCGACATACTGCGCCAGGAACCAGGTGCCGACGATGCTGGCGAGCCCGGCCTTCACCTCGGGCTGGCCGAAGCGCATCTCCGGGAAGCCCACGCGCAGGTCGGCAGCCAGGCCGATCTGCATGCCGGCCCCGGCGGCCAGTCCGTTGAAGGCGACGACGGTCGGCTTCTCGATGTCGCGCACCGACTGGTAGAGGTCGCGCATGCCCGTCAGCCAGCAGGCAACGGCACGCTCGGTCGCCAGGCCGGCCGCTTCCTCGATGTCCTGGCCCGCGCAGAAGGCCCGGTCGCCCGTGCCCGTGACGACGATCGCGGCCACCCCCGGATCATGCTGGGCCGCGTCCATGGCTGCGGTGAAGGCGCGACGCAGATGCGCGTTCACCGCATTGAGGGCGGCTGGTCGATTGAGGCGGACGATGCGGGTCCCGCCGCGCGTCTCCACCACGACCGGATTGTCCATGGTGCTACCCCCTGCCCGATTCCCAGCGTGGCCGGAAGCTAGAGCCTTCGCCTCCAACTCGCAATCGCAACCCAACCTACGGTTATATATAGCTGGGTGATGGTGCGGATCCGGCTATATCCGGCCGGCCCTTCACCATCCGCAGCGGCGTGTAGACGATCACCGTCTCGCCGCGCTGGTTGCGGATCTCGTTGCGCGTCCGCACCAGCCCGCGCGCGCCCCGGCTGGCCCGCCGCGCCTCCACCACCTCGCACTCGACATGCACGGTATCGCCCGCGAAGGTCGGCGCCTTCACGTCGAAATCCATGTGCAGGAAGGCCATGCCCGTGCCCTGCACGACCGACTGCATCAGCAGCCCCTCGGCCAGGCAATAGACCAGTGCCCCCGGCGCCAGCCGGCCGGGAATGGCCGACACCTTGGTCGCATACTCGACATTGGTGAACAGCACCTCGGTCATGCCGGTGCAGTTCACGAAATTGACGATGTCGGTCTCCGTCACCGTCCGCCCGATGGTGCGGAAGCGGTCGCCGACCGCATAGTCCTCGAAATAGTAGCCGAGCCCGACGGTGCGCACGGGCCGGCCTCAGGCGTCCGGCTCGAACTGCTTGGCGGTGATCTGCCAGCGGCCGTCGAGCAGCGCGAAGATCAGGTAGTCGACGAAGACCATCTTGCCCATGCGCACGCGCACCTTGGCGATGGCCGAGCGGTCGGAAGCGAGGTCGAGCGACAGGATCGCCTCCTCGCGCTGGGCGCCCGACGCCTTGGCCGATGGGCGGCCGGCGGTCAGCTCGCGATACTGCGCCAGCGGCCAGCAGATCGCCTTGCCCTCTCGCCAGCCATGCAACTGGGCGGTCGGATGGAACACCTGGTCGAAGCGGGCGAGATCGCCGTCATACATGGTGTCGAGATAGGCCTGGATGGCTGCTTCCAGGGCGGTCAGTCGGGACATCACGTCACTCCTGGGTCGGGGGAGACAGGGCAAAGGTCTGGTGAAACTGCGCTCGGCCGCTGGCCGAAAACTCCACCAGCCGGCTTTCCGGGACGCGTCTGGCCCAGCCCAGCGCGAAGAGCTGGGACAGGATGGCGGCACCCAGGGCGCCGGCCAGGTGGCTGCGGCGCACGCTCCAGTCGAGGCAGCTTCGGCACAGCGGCCGGCGGGAGCGCGAGAGTGCGGTCAGGTCGATGCCGAAGCCGGAGAGGAAACCGGCGCCTTCGGGGGTGAGGGCGATGCCGTCGCCTTCGCGGGCGATGCGGCCGCGGGCGATCAGCCCTTCCAGCAACGCCACGCCCAGGTCGCCCGCCAGATGGTCGTAGCAGACGCGCGCCTCGCGCAGCGCCGGCTCGGCCGGGCCGGGGCGGGTGCGGCGATGTCCGGTGCGCTGGGCCAGCCCCATCAGCCCCTCCAGCACCCGGGCGACGTCGTCCCCCGACAGCGAAAAGTACGAGTGGCGGCCCTGCTTGCGGACCGTGACCAGGCCCCCGGCGGTCAGGCGGGCCAGGTGCGAGCTGGCGGTCTGGGCGGTGACGCCGGCCTCGCGCGCCAGCTCGCCCGCGGTCAGCGCCACGCCGCCCGCCAGTGCCGTCATCATGTTGGCGCGCGCCGGGTCGCCCAGCAGGGCGCCGACCACGGCGATGTCCGGTCCAACCTTCATGCTTCGATCCTAGTCGAAGCATTGGCGTCGACCCAAGGGGTATCTTCGGGCCCGTCGTCAACCCGCTCGAGGAGGCCCGCCATGGCCGTCACCTGCTGCATCCGCTACGTCATCGACCCGTTCCAGCGCGATGCCTTTGCCGAGTACGCCCGCAACTGGCTGACCATCATCCCGGCCTGCGGCGGCGACCTGCTCGGCTATTTCCTGCCGCACGAGGGCACCAACAATGTGGCGCTCGCCCTGATTGCGTTCGACAGCCTGGCCGCCTACGAGGCCTATCGCGCCCGCCTGAAGCAGGACCCGGCCGGCCGGGCCAACTTCGCCGTGGCCCAGCGCCTGCGCTTCATCCTGTCGGAGGAGCGGACGTTCCTGGAGCCGGTTCAGTAGCTGCGCGGCAGCCCCAGCACGCGCTCGGCCACGTAGCACTTGATGAGCTCCGGGCTGACCGGGGCGATGCGGCAGATCATCACCTCGCGCATGAACCGCTCGACGTGGAACTCGGCCGCATAGCCGTAGCCGCCATGGGTCATCACGGCGCGCGTGCAGGCGCGGAAGCCGGCCTCGGCGCCCAGATACTTGCCGGCGTTGGCCTCGGCGCCGCAGGGCCGGCCCTGGTCGTAGAGGCTGGCCGCCTTGAAGATCATCAGGTCGGCCGCCTCCAGCTCCATCCAGCTTTCGGCCAGCGGGTGCTGGATCGCTTGGTTCTGGCCGATCGGCCGGCCGAAGACGACGCGGTCCTTGGCATACTGGGTGGCCCGCGCCAGCGCCGCCCGGCCGATGCCGATCGCCTCGGCCCCGACCATGATGCGCTCGGGGTTGAGGCCGTGCAGCAGGTAGCGGAAGCCCTGGCCCTCCTCGCCGATGCGGTCGGCCACGGGGATCTCCAGCCCGTCGATGAAGAGCGCGTTCGAATCGACGGCGTGGCGGCCCATCTTGGCGATCTCGCGCACCTCGATGCGGCGGCGGTCGAGGTCGGTATAGAAGAGCGACAGCCCGTCCATCGCGCGGGCCGAGCGGTCGATCGGCGTGGTGCGGGCCAGCAGCAGGATCTTGTGGGCGCTCTGGGCGGTCGAGGTCCAGATCTTGCGGCCGTTCACGATGTAGCGGTCGCCGTCCAGTACGGCGCGGGTGGCGATATGGCTGGTGTCGAGGCCGGCGTCGGGCTCGGTCACGCCGAAGCAGGCACGCTCGGTGCCGGCGATCAAGGGCGGCAGGAAGCGCGCCTTCTGCTCTGGCGTGCCGAAGACGGCGATCGGGTTCGGGCCGAAGATGTTCATGTGCACCGCCGACACGCCCGCCATGGCCGCACCCGACTGGGCGATCGTCTGCAGCATGAGGGCCGCCTCGGTGATGCCCAGGCCCGCCCCGCCATAGTCGGGCGGCATGGCGATGCCGAGCCAGCCGCCAGCGGCGATGGCGGCCACGAACTCGTCCGGGAAGCGCCCGTCCTCGTCGCGCGCGCGCCAGTAGTCGAGCCCGAAGCGCCCGCAGACGCGCTCGATCTGGGCGCGGATCGCTTCCTGTTCCGGGGTGAAGGAGAGGTCCATCGGTGACCGGGCTCGGCTGGTGAAGGGGCGGTCGCACGATCCGGGCGGGCGGCCCCGCTGTCAACGCCGCGCGCCGTCCCATGCCCGCGGCGACTGCATGCATGCACAAGATTTCGGCGGGAAAGCAGTGGAAACCGCGACCGAAACGGGCCATGGTGTGTAGCTTTTTTTGACCTGCAATGACGGAAGGCGCACGGACCCTGCCCGGGCCGGCGGACAACTTCGGTCTGATGACATTCCCCTGCTGGCGTAGCGCCCGCCGCCTCACCGCGGGCGAGCGACGTCGATGAACGACATCGCCCCGGACCTGAAGCTTGGAACCGCGACCCGCGTCGCCGATCCCCGGCAGCGGCGCAAGCGCCTGCTGATCGGCATCGTGGTGGTGGCGACCGCCGCCCTGATCGCGTTCGCCGCGAACTGGGTGCATGACCGCACGGTCCATGTCTACGAGACCGACGCCCGCATCGTCGCCGACATGACCGTGATCTCCAGCCGCGTTGCCGGCCTGCTGGTCGAACTGGCGGTGGAGGAGGGCGATCGCATCGCCAAGGGCCAGGTCCTGGCCAGGGTGGATGCGCGCGACGGACAGTTCCAGTTGCAGCAGTTGGCGGCCGAGCAGGCGGGCTTTGCCGCCGAGCGCGCTCGCGCCGAGGCGGAGATCCGTCTGATCGAGGAGCGCACCCAGACCCGCGCCGACAGCGAGCGCGCCCAGGTCCAGGCCCTCCAGGCGGTGCTGGCCGCGCGCGGCTCCGAGCTGGCGCTGGCGCGCGAGGAGTACCAGCGCGGCGAGCAACTGGTGCAGGCGCGCGTCATGGCCCAGCGCGACTGGGATCGCGTGCGGACCGCCTTTTTCCAGGCCCAGCACGCCAGTGCGCGCGCCCAGGCCGACGTCGCCGGAGCGCGTGCCAAGCAGGCCGAGGTCGAGACCGAACGCCTGCAGATCGGCATGCTGCAACAGGAGATCGAGCGCCTGCGCCACCGCGAGGCCGAGGTCACGGCGCGCCTGGGCCGGGTGCGCACCGATGTCGAGGACCGCACCATCCGCAGCCCGGTCGACGGCGTGGTCGACCGGCGCTTCATGCGCCCGGGCGAGTTCGTCGATGCCGGCCAGCGCATCGTCATGGTGCACGACCCGCGCGACGTGCGCATAGAGGCCAACATCCGCGAGACGCAGATCGGCCGGCTGGCCGCCGGCCAGGCGGTCGACATCAAGGTCGATGCCTATCCCGGCAAGACGGTCGTCGGGCGGGTGACGCGGATCGGCAGCACCGCCACCAGCAACTTCGCGCTGCTGCCGACGCCCAACCCCAGCGGCAACTTCACCAAGGTCACCCAGCGGCTGCCGGTGCGCATCGACATCGAAACCAAGGATATCCTCCTGTCGCCCGGGATGATGGTCGAGGTGGTCGTCGATGTCGGCGGTCGCTGAGGCTGGGCGCGCCGAGCTAGGCCCCGCCTACAAGTGGCTGGCGACGGCCACCGTGCTGTGCGGGATGCTGGCCAGCATCCTGTCCTCGACCATGACTAACGTCGCCATCCCGGACGTGATGGGCGCCTTCGGTGTCGGGCAGGACAAGGCGCACTGGCTGTCGACCGGCTTCCTGGCGGCCAGCACGGCGGCCATGCCGACCGTCGCCTGGCTGCGCGACCGCTTCGGCGCGCGCGCCATCTTCATCGCCGCCATGGGCATCTTCTCGGTGGCGGCCCTGGTCGGCGAATCGGCCGACGTGATCGAGATGGTGATCCTGGCGCGCGTGGTGCAGGGCGCGTGCGCCGGCATCTCGCAGCCGCTGGCGCTCATGACCATCTTCCAGCTCTTCCCGCCCAACGACCGCGGGCTGGCGAGCGGCATCTTCGGCATGGGGGTGATCCTGGGCCCGGCGCTGGGCCCCACCTTCGGCGGGCTGATCGTCGATGCCTTCGGCTGGCGCTACGTCTTCCTCGGCAGCCTGCCGATGTGCGCGCTCGGCATCATGATGGCCTTCGTCTTCCTGCCGGGCCGCGACATGAGCGCGCCGCGCACGCGCTTCGACTGGATCGGGCTGGCGCTGATCGTGGTCGCCGTCACCTGCCTGCTGAACGCGCTCTCCAACGGCCAGCGCTGGGGCTGGGAATCGATCGAGCTGGTGCTGCTGGTGACGGTCGCCATCATCGCCGCCGTGGCGCTGATCCTGTGGGAGCTGTTCATCCCGACGCCGATGCTGAACATGGCGCTCTACCGCGTGCCGCGCTTCGCCTGCGCCTCGGTGGTGGCGCTGGTGTTCGGCGCCGGCATGTTCGGCTCGATGTACCTGATCCCGCTCTTCGCCCAGCAGATATTGCAGCTCACGCCGACCGGTGCGGGCATGATGCTGATGCCGGCCGGGATCGTGCTGGTCTTCCTGTTCCCGATCGCCGGCCGGCTGTCGGACTATGTCCGCCCGCACGGGCCGATTCTCTTCGGCCTCTTCACCTTCGCCACGGCCGGCTTCTTCCTGGCCGGCTGCGACGTGAACACCGGCTGGTGGATGATGGTGTTCCTCGTCACCTTCGGCCGCGCGGGCCTGGCGTTCGTCGTCTCCAACGTCAATTCGAGCGCGTTGCGGGCGCTGCCCGCCAGCCTGATCGGCCAGGGCTCGGGCGCCATCAACTTCATCCGCATGATGGGCGCGGCCTTCGGCGTGAACGGCCTGGCCTTCATCATCGAGTACCGCACCGCCTTCCACGCCGAGATCCTGACGGCGACGCAGACGGCGGGCAACGCCGACACGCTGGCCTATATCGACCAGTTGAAGCGTCTGGTGGGGGAAGCCGGGCTCCAGGGCGTGGAGCGCACGGGCATGGCCTACAATTTCCTCGGCCGCGTCATCTACGCGCAGGCCAACACGATGGCCTTCCAGGACGCCTTCATCGCGGTCTCGATCATCTTCATCTGCGCGATGGTGCCGGCCTGGTTCCTGGGCCGCGGGGTGCTGCCGCCCCGGGCCAAGCCCAAGGCGAAGTGACCCCGCGCCGCCGGGGTGGAGCCCCGGCGGCGCGGCGGTCGGGTCAGCGCGACTTGTCGAGCAGCTCGATCACCTTCATGGCGTCGATGCCGTTGGCCATCACCTTGCCGTCCTCGGCCATCTGGATCTGGATGACGTAGATCGGCTTGCCGCCCGGGCCCGGCGTCGGCTTGCCCAGGCCGCGCAGGAAGGTGAGCGCCACGACGGCGGTTGCCTCCTCGTCGCTCTTGGGCGCGCGGCCCAGCTTCTCGATCAGGTCGTCGAGGCCGGCCAGCTTCACGTCGAAGCTGCCGCTGGCCATCTGCGGCGCCTCGGGCGCGAAGCGCACCGTGCCGACGCCGTCGATGCGCGCTTCCGGGAACGCCAGCGATAGGCTGCGGACATGGATCTGCGGGCGCGCCTTGGCGAAACTGTCCATGGCGACCGGCAGGCTGGCGCCGAAGGCGGCACCGGCGGCACCCTCCAGCAGTTCCTCGGGCGAGGGCGCGCGCTGGCCCGGTCGGGCCTGGGGCGCGCGGGCGAACTGCTGGCGCAGCGTGCCGAAGAAGGCATCCCACACCGCGCCCGTCGGCAACTGGTCGATCTCGATGCGCAGGTCGAAGGAATGCGGGATGGCGACGGCCGGGATGTCGATCGGCAGCTCGCTCGGCCCCAGCATGCGCTTCAGGTCGATGCCGAGCGACAGCGACGCGCCGCCGGCACCGTCATTGGCGACGCCGAAGCCGAAGGCCAGGTTCTCGGCCCGGAACATCGGCTGCGGCCCCATCATCGGGTGGGTGATGCTGAGGTCGGAGACGCCGTAGAGGATCGACATGCCGCCGACCAGAGTCGGCAGCTGCGCCACCATGTCGATGATCTGCTGCCACTGCTGCTGGCTGACCGCCCCGCCGGAGATCAGCAGGCGCGGATTGGCCAGCGAGACGCCGGCCGCGTCCGTCAGCTTCGCAAGCTCCACTAGGCGCGCGTCCTTCAGCGAATATTCATAAAAGGTGCTGCCGATGGTGACGGCCGTGCCGTCGGGGGCGGCCACCTTAGTGCCGTCGACGGCCACCTTGATAGACCCGCTCCAGACGCCGGGGATGCCTTCCTTCACGCCGCCGGTGGCCGAGATGCGCTGGATCTCCACCAGCGCCTTCTGGGCCGGGTCCTGCACCGTCACGCGGTCGAGCGCCATGTTGAGGGATTCGAAATTCTGGATCGACTTGCGCCACACGCCGGCCAGGTTCTGCGCGCCGATCACCAGCGACAGCATCGGCTTGCCGTCCGGCCCGGTCGCGTCGACGCGCGGCGGCAACTGGATCGTCACCTGCTGCTGGTCGGCATCGATGTCCTTGATGCGCAGCGTGATCGGCCGCAGCACCATGCCGCCTTCCGGCCCCTTGCTGGTGATGGTGGGGAAGGTGACGACGACCTCGCCGGCCTGCTCGCGCACCGTCGCCTGGCCGTCGAACTGCAACCCCGGCCCGGGGCCGGCGGCACGGCGGACGGCCGTGATGATCTGGTCGACATCCTTCTTGATTGCCGCCTGATCGACCGCCTCGGCCGGCGTGCAGAAGACCAGCAATGCAGCAGCCGCCACCCCGGCGGAGAGCTTCCGGAACGCCAAGGCCATGCCGAACTCCCTGTTCATGCGTGCGCGGGGCAACGAACCCCGCGTCGAAAGGACAATTGCGCGACGGTGCCGGGGTTGCACAGTGGAATCTTTGTGGCAGCCCCGGCAGCGCCGCTCAGACCGCCAGCTCCTGGCGGTCGCGAAACTGATCGAGCGCTTCCGGATTGGCCAGCGCCTCGATGTTCTTCACCGGCCGGCCATGGACGACGTTGCGCACCGCCAGCTCGACGATCTTGCCGCTCTTGGTGCGCGGGATGTCGCCCACCTGGAGGATGCGGGCCGGCACGTGGCGCGGCGTGGCGTTGGCGCGCACCTGGCGGCGGATGCGCTCTGCCAGCGCCTCGTCCAGCACCATGCCCTCGCGGAGGCGCACGAACAGCACCACGCGCACGTCATGGTCCCAGTCTTGGCCGATCACCAGGCTCTCCACCACCTCCGGTAGCTGCTCGACCTGGCGATAGATCTCGGCCGTGCCGATGCGCACGCCGCCGGGGTTCAGCACCGCGTCCGACCGGCCATAGATGACGAGCCCGTCATGGGCGGTCAGCTCGACATAGTCGCCATGGCACCAGATGCCGGGGAACCGCTCGAAATAGGCCGCGCGGTACTTGGCGCCCGCGGGATCGTTCCAGAAATAGATCGGCATGGAGGGGAAGGGGGCGGTGCAGACCAGTTCGCCCTTTTCCTCGCGCACGGGGCGGCCCTCGTCGTCATAGACCGCGACCGCCATGCCCAGGCCCCGCACCTGCAGCTCGCCCGCCCAGACCGGGCCGATCGGGTTGCCCAGCGCGAAGCATGAGATGATGTCCGTCCCGCCCGAGATTGACGACAGGCAGACGTCCTTCTTCACCGCGCGATAGACGTACTCGAACCCCTCCGGCGCCAGCGGCGACCCGGTGGACGCGATCGCGCGCACGGTGCCGAGGTCGTGGGTCGCCATCGGCTCCAGCCCGGCCTTGGCAAGCGCGTCGATATACTTGGCCGACGTACCGAACAGCGTCATCCGCTCGGCGTCGGCCAGGTTCCACAGCACGTTGCCGTCCGGGTGGAAGGGCGAGCCGTCATAGAGCAGCAGGGTCGCCTCGGCGGCCAGGGCCGAAACCAGCCAGTTCCACATCATCCAGCCGCAGGTGGTGAAGTAGAAGGCGCGGTCGTCGCGGCTGGTGTCGGAATGCAGCCGGTGTTCCTTCAGGTGCTGCAGCAGCGTGCCGCCGGCGCCGTGGACGATGCATTTCGGCACGCCCGTGGTGCCGGACGAGTACATGATGAAGAGCGGATGGTCGAAGGGCAGGGCGGCAAAGGCGATGTCGGCCGGCGGGTGGGCCGCCAGGAAATCCTGCCAGTGCACCGCGCGGGGCCCGAGACGGTCCAGCGGCGCCCGCTCGCGGGTGTAGCCGACGACGACCAGCCGCTCGACCGTGGGCAGGCCGGCCATGATGGCGGCCAGCTTGTCGGTCTGGTCGAAGGTCCGACCGTTGTAGTAGTAGCCCTCGGCCGCGACCAGCACCTTGGGCTCGATCTGGCCGAAGCGGTCGAGCACCCCCTGCACGCCGAAATCGGGCGAGGACGAGGACCAGATGGCACCGATGCTGGCGGCCGCCAGCATGGCGATCACGGCCTCGGGCATGTTGGGCAGGTAGCCCGCGACCCGGTCGCCGGCCCCGACGCCAGCCGCCGCCAGCGCCTGGGCGGTGGAGGAGACGGCGTCGTACAGCTCGGCGAAGGACATCCGCCGCCGGACGGCGGCCTCTCCCCAGAAGACGATGGCGTCCGCATCGTCGCGCCGGCGCAGCAGGTTCTGCGCGAAGTTCAGGCGGGCGGCCGGGAACCAGCGCGCGCCCGGCATCCGGTCGGCGTCGACCAAGTGGGGGGCTGGGCCCTTGTCGCCGACTACGCTGCAGAAATCCCACACCGCGTTCCAGAAGCGCATCGGCTCGGCCAGCGACCAGGCATGGAGCGGGGCATAGGCGTGCGCGGTGGGTGCCGAGGGCTCGCGCGCGGCCAGCCAGTCGATGAAGCGGGTGATGGTCGCGGCAGCGATGCGCTCCGCCGATGGCTGCCAGAGCGGTGCCGACAAGGCCGATCCTCCAAGCTTTCGGGTCCCGACCGGGTATAGACGCCAGCCACCCGCAGGCGCAACGATAAGGGACCCCGGACGGGGTGGCTGGCGGGACGAGGACGACGATGCGGCACTATGCGTGCGCTATCCTGGTGGCGGATGGGCGCGTCCTGCTCGGGCTGCGGTCGCCGCACCGGCGGGCCTATGCCGGCAAATGGGACGTGATCGGCGGCCTGGTCGAGAACGGCGAGAGCATGGACGAGGCCCTGCGCCGGGAACTGGCCGAGGAACTCGGCATCGTCCCAGTCGCCTGGGAGAGCCTGTGCACGGTGGCGGACACCGGTCCCCAGGCGAGGGGCGAGGCGACCTACCACATGCACGTCGTGCGGTCCTGGTCCGGCGGCGAACCCCGGTTGGCAAACGACGAGCATACCGCCCTGGAATGGCACGCCATCGAGGACGCCTGCGCGCTCGCCGACCTGGCGCTCGACGCGTATCGCTCGATGTTCCGGATGATGGCGGCCCGGTCGGTATAAAATTCGCCGAGGATTCTGTCGGCGGCGGCCGGCGACATGCACTAGCATCCCGCCACGGCCAGTCGGCGCCGGGAAGGGGAGATACCGAATGGAAGTTCGGAGGGGCTGGACGTGACCTCCCGGACCGGCGCCGGTGGGCGCACGGATGCCGCCGTGGCGCGGCTGCGGCAGGAATTGGCGCGACGGATCGTGGCCCTGCTGGATTCCGATGGCCTGTCGCCCGCGACGGCCGATGCGGGGGCGGGCAATTCCGCTGCCCAGTTGGACCGCATCCGTCGTGGCAAGGCAGCCGACACCGACCTGGAACACCTGATCCGCCTGCTTCTGCGGGTCGCCCCGGACATGGACATTGCAATCTCGGTCGTACCGGCCGGCTTGCCCGACCCGGTTGCGACCAGGCTGCCCGAGGCCAGCGAGCCGGAGGAAATCCGCTCCGTGTTCGAGCGTACCCTCGACCTGTTGCCGGATGGCGTCCTGCTGATCGGCCCGGAACGGACCCTGGTCTATGCCAACAAGGCGTTCGAGCAGCTCTGGCAGATGCCGGCCGGCCTCGTCCAGTCGGGCGACCAGGCCGCATTGCTGCGCCACGCCATGGAACAGATCGAGGATCCTGCCGCCTTCCAGGCCGAGGTTGAACGGCTCTACGGCTCGCACGAGCGCACTCAGGATTTCGTATCGTTCAAGGACGGTCGGATCATGTCCCGGCGCAGCGTGCCCTTCATGCAGGCCGAGCGCGATCATGGGCGCATCTGGATATTCACCGATGTGACCGAGGCCTGGCACGCGCGGCGCGACCCGCTGACCGGCATCCCCAATCGCCGCGCCTATGCCAGGCGGTTTCCCGATTTCGTCCTGCGGCCCGACGACGGGCTCCTCAAGGGCATGGCGATCATCGATGTCGACCATTTCAAGGGATACAATGATCGATACGGCCATGCCGCGGGGGATTCGGTCCTCGTCCGCATCGCCGAAGCCCTGTCCACCGCGCTGGGCGGCGAGGACGACGAACTGTTCCGCATCGGCGGGGAGGAGTTCGTGGTCATCGGCAAGCACCGCTCGGCAGACGGCGCCGGCGCCATGTTCGAGCGCCTGCGCGCGGCGATCGAACGGCTCCGCATCGAACATCCCGGCAACCCCGGCGGGGTCGTCACGGCCTCGTTCGGCGTAGCGCTCTTCCGCGGCTCGATGAACCCGGGCTCGATCTTCGAACTCGCCGACCAGTGCCTATATCGCTCCAAGCAGGCCGGGCGCAACCGGGTGACGCAGGAGCGGATACGGCGCCGGCCGGCGGACGATGGGCCGCGGGCCGCTACTTCGGCGCAGCCTGCCGCCCGACCGTGAAATCGCTGAAGATCGCCTCCAGCCCGGCCCGCTCGGGCGTGCAGCACATCGGCCCGACGGCGTAGCTGGCGGCCTCTGGGAACGGGCACATGCGGGCGAGCTGCCAGCGCTGGCCGTCCGGCGACGCGTGGAGTTGCAGGACGCCGGCTCCGACCTCCACGCGCAGCCACAGGTCGGCGGGGTCGCCGGCAAAGGGGCCGGTCGCCCAGTCCGACCGGCCGGCGGTCAGGACGCTGCCCAGCGTGGCGGCCCCGTCGACCTGCTCGATCCCGGCCTTGATCCAGTGGCTCTCATCGACGCGGACCATGATGCCCGCCTGGTCGTAGAGCGCCTGGTAGCGGGCGCGCACGCGCAAGGTCGCCACGAACGGCGCCTCGACCGGGCGGCCGAAGAAATGCCCGCTGTCGCGCACGAAGCCGTAGTGGGTCTGGCGCCAGAAATCGGTCTGGCCGTCGGTGGTGACGGACAGGCCATCGGGGCCGAGCCGCCAGTCGGCCGGCTCGTTCAGCCAGCGGCATGCTGCAAACATCGGGATGCTCCGGGCGGGGATTGGGCGGGTGCCATGCTAGCAGGCCGCGGGCAATCGGCCGAAGTGCCACGGATTGCGTCGATCAAGGCTGGTACGGCCGGCCGCCACCACTTAGCCTTGAACCCGCCCGCCCGAAGCCCCGATCCGAGGGTGCTCTGCCCGCCCCCAGACCCGGACCCGGTTCCCATGCCCCTGAAGCGCCAGTTCGACCATTGGATGAATGACCTGCCGCCCCCCATCCAGGGGGCGATCTGGATGCTGATCGCGGCGATCCTCTTCTCCTGCCTCAACACGCTGATCCGCTGGCTGACGGCCGAGCGCGGGCTGCCGCCCTTCCAGGCGGCCTTCTTCCGCATCTTCTTCGGGCTGCTCTTCATGGTGCCGCTGATGATCCGCGGCGGCCGCGCCGGGCTCGGCCGGCACAACCCGCTCTACCTGCGCCGGGCGGTGGTGGGGGTGCTGGGCATGCTGGCGTCCTTCTACAGCATCGCCCACCTGCCGCTCGCCACCTCGACCGCGCTCAGCTTCACCGCGCCCATGTTCACGACCGTGCTGGCGGTGTTCTTCCTGGGCGAGGTGGTGCGCATGCGCCGCTGGTCGGCGATCATCGTGGGATTCCTGGGGGCGGTCGTCATCCTGCGGCCGGGGTGGACGCCGCTCGATGCCGGCATGATCGCGGCCTTGCTGTCGGCGGCCTCCAGCGCGCTCAACACCATCGTCATCAAGCAACTGTCGCGGACCGAGCCCGCCAACGCCATCGTCACCTGGATGGCGCTCTACTACACGCCCTTCCTGCTCATCCCGGCCTTGTTCGTGTGGGAATGGCCGGCCTGGGACATGTGGCCGTGGATCATTGCCATGGGGGCGATGGGCTCGCTCGGGCACATGGCGCTGACGCGCAGCTTCACCGTGGCCGACGCCACGGTGGTGATGAACTTCGACTATCTGCGGCTGCCCTTCTCGGCCCTGCTGGGGCTGATCTTCTTCGCCGAGTGGCCGGACGAATACACCTTCCTGGGTGCGGCCATCATCGGCCTGTCGGGTCTCTACATCGCCCACCGCGAGGCCAAGGTCAGCCGCGTCCGGGCGGCCACCACCGCCAGCGCCACGGTGCCGCGCAGCCGGCCCTGATCGCCCGTCAGGCGCCGGGCGGGAAAACGAAGCGCAGGGTGGACGCCGCCAGCGCCAGGGTGGCGATGACCGTCAGCGGGATGCGCAGCGCCGGATACCAGTCCGGCGCCAGCCCGCGGCGCGTCGCCACTATGTCGGCCACCAGGACGATCGGGAAGGCGATCGTCAGGGCCGTGCCCATGGTGACCGGCTCGAACTCCAGCGCCGTCAGCAGCCATCCGGCCAGCGCCGGGATCACGCTCCAGCCGAGCCGGCCCCAGCTCGTGCCGTTTGGCTCCGGCCCGAAGTCGCCGATCGCCAGGCCCCAATGGACGGCCCCCAGGAAGGACAGGACCGCCGAGGCGTAAAAAAACTGCAGCGGGATGGCGAGCCCGGCTTGCCCGGCCTCCAGCACCCAGGCGCCGGCGGCGCCCGCCACGAAAGGGATCAGCCCGAGGAATCCCAGGATCAGGGCGGGGCGGGGGACATCGGCGAGGTTGGGTCGGGCCGCGTGGGATCTGGGCATGGCGATGTTCTAGGCGGCGGCCCCGCGCACCCGCAAGCCCGCCCCGCGCGTCGTGCTCGAGCGTTCGTGCCACAATGACCGGGACGCGCAGGGCTGCTAAGACGCTGCATCGAACTTGGCCGGGGAACAGGACCATGAAAATCGACGGGGTTGCCGCGATCGTCACGGGTGGTGGGTCGGGGCTGGGGGCAGCTACGGCGCGGATGCTGGCGGCGGCTGGTGCCAGGGTGACCGTGGTCGACGTGAAGGCCGGCCCGGCCGAGCAGGTGGCGGGCGAGATCGGCGGGCTGGCGGTAGCCGCCGACGTCACCAGCGCCGAGGCCGGGGCAGCCGCCGTGGCGGCGGGGCGCGAGCGCCATGGGGCCGCCCGCATCCTCGTCAACTGCGCCGGCATCGCGCCCGCCCAGCGCATCGTCGGCCGGGACGGGGCGGTGGCGCTCGACGATTTCCGCCGGGTGATCGAGGTCAACCTGATCGGC
Source organism: Stella humosa (assembly GCF_006738645.1). GTDB lineage: Bacteria > Pseudomonadota > Alphaproteobacteria > ATCC43930 > Allostellaceae > Allostella > Allostella humosa. Next base: position 4,672,401 of record NZ_AP019700.1, on the reverse strand, counting down.
ACCTTCAACATGATGCGGCTGGTGGCCGCCGACATGCAGGGGCTGGAAGCCCTGGCCGATGGCGAGCGCGGCGTGATCGTGTCGACCGCCTCGGTCGCGGCCTTCGAGGGACAGATCGGCCAGGCCGCCTATGCCGCCTCCAAGGGCGGCGTGGTGGCGCTGACGATGCCGGCCGCGCGCGAGTTCGCCCGCTCGGGCATTCGCGTCAACGCCATCGCGCCCGGCCTCTTCGCCACGCCGATGCTGCTCGGCATGCCGCAGGCGGTCCAGGACAGCCTCGCCGCCAGCGTGCCCTTCCCCAGCCGCTTCGGCACGCCGGAGGAATATGCCAGCCTCGCCCGCCACATCGTCGAGAACACGATGATCAACGGCGAGTGCATCCGGCTCGACGGCGCCATCCGCATGCAGCCGCGCTGAGGGCGCCGATACGCCTGAAAATAGCCATCCGGCTGGCGATACCATCGCCCGGATGAAGCCCGGAGTCGCAGCCGGGGGCCAGGGCAGGAGCAGAACGTGGCCGAGCAGGGGGCGGGTGAAGCGGGGCCGAAGCGGCCGAAACGGCGCCGGTCGGTGATGGGGTTCCTCTTCCGCTGGACGATGATCCTCGGCATCTGGGGGCTGGTGGCGGTGCTGGGTGTCGTCGCCTGGTACGCCTACGACTTGCCCGACACGCGCAACCTGGCCGGGGTGGAGCGGCGGCCGAGCGTCACCCTGCTGGCGGTCGACGGCAGCGTCATGGCGACCTTCGGCGACGTCCATGGCGAGGCCGTCCAACTCCGCGACCTGCCCTCGCACATGCCGGCGGCCCTGCTGGCGACCGAGGACCGGCGCTTCTACCAGCATTTCGGCGTCGACCTCTTGGGCGTGGCGCGCGCCATCTACCAGAACATCCGTGCCGGCCGGGTGGTGGAAGGCGGCAGCACGATCACCCAGCAGCTCGCCAAGAACCTGTTCCTGACCCAGGACCGCACGACCCGGCGCAAGGTGCAGGAAGCGCTCCTCGCCTTCTGGCTGGAGCGCCGCTTCACCAAGGACGAGATCCTGACCATCTACCTGAACCGGATCTATTTCGGCTCGGGCACCTATGGCATCGACGCCGCCGCCCGGCGCTATTTCGCCAAGCCGGCAACGAAGCTCAGCCTCTACGAGGCGGCCGTCCTGGCAGGATTGCCCAAGGCGCCCTCGCGCCTCAACCCGCTGCGCGACCCGGACCTGGCGGCGGCGCGCGCGGGCGAGGTGCTGGACAATATGGTCGAGGCGGGCTTCCTGACGCGCAACGAGGCGGAGGCCGCCAAGACCAACCGCAGCCAGCTCGCCCGCGTCTCCGGCCCGTCCCAGGGCAACCGCTACTTCGCCGACTGGGCGATGGAGCAGGTGGCCGGATATGTCGGCCAGGCGACCGACGACCTGACGGTCGTCACCACCTTCCAGCCGCGCATGCAGGGGCTGGCGGAATGGGCCGTCGCCAACGGCCTGTCGGTCGAGGGGGCCAAGGGCGGGGTGGGGCAGGCGGCCCTGGTCGCCATGGCGCCCGATGGCGGCGTGCAGGCGATGGTGGGCGGCCGCGACTATGCGGAAAGCCAGTTCAACCGCGCGGCCCAGGCGCAGCGCCAGCCGGGCTCGTCCTTCAAGCCGTTCGTGTGGCTGGCCGCCCTGGAATCGGGCTGGCGGGCCGAGACGCTGGTGGTCGACCAGCCGGTGCGGGTGAAGAACTGGTCGCCGAAGAACTTCAACGGCCGCTACCTCGGCGAGATGAGCCTGGCTGACGCCCTGGCGCAGTCGATCAACACGGTGGCGGTCCAGCTCGTCCAGCGCATCGGCGTGGAGCGGGTGATCGCGGTCGCCCATCGCATGGGCATCACCAGCGAGCTCGGCCGCGACGCCAGCCTGGCGCTCGGCACCAGCGAGGTGTCGCCGGTGGAGCTGGCGGGCGCGCTGGCGCCGCTCGCCAACGACGGCAACGGCGCCATCCCCTATGGCATCCGCGAGATCCGCGACCGGACGGGGCGCATCCTCTACCGCCGCAGCGGCTCCGGCCCCGGCCGGGTGGTGCAGGCGGACTATGCGGCCGAGATGAACCGCATGCTGTCCGGCACCATCGAGCGCGGCACGGCGCGCGCGGCCAACATCGGCCGGCCGGCCGCCGGCAAGACCGGCACCACCCAGGATCATCGCGACGCCTGGTTCGTCGGCTGGACACCGGACCTGGTGGCCGTCGTCTGGGTCGGCAACGACGACGGCCAGCCGATGAAGGGCGTGACGGGTGGCTCGGTGCCCGCCACCATCTGGCGCGCCTTCATGCAGGAGGCGGTGAAGGGCACCCAGCCCCGGCCGTTCCCGTCCTATGCGCCGCCTATGGCCATGGTGCCGCCGCCCGTGGCCGACGACCGGCGCGGCGGCGGCTGGTTCGGCGAACTTTTCTCGCGTCCCGCTCCGGCGCCGTCCGGCCGCGGCGGGGGCTCCCAACCGCTCTTCCGCAACGACGACGTGCGAAGCGGCAACTGAAAGCATGCCCATGGAAGATCCCATCCGCCGCCACCCGACGCGGGCAGAACAGCTCGACCTGCTGGCGGGTGCCGTCGCCGACCTGGCCAGGCCGGGCGACGCCGTCCTCGATCTCGGCTGCGGCACCGGCTATCTGGGCCATCTGCTGCACGCTAGGCGCGCCGACCTCGCCTATGTCGGCGTCGACCGCAAGGGCGAGAGCCTGACGGCGGCCGCGGCCAACCTGAAGCCCTGGGGCGCCTCGGCACGCCTGGTCGAGGGCGACCTGTCGGACATCGCCGCGATCGGCGGAATCGAGGGGCCCTGGCGCTTCATCGTCACGGTGCTGACCTTCCACGATCTCGACGACGCGGCCAAGGCGCGCACGATCGCCTGGGCTGCCGGCCGGCTGGCGCCGGGTGGCGTGTTCCTGCTGCACGACCGCATTCGCCTGACCGAGCCGGCGCTGTTCCCCCTCCAGAAGAGCATCTGGGACCGGCTGGAACGCATCCATGGCGAGGGCATGCGCTCGGCCGCCGACTTCGCCGCCTACGAGCATGACCTGGGGCAGGACAACCGGCCGGCGACGCTGGCGGACTATGGTGCCTGGTTCGCGGCCGCCGGCCTGGCGTTCCAGCCGCTGCACCTGCATGGCAACGTGGCGCTCCTGGCGGGTGCCCGGCGCAGCTAGGCGCCCGCTCGGCCGATGGTCACGCTCCGCCAGCTCGAGGTGCTCTGCGCGGTGATCGAGACGGGCTCGGTCACCGGGGCGTCGCGCCGGCTGAATCTGTCGCAGCCGGCCGTCAGCAAACTGCTGGCGACGCTGGAGCGGCACATCCAGCTCGTGCTGTTCCGGCGCGAGCACCGGCGGCTGGTGGCGACGCCCGAAGCCCATCGCCTCTACGAGGAATCCCAGCACCTGCTGGTCGGGCTGACGGACGTCGCCCGCCTGGCGGAGGAGCTGCGCTCCCTCAGCTCCGGCACGCTGGCGATCGCCAGCCTGCTGGCGCTGGGCCACCGCCTGCTGCCGGAAGTGGTCGGCCGCTTCCTGCGCGCCCGGCCGGCGGTCAACTTCTCCTACCAGGTGCGCAGCTCGAACAAGATCATGCAGTGGGTCGTCACCAACCGCATCGACCTCGGCATCGCCATGCATTCGATCGACCATGACGCGATCGAGACCGAGACGCTGCGCACGGTCGAGGCCGTGTGCGCGCTGCCGGCCGACCACCCGCTGGCGGCGCGGCCCTGGATCGCGGCCGACGACCTGACCGGCCAGCGCTTCATCTCCTTCGGGTCGGAGGGGCGCATCCAGGACGCGGTCGACGAGATGTTCGATTCCCTCGGCATTCGCCGGCGCATCATCGGCCGCGTCTTCAACTCGGCCTCGGCCTGCAGCCTGGTCGCCCAGGGGCTGGGGGTGGCGATCGTCGACCCCTTCTCGGCCGCGGACTTCGCCGGCAGCGGCGTGGTGGCACGGCCGTTCCGCCCGGCCATCAGCTACCAGTTCAAGCTGCTCTATCCCCGCTCGCGCGAGCGCAGCAAGCTGCTGAACGCCTTCGTGCCGATGCTGAAGGCGGCCGCCCGCGACTGGCCCGTGCCGGTGGCGCCGCCCGATACCCCAGCCTGACTCGTCAGGGCCGCCAGCGGCCGTCGAGGCGATCCCAGCTTCCGGTCCGCTGGTCGGCCTTCTCGCGCAGCAGCGGCGGCTTGGAGATCTTGCCGGATTCCGTCCGCGGCAGCGGCGTCGTGCGGTATTCGAGGTAGCGCGGCACCTTGAAGACGGCGAGCTTGCCCTGGCAGTGGGCGACGATCCGCTCCGGCGGCACGTCGGCTGCCGTCAGGCCCGGCTGCAGGACGACATAGGCCTTCACCTCCTCGCCGCGCGTGTCGTCGGGCACCGGGACGACGGCGGTCTCGGCGATCTCGGGGATCTCCAGCAGGATCGATTCGACCTCGCGGGCGGCAATGTTCTCGCCCGAGCGGCGGACCATGTCCTTGGTCCGGCCGAGGATGTAGAGGTAGCCGCGCTCGTCCTGGCGGAAGAGGTCGCCGGTGCGGAACCAGTCGCCCCAGAAGGCATCCCGCGTCGCCTCGGGCTTGCGATAGTAGCCCTTCAGGATGCCGGGGCCGCGCACCAGCAGCTCGCCGACCTGGCCGACCGGCACGGTCCGCCCCGCCTCGTCGGCCACCCGGCATTCGCGGAAGGGGGCAGGGATGCCGACCGTGCCGGTGCCCACCATGTCGACCGCCTCCAGCGGCACGATGGTGCCGCAGCCGATCTCGGTCATGCCGAAGCCCTCGCGCGCATGGAAGTCGAAGCGCGCCTCCAGCCCGGCATGGTCGCCGGCGGGAAAGCCGTAGATGTTGGCCCGCTTCACGCGATGCCCGCCGTCCTCGGCCGATGGCGGCTGCTTGTAGGCCAGCGTCGGGTAGATGCAGAAGTCGATTTCCTGCTCGCGCACCCAGTCCATGAAGCGGCTGCCGCTCTGGCGCTGGGCGACATGGACGGCGGCGCGCTGGTTGAAGGCCATCATCAGCTGCCACAGCCCGGTCATGTAGAAGAAGGGCAGGCTGATCAGGATGCGCTCGTAGGTCTGGGCGTCGCAGTGGGCATGCACCCGGCCGACCGTCAGCCAGTAGCGCTGCGTCAGCATGCAGCCCTTGGGGAAGCCGGTGGTGCCGGACGTGTACTGGATGTTCAGCAGGTCGTCGGCATCGGGTTCGCGCTGGCCCGCCCACGCATCCGACTGGCCCGTCGCCAGGCTTTCCCAAGCGTGGGCGCCCTCGACCGGGCCGCCGACGGCGATCAGGCTTGTCCCCAGGTCGGGCCGGGCGGCGGCCAGTTCGCGGACGGTGGGTCGGAATTCCTGGTGGAAGACGAGGAAGGCCGCCTCGCTGTCCGTCAGCACATATTCCAGCTCGTGGGCGGTGTAGCGCACGTTGACCGGCACCATCACCGCGCCGATGCGCGCCAGCGCCAGCCAGGTCAGCGGCAGGGCCGGCAGGTTCGGCAGCATGATGCCGACATGGCTGCCGTGGCCGATGCCGATGGCGAGCAGCCCGTTGGCCAGACGGTTCACCGCCAGGCGCAGTTCGCCATAGGTGATGCGCTCGCCAGTCTCGAAGAAGCACCACGCCTCGCGGTCGGGCACCTCGCCCGCTAGCTGGTCGAGCAGCGCCCCCAGGTTGGCCGGCAGCGGCTCGGCCTCGATCCGGCGGAACCGCTCCGCCACGGGCGGGAGATCCTGAAGGCGAACGTCGTTCTTCATCGCGACTGCACCAGCGAATGACGGGGAGAAGGAAGCGGCCTAGGCGGCCGGGCGGACGCCGGAGCCGAAGCGGCCGATGACCAGCAGGACGATGACGACGAGCGCGATCTGCAGGACCGATACGGCGGCGATGGTCGGGTCGATCTCGAAGAGGATGCTGTCGAACATCTTCTTCGGCAGGGTCATGTTGATCCCGCCCAGGAACATCGCGATGACCAGCTCGTCGAACGAGCTGATGAAGGCGATGAAGGCGGCCGAGACCAGGGCCGGGCGGATCTGCGGCAGGGTGATGCGGCGCAGGGCCGTGAACCAGCTTGCCCCCAGCCCCTGGGCCGCCATCTCGGTCGCGATGTCGACCGTGCGCAGGGAGGCGCCGACCACCAGCACCACCAGCGGCAGCGCATGGATGGTGTGGGCGACGGCGATCCCCTGCCAGGAGCCGACGAGCTGGAAGGTCGAGAACAGCTTATAGGCGGCGACCGAGTAGACGATGCTGGGCAGCGCGATCGGCGCCATGACGAACTGTTCCAGCAGCCCCTTGCCCGGATAGGTGCCGCGCACGAGGCTGATCGCCAGCAGCGTGCCCAGGATGGTCGCCGCCACCGCCGTCACGCAGCCGATCTTGACGCTGCGCCAGGTGGCGTCGAGCCAGTTGGGATCGGCCAGGAACTCGCGATACCAGCGCAGGGAATAGCGCGGTGGGGGGAACTGGAGGTAGGCTGAGTCGCTGAAGGAGATCGGGAAGACCACGACCAGCGGCAGCAGCAGGAACAGGAAGACCAGCCCGCTCCAGGCATAGAGGGTGATGCGCGCGGCGCGGCGGCCGCGGCTGCCTCGGCGGCGGGCGGTCATGCCGTGCGGCTCCGGCCCAGCTGCTTGATGGCGGCGTAGGAGACGAGGATGGCCGCCACCAGCACCATGCACAAGGCCGACGCCAGGCCCCAGTTCAGCATCTGCGCCACCTGCTGCTCGATCAGGAGGGCCACCATCATCACCTTGCCGCCACCCAGCAGGGCCGGCGTGATGAAGAAGCCCAGCGCCAGGATGAAGACGAGCGTGGCGCCGGCGACGACGCCCGGCATGGTCAGCGGCAGGTAGATGCGGCGCAGCACCTGCCACATCGGCGCGCCCAGCCCCTCGGCCGCGGCCATCAGGTTGCGATCGACGCGCAGCATCACCGCATAGACCGGAAAGACGAAGTAAGGCAGCAGCACGTGCACCATGCCGACGACGACGCCGAACTCGTTGTGCAGCAGCGGCAGCGGTTTCTGGATCAGGCCGGTCGAGACCAGCAGCTTGTTGATGATGCCGTTGTTGCCGAGCAGGATCATCCAGGCATAAGTGCGCACCAGGAGGCTGGTCCAGAACGGCAGCACGACGCAGAGCAGCCCGAACAGCGCCCAGCCCCGGGGGGCGGTCGCCAGGAAGTGGGCCACGGGATAGCCCAGGACGGCGCAGAGCAACGTGACCAAGCCCGCGATCCGCACCGTGTTCCAGAAGACGCCGACATAGAGCCCGCCCGAGAAGACCTCCTCGTAGTGGGCCAGCGTCCCGTTCTCGATGCTGAGGCGCATCAGGTCGACGAGCGGGTAGGCGAAGACGATCGCCAGCAGGAGAAAGCCGGGGGCGGCCAGCAGGGCGTAGAGCAGGCGCTGGCGGCCCGCCCGCGACAGGCGCCGCTGCCCGGCGGCCGGTCTTTCACCGGTCAGTTGCACGGCACGCCTCGCACGTCGGCGGCATCCCAGCCGACCATGCGGCTCTCGCCCGCGGCCGGGTGGTGGTCGGTGCCGGTGCCCTGGGTGCGCAGGACCAGTTCCAGGCCGGATTGCAGCCGCACCCGGTACTTGCTGTCCTGCCCCAGATAAAGATGCTCGACGATGGTGGCGGAAAAGGCGTTGTCGGCCTCCTCAGCGCGCGCGACCCAGCGGATGCGCTCGGGCCGGACGACGAGCTGCAAGGGTGCGTCCAGGCGGGCGAGGTCGCCCGCCACCAGCCGTTCGCCGCTTTCCAGCATCACGGTGGGCCGGCCGTCGCGCTCGCCGTCGGGCGTGCCGCGCAGCAGGTTGGCCTCGCCGACGAAGCCGGCGACGAAGCGGCTGGCCGGGCGCTCGTAGATGGCGGTCGGGCGGTCGAGCTGCTCGATCCGGCCGTTGCTCATCACCGCGATGCGGTCGGACAGCAGCAGGGCCTCTTCCTGGTCATGGGTGACGAAGACGGTGGTGAGGCCGAGCCGCTGCTGCAGGTGGCGCAGCTCCACCTGCATGCTCTCGCGCAGCTTGCGGTCGAGCGCGCTGAAGGGCTCGTCCAGCAGCAGCAGGCGCGGGTTGAAGACGGTGGCGCGCGCCAGGGCCACGCGCTGCTGCTGCCCGCCCGACAACTGGCGGGGCAGGCGGCCGCCATAGCCGCCCAGTTCCACCAGCTCCAGGATCTCGGCCACGCGCCGGTCGATCTCGCGGCGCGCGACCCCACGCATCTCCAGCGGGAAGGCGATGTTCCGGGCGACCGTCAGGTGGGGGAAGAGCGCATAGTTCTGGAACACCATGCCGATGCCGCGGCCGGCCGGCGGCATGTCGGTGATGTCCTGGCCGCCCAGCGCGATGCGGCCCTCGTCGATCTCCTCGAAGCCGGCGATCGCCTTCAGCAGCGTCGTCTTGCCCGATCCGCTCGGCCCCAGCAGCGTGACGAACTCGCCCTCATGCACGGTCAGGCTGACGCGTTCCAGCGCCACCACGCCGCCATAGGTCTTGCGGGCGCCGTCGACCACGAGGATCGGCGGCCGCACCCGCCCGGCATCAGCCGACATTCAGCAGCCTCGCCAGGTTGCCGCCCAGGAACTTCTCGATCGTGGCCGGCTTCAGCGGCAGGGCGCGGATTTCCTCGATCGAGCGCTTGAAGGGCAGCAGCGGCCAGGAGGTGCCGAAGATCAGCCGGTCCTGCAGCACGTTGTCGCCATAGGTCAGCAGCGGCTCCCAGCCCGTGCCGGGCTTGCCCAGGTATTTCGGCCGCACCGGGGCGGTGCAGATATGGATGTTGGGGTGCCGCCAGGCGACCGCGATCAACTGGTTGACCCAGGGGAAGCCAGGCGGGCAGGCGACGATCTTCAGGTCCGGGAACTCGCACGCCACCCGGTCGAGGCGCATCGGGTCGCCATACTCCATCGGGATGCTGTCGGAGAAGTTCATGCCGGTATGCAGGCCGGCCGGCACGCCCCATTCCGACAGCTTGGTGTAGAACGGCTTCATCAGCGGGTCGTCGGCGAACAGCTTCAGCTCGAAGAGCTGGAAGTTCACCTCGACCGCGCCCAGCACCTTCACCGCATGCTCCATCTCGTCGAGTGCCGCCTGCCCCTTGTGCGGGTCGACCGAGGCGCCGAAGAGGATGCGGCCGGGCGCGCGCCGGGTGACCGCGTGCACCAGCTCGTTCGGCAGCTTGGCGCCGAACGTCGTCTCCACGTCCTTGGCCTGGAAGAGGACCTTGTCGATGCCGGCCTCGTCCAGGTGGGCCAGGAAGTCGTCGAGCGGGCGGGCGCACCAGGCGTCGAAATCCACCTGGCCCGCCGACGCGCCGTAGACCCGCTTGTAGCCCTTGAGGTGGCCGGTCATCATCACGCGCCGGATCTCGTCGATCGGCACGCGCACGCGATAGTCGATGATCATGGAATGTCCCAGGCCCTGGTGATCGCGGTTGTCGGCAAGGATGGCTGGGGGCCGGATCAGCCCTTCAGCATCCACTTGTTCCAGCGATCCAGTGCCACGGCCTGGTTGTCCGCCCACCAGGTCAGGTCGTTGAAGAACTGCTTGGCGAGGTTGACCGGGTTGGTGATGAGCAGCGGCACGACCTTGGGCTCGACGAACTTCACCAGGTCGAGGTTGAGGCCGGGATAGCCCAGCTCGTTGGTGTAGATCGCCTGGCGCTCGGCCTCGGCCATCACGGCCAGGAACTTCTGGCTCCAGTAGGGGTGCTTGGCGCCCTTGGGGATGGCGAAGTCGCTTTCCTTCACCGCGCCGCCGGCCCACTCGATGCCGATCGGCGCATCCTTCATGACGAGGTCGTAGAAACGCCCGCTCCAGCCCGACGCCAGGTCGACCTCACCGTCGACCAGCAACTGGGCCGGCTGCGCTCCGGCCGACCACCAGACGTTGATGTGCGGGCGGATCTCGTCGAGCTTGCGGAAGGCGCGGTCGAGGTCGAGCGGATAGAGCTTGTCAGCCGGCACGCCGTCGGCCAGCAGCGCGAATTCCAGGTTGTCGACCGGGTGGTTGCGCAGCGAGCGGCGGCCAGGGAACTTCTTCACGTCCCAGAACTCGGCCCAGCCGACCGGGTGGCCCTGCTTGAACGCCTCCTTCCGGTAGCCGAGCACGGTCGAATAGACCGAGCGCGGGAACAGGAACTTGTTCTTCTTCAGGTTCTCGGGAAAGCGCGACAGGTCGATGATCGAATGATCAAGCGGCTCCAGCAGGCCCAGCCGCTCCACCAGCACGCCGTCCTGCCCGGCAATCTCGGTCACGTCCCACTCGACATTGCCGGATGCCACCATCGCCCGCAGCTTGGCGGTGTCGGCCGGGCTGGTGTCGATGACGCGGATACCGTAGCGGCGCTCGAACTCGGTGAAGAACGCCTTGCGCAGGGCCCGGTTCACCACGCCGCCCGAAGAATTCACCACCAGGGTCTTCGGCTTCTCGGGCTCCGCCGCCCAGCCGGGCCGCACCACGCCGATCGCCAGCGCCGTGCCCAAGAGATGGCGCCGGGAAATATTGCCGATAGTCTTGCCGGATAGTGGATTCTTCATTTCACGGACCCCAGCCTGTTCGGCACACAGGCTGGCCTTTCCATGCCGGAAACGCTGCGCTGCGGCGATTAACTTGGTCTGGAGCGTGCGTCCCGGGCGCGTGCCGGTCAAATCGCAAGATTTCGCCGATGCATGCCTTTAAGTTATGTGAACGGCCTATCCTCGCCCGTCGCGCCAGCGATAGAGCAGCAGCATCCCGCGCGCGATGCGGCGGGCGAAGCCGTGCGCCGCGATCGGCCGCAGGGGCGACAGCGGCAACGGCATGTCGCGGCCATCGCCGCCGTCGAGCCAGCGCGCGATCTCCCGCCCGAGGATGGAGGCAAGGGCGACGCCGCGGCCCTGGCAGCCGATCCAGGCGACGACGCCCGGCGCCAGTTCGTGCAGGTGGGGCATGCGGTCGGCGGTGATGCCGACGGACCCGTGCCACAGATGGTCGAACGCGACCTCGCCGATCTGCGGGAACACCTTCTGCAGCCGCTGGCCGATGCGCCGGCGCAGGCGGGCGTCGTGCCCGGCATGGACCACCAGCGCGCCGCCGGAAACGAGCCGCCCCGCCCGGTCGAAGCGGAAGAAGTGCAGGTCGCCCTGGGTGTCGGACAGGGCGACGTTGCCGACCAGGATGCTGCGGCGGACATTCTCGCCCAGCGGCCGGGTCGCCATCTGATAGGAGCGGACGGGGATCACCGTCCGCCGCAGGCCGGGCCACAGGTCGTCGGAATAGGCGTTGGTCGCCAGCACCACCTGGCCGGCCAGCACGGCGCCGCCCGGCGTCGTCACCCGCCAGCGCTGGCCATCGCGCGCCAGGCCGGTCGCGGGACTGGCCTCGTGCAGGCGGACGCCGGCAGCGACCGCGGCATGGGCCAGCCCGCGGGCATAGGCCAGCGGGTTCACGTGCCCGCCGTCGCGGTTGAGCCAGCCGCCATGCCAGAAGTCCGACCCGGTGACGGCCGCCGTCTGCTGCCGGTCCAGCACTTCGACGGGCGCCCCGCGCCGGCCCCACTGCTCGGCCCGGCGGCGGCTCAGCGCCACCCGGCCGGGGCGATGGGCGGGCTGGATCCAGCCATTCTGCTCGGCCTCGCAATCCATGCCATGGCGGCGGATCAGGTCGAAGGTGTAACCGGCCGAATCGCGCACGAGTGCTGCATAGGCCTCGCCCTTCTCCGGGCCCAGCATCGCCACGAAATGGTCGGGGTCGAACCGCGGGTGGGTCGGGATGACCTGGCCGTTGTTGCGCCCCGACGCCCCCCAGCCGACGGCCGCGGCCTCGACCACGACGACGGACGCGCCGCGCTGGGCCAGGTGCAGGGCCGTCGACAGGCCGGTATATCCGGCCCCGACGACGGCCACGTCGGCCGTGACATCGCCCGCCAGCGGGCGGGTTGCCGGTCCAGGCGGGGCGGTTGCCGCCCACAGGGACGGCGGCAGGGCAGGGGCGTCTGTCATCGGCGGCCGGCTTCCGTTGGAGGCTCGGGTTGCGACTGTAGACCAGCCGGCACCGTTCTGGGACAGTTCCGCCCATGACGGACGACATCGCGACCACGGCGCGTCGGTTGGTGCGCGCGCTCGACCGGGCGACGCTGGCGACCGGGCAGCATGACGGCGACGGCTGGCCCTATGCCTCGCTCGTGATGGTGGCGACGGACGCGGCCGGCTGCCCGCTGCTCCTGCTGTCGGGGCTGGCCGAGCACACCCGCAACCTCGGCGTCGACGACCGCGCCTGCCTGCTGTTCGACGGCACGGCCGGGCTCGACCGGCCGCTGGCCGGCCCGCGCCTGTCGGTCATGGGCCGCATCCAGGCGACGGACGACCCGGCGGCGCGTGATCGCTACCTCGCCCGCCACCCCGACGCCGCCCTCTATGCCGGCTTCGGCGACTTCCGCTTCCATCGCCTGGTGCCGGAGCGGGCGCATCTGGTGGCGGGGTTCGGGCGCATCCGCTGGGTTGCGGCCGGCGACCTGGCGCCGCCCGCCGAGCCGTCCGCCGTGGCGGCGGCAGAGGCCGATATCGTCGCCCACATGAACGAGGACCACGCGGCTGCCATCCAGCTCTATGCCCGCATGGGCGGCAGCCGCGAACTGGGCTGGCGGATGACCGGCGTCGACGTCGAGGGCATCGACCTGCGCCTGGGCGGCCAGGTGCTGCGGGTCGACTTCGACCAGCCTTGTGCCGACGCGGGCGCGGTGCGGATGGAACTGGTCCGCCAGGTGCGGGCCGCGCGGGCGCGCTTCGCTCAGACCGCGGCGTAGAGCGCCGCCAGCCCGAAGGCGACGAGCATGCCGCCGCCGATGCGGTTGATCCAGGCCAGGCCGGCCGGCGTCACCCGGTCGCGCAAGCGCCCGACCATCAGCGACAGGCCGAGCCACCAAGCAGCCGAGCCGAGGAAGACGCCCAGCACCAGCACCATGGCCGCCACGCCGTCGCCCGCCCATTCCGCCAGCCCCAGCCCGGCGAAGGCGGCGGCGAAGGAGAGGATGGTGGCAGGATTGGTGACGGTGAGGAGGAAGGTGGTGGCCCAGGCGAGGACAAGCCCGGCCGGCCGCGCCGCGCCTTCTCCGGCCGGCCGCGGCGCCGGTGTCGCCATCGCCGTCTTCCAGCCGAGCCACAGCAGGAAGAGCCCGCCCAATGCGGCCATCCAGCCCTGGGCCGCCGTCATCGCGTCGGCGACGACCGCCAGGCCGAAGCCGGCCACCGCGCCATAGGCGGCATCGGCCGTGGCCGCGCCGATGCCGGTGGCAAAGCCCAGCGCCGGCCCGTCCACCAGCGTGCGGCGGATGCAGAGCAGCCCGATCGGCCCAACCGGGGCGGCGATGGCCAGCCCCAGCGCGAAGCCCTTGGCGAAGAGGATCATCATGCCGGCCGCGCGGCGCAGGGCAGGGCCGCGGTTTCCTTGGGCGAGGAGAGCGCCAGCGTCGTGCGCGTGCGCACCACGCCGGGCCAGGTCTTGATGGTGGCCCCGATCAGCCGCTCCAGGTCGCCGGTCGTGCGCGCCCGCACCTTCAGCAGGTACGACCAGTCGCCGGTGACATGGTGGCACTCCTGGACCTGGGGCTCGCCGAGGCAGCCGGCGATGAAACCCGCATCGTCCCCGGGCGCCGCCAGCAGCACCTCGACGAAGGCGCAGACGTCGAACCCGGCCAGGCGGGCATCCACCCGGCCGTGGATGCCGGCCAGCGTGCCATCGGCCAGCAGCCGGCGCAGCCGCTCGTTGACGGCCGAGGTCGAAAGCCCGGCCAGCTCGGCCAGGGCCGCCAGCGGGCGACGGCCATCGGCCTGTACAGCGTCGAGAAGAATGCGGTCTATATCGTCCATGGCCGGAAAATATCCGGTCGACTAGTCAATAGGAAGGATAAACTCCGGTCAGGCGCGCGGATCGCGGGATTTTCCGTCTGCCGTCACGGCTGCCTCGTAGTTTGCCCACAGGCGCGCCCGGTCGCGGCCGATCTCGTAGAGATAGGCCCAGGAAAAGATGCCCGTGTCGTGCAGGTCGTCGAAGCGGATGCGGATGGCGTAGTTGCCAACCGGCTCCAGCGCCAGGATCCCCACGTCGCGCCGGCCGGTGACGAGCTGTTTCTGCCCGGGGCCATGGCCCTGCACCTCGGCCGACGGGCTCTCGACCCGCAGGAACTCCGCCGGATAGTGGAAGGTGCTGCCGTCGTCGAAGTCGATCTCCAGCGCCCGCTCGGCCTTCTGCAGACGGATCTCCAGCGGCCAGTGGGCGGTCTGGAAATTGCCCGCGGAGCTGGCGGGGCTATCACCCCTGACCGGCATGGCCACTCTCCGCCTCGTCCATCTGGCGGGCTTCCTCGACCAGCATGATCGGGATGCCGTCGCGGATGGGATAGGCCAGGCCGGCATGCCGGCTGACCAGTTCCTGGCGCACGGGGTCGTACTCCAGGGCGTTCTTGGTCAGCGGGCAGACCAGGATTTCCAGGAGCTTGGGGTCGACGCTGGGGCGCGGCTCGGTCATGGGCGGCTCCGCTGGGTGGGGCTGGATGACATTTCCGGCCGGGCTCGGATCAATGGCGGACGCGGCTGGGGTCGTCGGCCGATGGCGGGGTGATCGCCGCCATCTCCATCAGCGCGATCAGGGTCTCGGCCCGCCGGGTGGTGTCGCCCGCCTCCAGCAGCGCCTGCTTCTCGCTGGGTCCGAAGGGGCACACCATGGCGAGCGCCACCAGTAGGCGGCCGTCGGGCGTGCTCTTGATCGCCTCCCAGTCGGCCGACAGGCCCTGCGCCTTGAAATAGGCCTCGACCGCCTTCAGCAGGCGCGCGCGGTCCAGCTCCGGCGCCTGCTCCTCGTCCATGTCGGCGGCATAGGCGTCCCAGGACGGCACCACCCGGCGATAGCCGCGGGTGGTCGCGACCTCGCTCGCCACGTCGAAGCGGCAGAGGCCGGACAGCGTGATCAGGTAGCGGCCGTCGTCGGTCTCGCTGAACGAGACGATGCGCCCGGCGCAGCCGGTGCGGTAGAGGGCGGGCGCGTGCCCATCCCGCTCGTCCTCCTGGGGCTGGATCATGCCGATGATGCGGTCGGACGCCAGCGCGTCCTGCACCATGTGCAGGTAGCGCGGCTCGAACACGTTCAGCGGCAGCTTGCCGTGCGGCAGCAGCAGCACCCCGGTCAGGGGAAAGACCGGGATCGACCGCGGCAGGGCCGTGAAATCCGGGTCGAACGGATGGCGGCTCATGGGCGGTCCTGCCGGAGGCTGCGAGGCGTCAGGAAAAGAGGATCGAGGACAGGCGCTTGCGCGCATCCATCGACAGGGGGTCGCTGAAGCCGAAGGCCTCGAACAGCTTCAGGAGCTGCTTGCGCCCGGCCTCGTCGTTCCACTTGCGGTCGCGGCGGATGAGGTCGAGCAGTTGGTCGACCGCACCTTCGCGGTCGCCGGCGGCATAGAGGGCGATCGACAGGTCGTAGCGCGCCTGGTGGTCGTTCGGGTTGGCGGCCAGCTTGGCCTCCAGCTCGGCGAAGGCGCCGGCGGCCTTCTCGCCTTCCTCGGCCAGTTCCAGCGCCGAGCGGGCGGCCACGATCTCGGCATGGCCGGCATGCTCGGCCGGCACCTGGGCCAGGGCCTCGCGGGCGCCCTCCAGGTCCTTGGCCTCGATCTGCACGCGCGCGATGCCGGCGATCGCCAGCACGTTGGTGGGCTCGGCCTCCAGGATCTGGGCATAGATGTCGCCCGCCGTGCCGATGTCGCCCGCGGTCATGGCCTCCTTGGCCATCACCAGCGCTTCCTCGACCGGCGACTGCTTGGGGCCGGCCAGCTTGGCCATCTTCTGCACGAACTGCTTCACCTGGCTGTCGGGCAGGGCACCCACGAAGCCGTCGACCGGGCGCCCGTCCTTGAAGGCGTAGACGGCCGGGATCGACTGGATGCGCATCTGCCCGGCCAGGTCCTGGTTCTCGTCGATATTGACCTTGACCATGCGCACGGCGCCGCGCGCTTCCTTCACCGCCTTCTCCAGCGCCGGCCCAAGCTGGCGGCAGGGGCCGCACCAGGGCGCCCAGAAGTCGACGATGACCGGCTGGTCGAACGAGGCATCGACCACGTCGGCCATGAAGGTGGCCGTGCCGGTGTTCTTGACGAGGTCGGCCGCCGCGGGGGCAGCAGCGATGAGCGGTTCCATCGGCGGGGCTCTCAAGCGTGAAATGGGCGGAAACGTGGTGGATTAGATGGCGGTTCGGCGGGACGGAAGCAAGGGTCGAGGTCGCCCCGCGTGCCGCCTTCAGGCGACGACCCGGTGCTCGCGGATGGCGTTGAAGCGGATGTCCTTCCAGTCCTCGCCCGTCTGGCGCAGGTGCCAGGCGTTGCGCGACAGGAATACCAGTGCCCCGTCATGGTCCTCGGCCAGGGCCGAGCGGTTGGCCTCGACGAAGCGCTCCAGGACCTTGGGGTCGTCGGCCTCGATCCAGCGCGCGGCATCGACCGGGGCCGGCTCGAAGCGGGCGCGGATGTCGTACTCGGCGGCGATGCGGTGCGACAGCACGTCGAATTGCAGGGGGCCGACGACGCCGACGATCCAGTCCGAACCGATCATCGGGCGGAACACCTGGGAGGCGCCCTCCTCGGCAAGCTGGATCAGGGCGCGCTGCAGGTGCTTGGCCCGCATCGGGTCCTCCAGCCGCACGCGTTGCAGCATTTCGGGCGCGAAGCTGGGCACGCCCAGGAAGCGCAGGTCCTCGCCCTCGGTCAGCGTGTCGCCGATGCGCAGCGAGCCGTGGTTGGGGATGCCGATGATGTCGCCGGGGAATGCCTCCTCGGCCAGTTCCCGGTCGCGCGCCAGGAAGAAGACCGGCGCATTGATCGCCATCGTCTTGGCGCTGCGCACATGCTTCACCTTCATGCCGCGGCGGAAATGGCCCGCGCACAGCCGCAGGAAGGCGATGCGGTCGCGGTGGTTCGGATCCATGTTCGCCTGGATCTTGAACACGAATCCCGCGACCTTGGTCTCGGCCGGCGCGACGGTGCGCGTGTCGGCCACCTGCGGCCGGGGCGACGGCGCGAAGCGCTCCAGCCCGTCCAGCAGCTCGCCGATGCCGAAGTTCTTCAAGGCGCTGCCGAAGAAGACCGGCGTGCGGTGCCCGGCCAGGTAGGCGTCGCGGTCGAAGGGCTGGCACAGGCCGCGCGCCATCTCGACATCCTCGCGCAGCTTGGCCGCCAGCACGGGGTCGAGTGCCGCGTCGATCTTGGGGTCGTCCAGGCCGTGGCATTCCTCGGCCGGCAGGATGCGGTCGCCAGCACCGCGGTCGAACAGCACCAGCCGGTCGTGCAGCAGGTCGTAGCACCCGCGGAAGTCGCGCCCCATGCCGATTGGCCAGCTCGCGGGCGACGCCTCCAGCGCCAGCGTCTCCTCGATCTCCTGGATCAGGTCGAAGGGGTCGCGCGATTCGCGGTCGAACTTGTTGACGAAGGTGATGATCGGCACGTCGCGCAGGCGGCAGACCTCGAACAGCTTGCGCGTCTGCGCCTGGATGCCGCGCGCGCCGTCGATCACCATGACGGCCGAATCGACCGCGGTCAGGACGCGGTAGGTGTCCTCGCTGAAGTCCTCGTGGCCCGGCGTGTCGAGCAGGTTGAAGATGCAGTCATTGTGCTCGAACGTCATGACCGAGGCGGTGACCGAGATGCCGCGGTCGCGCTCGATCTTCATCCAGTCCGAGCGCGCGCGCCTGGCGTCGCCGCGCGCCTTCACCGCACCGGCGGCCTGGATGGCGCCGCCGAACAGCAGCAGCTTCTCGGTCAGCGTCGTCTTGCCCGCGTCGGGGTGGGCGATGATGGCGAAGGTGCGCCGGCGGGCGGCCTCCTCGGCGGGGGTTCCCATGGCGGCTCCGGCTCAGGCGAGGTCGACGATGCGCGGCGTGTGGCCGCAGGCCGCGATGAAGCGCAGCAGGTCGGCCGGCGCGATCGCCGTCGTCGCCCGGTTGGTCAGCGGGTGATAGTTGAGCGGGTCGAGATCGAGCATGCCGCGGTCGAGCACGACCGTGACGCGCTGCGCCGGGTCATTGATCAGCGAGAAGGGCGTGACCGCACCGGGCGTCACGCCCAGCGCCTCGACCAGCAGCTCCGGCCGGCCGAAGGACAGCCGGGCAGAGCCGATGCGGTCGGACAGGCTCTTCATCTCGATCGGCCGGTCCTCCAGCGTGACGACGAGCCAGAGCTGGTCCTTGCGGTCCTTCAGGAACAGGTTCTTGCAGTGCCCGCCCGGCAGGTCTCCGCGCAGCCGCCGGCTTTCCTCGACGGTGTAGAGCGGCGGGTGCTCCACGGTGCGGGTCTGGATGCCAAGCTCGCCCAGCCGCGCCAGCAGGCGCTCGGGCGTGGCGTGGTGCGGCCCGGGGGCGAGCGCCGGGGCGGCGGGTTCGGTCAGGTCTGTCATGATCGTGGGGCTATATACGGGTGCCCGCCGGCCGCATCAACGCGCATCCGAACGATGGTCGCAAAAGGGGCTTGCAAAGCGAACGCGCCTGGATATTATCCGCGCCCTGTCGACGCCGGAAACACCGGCCGACGAACTGGTACGCGGGCGTAGCTCAGGGGTAGAGCACAACCTTGCCAAGGTTGGGGTCGGGCGTTCGAATCGCCTCGCCCGCTCCAGTTTCCTCAGGAAAATCAAGGACTTGAAGATGGCTCGCCTCGGCGGGCCTTTTCCTTGCCCGGGCGGCGGAAGCAGGGCGGAAGCAATCGGCGCAAGATGGTTCCCGGCGTCGGCGGCCCCCTACACGAACAGCACGCCCTCCGGCCGCCCCGTTTCGTAGACCGAAGGCCCCGCCTCATTGGCCAGCGCCCGCCCGATTCCCATAGCGACCGCGACCGCCCCGTCGATCTTCCCCAGCGCCTTGTGCTTTGCGAACTTGATGTTGCCCGCGGCATCCGGCTCGACCCTGATGTTGGCGATGTTCCAGCGCAGCACCGGGTCGCCGCCGGCCTTCAGCTTCCGACCGATCACCGCCCGCTCGATCTCTTTGCAGGGCGCCGACATGGACGCGAAGCCCTGGCCGAACTGCACGACGGGCAAGCCACGCTCTTGCAGTCTGGTCAGGAAGCCCGTGGCGCCCCAGCGGTCGACCGCGATCTCGCGCACGTCCAGGTCGCTGCATAGCTCGACCAGGTCGGCAATGATGCGCTCCTGGTCGATCACGGCACCATCGGTCACCACCAGCCGGCCGGACTCTTTGAAGGCCGCATAGGGCGCATTCTCCGCGATCCGCTTGCGGTAGGTGTCGGCCGGGACGTACTGCCGACCCCACACCAGCCACCCATCATCATCGTCCTGCGCCACGGCATAGACGGCCGCGAGGTCGGACACGCTCGCAAGGTCGACCCCGACATAGACCGATCGGCCGGCCAGATCCGCCCGCTCGACCGGAGCCTTGGCGCTCTCGTCATAGATCGCCATGTCCACCCACGACACGGTCGCGGCATCGCCCCAGATGTTGAGGTAGAGCCGGCGGAACATCTCGCGGACAGAAGGGATCTCGGCCGCCTGGCGCGCCATTACCCGCATCTCGTCGAGGGACCGGAAGCCCGCGGCGAGGGCGGGGTTGACGGCCTGCCAGATGGCTTCATCGCGCCAATCGGCGTCGTGCGGCGCCTGGTAAAGCACCGGCAGGAACGTCTCGTCCTCGACCTGGCCGCGCTCGACCTTCAAGGCGTAGTCGTAGAGATCCCATGCAAGCGTGCCGCGGCCGGCGCCGGCGGTCGTGGTGACGATGGTCAGCGGGCACAGCCGCTTACCCATGGATGACACCAGCACGTCCCAAAGGTCGCGCGTCGGCCAAGCGTGGATCTCGTCGGCGAGCAGCGTCGAGACGGCCAACCCGTGCTTCGAGTACGCCTCATGGCTGATGGCCCGATAGGTCGACTCCGACCGCGGGTGAACGATCATGCGCCGGCTGTCGACGATCCGGGTTGCCTTGGACAGGTCGGCATCGGCACGGATGGCGCGGGCGGAGGCGTTGTACGCGATCGACGCCTGTTCCCGGTCGGCCGCGGCAGCGATCACCTGGCCGGCGGCATCGCGCTCGGGACCGAGAAGGCACAACAGCGCCAGGGCTGAGGTCAACGACGTCTTGCCGGAGCCGCGGGGCAGCAGCAGGAAGACGGTGCGGATCTTCCGGTGCCCTGCCTCGGTGACGTCGCCGAAAACCTTGCGGACGATGCGCGCCTGCCAGTCATGCAGCTTGAACGGGCGACCGGCGAGCGGCCCTTCGGTATGGCGCAGCTTCTCGACGAAGCGCACGGCGCGCTCGCCCTTCCCCATCGGATCGGCGATCGGGCCGGCCAGGAAGCGCGAGCCGGTCAGGCAGCCTGCGACGGTCACGACAGCAGCCCGTCCCAATTGTCTGTGGTCGCCGCGGCACGCTCGACATTGCCACGACCGCGCGGCGTCATGCCGAAGGTATCGAGCAACCTGCACGCCTGGTTGCGGGCGGCTTCCATGATGCGGACGGCCGGGTGCGGCTTCAGTCCGCCGTCGCCGGTCGGGGTCGACATGCCCTCGCGGGTGATGGTGTCCCGCGCCTCGCGCTCGGTCGCCAGCGTCTCGGCCAGCAGCTCGAACGCCCGCAGGTCCGCCAGCGTCAGGGTGCCAAGGGCGACCGCCACGGGCGCCAGCTTCCGCCATTCGACCTTGGCGCGGTCGGACAGGTGCGCAGGGGCAGCAGGTGCCTTCTCCAAGCGGGCGGCGGGGTCGCGAGCGGGCTTGGCCATATCAGCCCCGGCCAGGAAAAATGTCGGGAGGGGCCGACGTCGCGCGCGAGACCCCCGCGCGGTCCACGCCCCACGGCCCCAATCGGCGACCCCATTCGCCCCTTCGACCCGCCGGCCGCCTCGATGCGGCCCCGATGCGGCGCCTGTGCGGCGATGTCGGTCATTCGACGCGACCCCCGCGCTTGGCCCGCTGGTCGGCGATGGTGCGGCGGGAGTGGTGTGGTTTGCACATGCTGCGCAAGTTGGCCCAGGCGAGGCGGGCGCCGCCGTCCGCGATGGCGACGATGTGGTCGACTTCATTCGCAGCAGCCCCGCACATGCAGCAGCGGGGGTGTGCTGCCAGGAACCGCTTGCGCAGCTCGCGCCACTCGCCATCGTATCCGCGCAGGGCTGCACTCGGCCGGACGGCATCGTGCGCCTGGCGCCGCGCCCTGGTGCAGCCAGGACAGCGCGGCGTGCTGTAGGCGGCATGGCCGGCAGGGCAGTGCTTCATGGGTGCGGGGGGCATCACGCGATCCAAGCGTTGCGATAGGCGGCCAGCAACTCCGGCACTCCCGCGGGCATCGGCGCGTCCCGGCTGGTCGGGGTTGCCCAGCTCGCGCTGTAGACGTCGGGCACTTCCTCGGAACGAAGCATCGGATCGCGGCCGGCCTGGTGGTACAGCCACTGCACCCACATGGCAGCGGCCTGCTTCACGTCGTGCGGCACCGCGGCCCAACCGGCTTGATAGACGACGACGATGCGGCCGGCCGACCAGTAGGCGCAGCGACCGCCGTAGACGCGCGACAGGATCGCGGTCGTCGGGTCGACCTCGTAGTCGCCTGGGTCGAGCGCGGCACCATCCTCGACGACGCTGGTGATGGCGACGACGGGGCGCCGCGACAGCAGCAGCCCGTCGCGCATTCCGGTCGGCACCGTCTCGGTCACTGTCTCCATGCGCAGGGTAGGCGGACTGGCGCCGGCCGGGGCGACGAAGCAGACCTGCGCGATGGCCGCTGCGACCCGCAACCCCAGCGGTGCCAGCGTCGCGTCCTTGCTGGCGTCGTCGCCGGACAGGCCGACCGCCTGCCGCAGCTCGGCAGGGGTCAGCAGGTTGTAATCCTCGGCTGCCGTGGTGACGGTCAGCATGGTCAGGCCGGCGGGTTCGCGGTCGGCGCCGCGTGCGGATGGCCCAGGATGGCGACCCCGGCGAGGTAGACGTTGCCGCTGTTGTTGCCGGTCGGCGTGACGGTCAGCCGCAGGTAACGCTTCGATCCGATATACCCGATCTTCCGGCACTCGCTGTCATCGCCGAAGGCGAAGCCGGCCAGCGCCTCGGTGCCGAGTAGGTCGCTGTCAGCCACGGCCTCGGCTCCGCCCATGCTGTCGCTGTCCGAATGCTCGAGCAGCGCGGCGAAGGTGGCGTCGGCGTCGGTGTTCGTGCCCGTCACCACGACCAGGGTGGCGCTGTCGTAGCCGAGCAGGTCGATGATGGCCGACACGATCGCGGTGTTGTCCGTCCGGGCTGCGACCGGGACGATCAGCGGCACGGGGTGGATCGAGTTCATAAGGTCGCGCATGGATGCCTCCAGATGCTGGGGGCGGCCAGCGGCGGCCGCCCCGATCGTGGTCAGGGTCAGCTTGTGGCGATCTTCAGCTTGCGGATCGCCTCCGGCTTGCCGACGCCACCGGCCACCCGGCGGCGGCCGTGGAAGCGGGTCATGCCGTTGGTCGCCTGGCTGTAGGGATCGCGCAGGACGCTGAGGGCGACGCGGTCGAAGATCCGGTAGCCGGCGGCGAAGTCACCAAAGGCGATCGGGAAGGCGCCGCCGGCAATGCTCGGCATGTCCGGCGCCTCGACCACCGGCCGGCCCAGCAGGGTCGTCGCCGGAGCGTTGGCGATGCCCGAGGTCATCAACAGGAAGGTGCCGGTCGAGCCGTCCTTCAGCTTGCGCACGGCGCCCATGGTGGCGCTGTTCATCACCCACGTTGCGCTGCCGCGGTAGGCCGTCGGCACGGCGTGGAACAGGTCGATGATGCCTTCGGCGGTCACGGCCGAAGCGCTGCCCGAGGGCGTGAAGGCCAGTTCGGTGGAGGTCATCAAGCCCAGCGGCTCGCCCTGGCCGCTGCCGTTGACGAAGGCGGCCCCTTCGAGCCGGCCGAACTCCTCGGCGAACTCGAAGCTGACCAGCGACAGGATATCGACGGCGGCGTCTTCGAGCATGACGTTCGAGACGTCGACATAGGCCGCGGCTTCTGCGACCGGGTAGCGGTTCTGACCGAAGGTGGCCGTCGTCGCGGGCCGGGTGTCGTTCTCACCGACCCACTGTCCGGTGAATCCGCCGGTGCGCTTGGGAAGCAGAACGGCGGGTGCGCCGGTCGGCATTACGCGGGCGATCGAGCGGATCGGGGAGAACTGCACCACGTTGCGCAGCAGCTCGGCCATGAACTGGTCGGGCGCCAGGAAGCCGCCCGCGGTGTCATCGGACACCCGAAGGCTGCGGACCTCGTCGGCGGTCAGCGCCTCGCGGCCACGGCGGATGAAGCCGGCGAAGGCGCGGGTCTCGACCTCGGCGGCCGGCGGCGTGGCAGCAGCGGCACCTGGGCGGCGCAGCACCGTCTCGGCGCGGTCCAGGCGCGTCCGCATCTCCGCGAGGCCGGTGTCGATGGCGGTGAACCGGGATTCCGCCGTGCTGGTGAAACCGGTGATGGCGGTCCGGATTTCGGCCAGGTCGTCGGTGCCGGCTTCGGGCTCGTCGCCTTCGGCGCGGGTCTCGATGCTGGCGTGCAGGTTGTCGAGCATGGTCACTTCCTTTCGAGCTTCGCCGCCGATGCGCGGATCAGCGCGGCAAGCCCGGCCGCTGCGGGTGCGGCCAGGGCCGCGGATTTGACAGTGAGGAGGCGGGCGCCGTGCTGCGACGGTCGACCGACGAGGCTGACTTCGACGAGTTCGACTTCGAGCACCTGGCGACCGCCCTGCGGGAGGCGTTGCGCCTTCACCGTGCGGAAGCCGATCGACAGGCCGTCGAGCGCATTCGCCTTCAGCAGGGCATGGGCATCGCGGCCGCCCGTGGCGTCGAGCACCAGGCGGCCGCGGACCTTCAGGCCGTGGTCGTCTTCCTCGATCGCGTCCCAGGTGCCGACGATCCCGGCCGGGTCGTGCGACCAAAGCATCAGGGGCCGGGTGCCGGCGGCGCGATGGCGTGCCAGCGATGCGGCGAAGGCGCCACGGCGGAGCACGTCGCCGAAGCTATCGGGCCGACCCCAGACGGCCGCATAGCCCTCGATCGAACCGCTATCCTCGCCAGCGAAGCGGAACTGGATGTCGCGATGCTGGAGGGTCAAGGCGTTGCCCCCACGTTGGCCGGCGGCTGCTGGCCGTTGGCGACCGGGCCGACGTTCTGCGGGCGCGTGAAGACCTCGCCGCCCTGATAGGGCCGGCGGTTCTCCATCTCGCGGACCTCGTCGGGATTGAGGACACCGTGGGCGATCGCCGTGGCGTAGGCCGCCATCCGGGCTGCCAGGTCGGCCCGGGTAAGGTCGTCGACCAGGAACTCTACATAGAAGCGACCGCGCTCCGCGGCGGTGAACAGCGCCCGGTTCAAGGCGTTTTGCCAGGCGCGCAGATACGGGGCGAGGGTCCAGACGAGGAACTGTTGCCCCAGCTCCTCCGCGCTCGACTTCGTCACCCGCTCCAAGTCGTTCATCAGCGGCGCGGGAATGCGGAAGGCGCGGGCGATCTCTCGCAACTGGAAAATCCGCATTTCCAGGAACTGCGCATCGACCGAGGAAAGCTGCATCGCCTCCCACGTCACGCCATCTTCGAGCACCGCCACCCGGCCGGCATTCGAGCCGCCCCGATACAGCTGCTCGAACGATGCGCGCAGGCGGGTGATGACGGGTTCGGTGAGCGCCTTCGGATGCTTCAACACTCCCGCCGGCCGGGCGCCGCGACCGAACAGGCCAGCGCCGTAGGATTCCAGCACCATCGAGAGGCCGATGGCTTCCCGGCACTGGTCGATCGGCGACAAGCCAAGCTGACCGCCGACGTTGAAGGTGCGCAGGTGCAGGATGCGGCTCCGGTCGACCTCCGCCCCGCCGAGACGATAGACCGGTTCCAGGGTGGTGGCGTGCCGCTCGACCGTGACGGTACCGGGATCAAGCGCGATCATCTCGACCACCTCGCCCCCGCCGCCGCGATTGACGTAGGCGAAGGCATTGCCCCGCGCGGCCATGTTGGCCGTCATGTCGGCGCGGAAGCTGTCGCCCGACGTCCAGTCGTTCGGCTCGGCCAGTAGTCGCGCCGCGGGATGGTCGGATGCGCGGATGCGGCCGCCGCCGGCCTGGCGTTCGTAGATATGGAGAGGCAACTGCCCGACCGGCTCGGCGATCGTGCGCACCGCGGAGAAGACGGGCGGGTGGCGCATGGCCGTTTCGACCGAGACGGGGGTGCCCGACGCGGTCGGGCCGGCACCGCCCAGCAGCAGGGCGGTCCAAGGGTCGCCCAGCGTGCCGGTCGATCGGCGCTCAGGTGCGAAGAAATGACGGAGGCGGTTGAGCATCTTCACCAGGTTCGTTGTGGTGAAGATCAGGCATATGGCGTAGACGTCAAAGAGAATGTACAGAGAAGAATGCGGTTAGATTTGCAGGAAATATCAGTAATATTATTGCGTTGTCGGCGATTATTTACATATCCAGATCGGTTAGGCCCGCTTCGATCAGGCAGGCATTGACCTTGTCATCCTGCCACCGCCGGTGCGTGACGTAGCAGTCGCCGCCGTGGTGCAGCCAATGCCGCTCGCCTGCGCGGGCGGCCAGGACGGAGAGTAGGACATTGCCCGCCATCTCCGGCAGCCCACACACTAGGCAGCGGTGCGGGTCCGGCTGGTCCGGTGCCAAGCGGTCGTCATTGAGCAGGTGCCCTCGAACGACCGCCAGGGCCGTGCGGTGGGCAGTGTCTGGCGATTGGCGGTCGGTCTCCGCCAGGCGGCTCGCCGTCAGCGCGAACAGCGCCCGCACTTGGTCGGGAGGGATCGGGACGGCTGTGCCGTTAATGCCGTTAGTGCCAATAGGTGTGGGATCAGGGGCCGGTGAGGGCGTCGGCGGCACTGTGCCGTTAGTGCCAATAGTGCCAATAGGCCGATTGGCGGCTTGGGCGCGGCGCTCCAGCGCGGCCCCGTTTCGCGCGAGCGCAAGCCATCGGCTCATCGGCCGGCCACGAAGATTGCTGGATTCACGTCGTAGTTTTTCGCCGCCCGGCCCTTAACGCTGCCGGCGCGGCTGAAGCGGCCCCTGATAAGCCCGGCCTCGACCAAGGCATCGCAGGCGGCATCCATCGCGGCCGCATCGCGGAGCGGCCCGCCGACTTCCCGCCGAGCGTCACGCGCGTTGAAGGTGGCCAGCCCGTTCCGCTTGAGGAAGCGGATCAGGGTCATGGCGGCGCGCTCGGCCACCGGGATCGAGGCGTCGCCGAACACCCGCTCGGCCATGGGGATGAAGTAGCCGTCGACCAGGCCGGCGGCGGCTGTCACCGCCTCGGCGGATATTGCGGTCGGCTCCGATGCGCCGCGAACCCCACACCACCACAGATGTTCGACGACGGTGGCGAGCCGGAGCGCGTGACCGCGCGCCTTGCCGAGGGCGCCAGACATCATGCCACTCGCCTCGTGCGCGCGCTTCGACATATCCCGAGCGAAGTCTTCGAGCAGGTTCTCAGCCTCCGTCGACAGGCGGAGGCGCTTGGGTTCGGGGTTGCCGTGCTCGTCGCTTCCCATGCCGAGGTCGGCCAGGCGCGCGAACGCGGCCCTGGCGTCGGTGTCGTCGGCCTCGATGCGAGACAGCGAGAACTCGGGCAGGCTGTCCGGCCATGCCCATAGGAGCCGGGAAGCGAGGCCATCGTCCGGCCCCTCGATGATGGTCGACAGCTTGTCGGGTTGCACGCCCCCGAGCACGCCGACACTGAGATGGCGGATGCGGAGCGGCTCCGGGTTCTTCACTCGGTCGACGATGTAGGACCGGCCACCATACATCTCGATCGCGAAGGCGCGGTCGTAGCCGCCGCCGCCGTACTTGTCGAAGGCGCCGAGCCATCCCGCCAACTCGTCGCGGACCACCAGGAGGCCGCGCGGCAGGGCGGCCGTAAGGGCGCCCAACTTCTCGATCGTGAAATCGGCCACGCGGACCCGAGGGCGCACGGGGTCGTCGGGCGCAACGGCGTCCTCCGGCATGTTCGGCGGCCTTTCCCCCGCCCTCAAGGCGATCTTGATGTCAGCTTCCCAGGCGTCGCGCTTGGCCTTGGCGATCTGCTTTGTCGTCTCGTGCTGGCGCTGATCCTGGTCGAAGCCAGCGGCCATGCGATCTTCGGCATGACGCACCAGGTCGAAGGCCGCATCCATCGCCGGCGACTTGCTGGACGACGGTGACCCGACGATTCCGCACCACAGCAGTGGCGGCTCACTCCAGCTCGCACCGGCGACCGGCCACCGCACGTTGGCGATCATCGCGCCGACGCAAGCCAGCAGCGAGGTCGCCACATAGTCCACCGGGGCGGACGCACCGCCCGCCCGCCGCTCGATCCATGGCGCCCAGTACGGTCCCAGAAGGTCGAGCGGGAAATCGGGTGCCAGCCGGCGGCCGGTGCCGAGCAGGGACAGGTCCGGCGAGTGCCAGGCGTCTGGCGTCTCGGCGGCATCGTTCGTCTGGGTCTTTTCCTGTCCGCGCCGGATGTCGGCGTCCAAATCCTTCCCTGCCGCGTATCGACCGCCAATGCCGCTCGGATGCGCCTCGATCAGTCGCCGGATGTCAGGGGGAGCGAACCCCCGCGTGAGCAGGCCGCAAATTACGCTGAAGGCCACGGCGGATCGGTCCTCGCCGGGTTCGGCGCCGGAGGAGATGAGCTTGCGCAGCCCGGCCCCGCAGCGCGCCAACAATTCCTCGACGACTCTATCGGCGTGGGGGCTTTGTTCCTGTTCGCGGCGGGTGTTGTCTTCTCGCCTGGGGGTGCGGTCCTCCCGCTTGGGCCTGCTGGCGAGCACCGGGAGCGCCCCCGGATCAATCAGTTCGCCGCCCCATTCCCTGGCGACGGTGACAGACTGCGGGTCGATAGAGCGCCCGCGCCCGACTTTGGTCGCGTTGGGCCAGTTCAGCAGGCCGGGGATGCGCCAAACGCCGCCCACGTCCTTAGTGCGGTGGTCGCACCCGACACATTCCGCCAGCGCCTGGCTGAGGGGCTTCGCCTCGGCCGGCGGCAACGCGCGCGACAGCGGATAGACGGCCTGGAAATTGCCGGGGCTGCTTTCGACGATGTAGGGCGCGGCGAGCGGCAGCGTACCACCTTGGCCTTTGTCGTTGTCCTGATCGGCGACGAGCGCGAGCACGGCGACGACGTCGCGTTCCGAGCCCTTGCTGCCGCTCGGCATGCCCTTTCGGAAGATGGCCCAAGGGGCATAGGCATTGAGGTGGGGTGTGCAGCTGTAGCCCTTCGCGGCCTCGATCATGCCGTCGGCGTCTCCGATGTGGAAATGCGCGACTCGTGGGCCTTCTCTTCGGCCGGTCGCCGGGTTCTCACCAACGCCGAACAGGACAAGCACACCATCGACGCCGGACGCTGCGGCGAGCTGGTGGATCATACGGATATGGGCATCGAGTGCGGCGGGATCGATAGCCGGGACGGCGACGGCCGCGCGGGCGAGCCCGGTGAAGTCGTTCATAGCCGGCGCTCCGCTCGTGTGGCGGCGAGCGCCGCGGCGAAATCGTCGAGGGCGGTCGCTGTGTTGAACTGGCGGAAGTACTCCGCCGCCTCGGCGTCGGACACGTCGGTTTCGAGGCTGCGCGGGGCGAGGAAGAAGGCGCGGGCGCGGACACCGGGCGCGACCTGTCGCACTGCCGTGAACAGCGCACCGACCGTCATCGGCCACTCGCCGCCGATGAGAATCGAGACCTGTTCGCCCTCGGCCGGGAAGGATCGCCGCAGACGATAGGATCGGTGCGGACGGCGCTCGAAGTATCGGCGATCGGCGTCCAGCTCGCGCATTACGGCGTCGCCAAGAGCGCGAGCGCGGGCCTTGGCGTCCTCTTCCGACACATTTTGGGGGTTTGGCGCGACCATGTCAGGCCCCCCTCACGCCGCCGCGCCGGTGTCGGACGAATGCCGCACCAGCCCGCCCATGTACGCGACAGCCCAGCGGTCCAGCTCGTCCCGCGGGTAGAGGGGGGACCGCACCGACTTGTGGTACGGCGGCCCCCCGCCCGTGCTGGCCTTCTTCGCCAGGGTCGCCGGCGACTGCTGGATGCCGTGCACCAACTCGAGGTATTCGCTCGCCTCCCAGCGGCGGAGACGCGGCTTGCGCAGGTGCGGCGGCAGGCAAACCTCGGGCGTTCCCGCAGAAGCGGGTTGCGAAAACTCGGTCACTTTCAGCTCCTAGGTCTAGGTGCTAGCCCTTGCGGGCGGATAGCTGCGGCGTCTCCAAGGGGGGAAGGGCGATCCCATGCTCGGGCTACCCTCCCGGCGCCCCCTTGGAGTGGGCCGCGCCGCGCGGCCTCGCGATCTCCGCCGGGAGAGTCCTATTCCGCCTGCGTGTCCAAAGCGTCCCGCGCCAGCAGGTTTGCAACCATCTGCCAAACGAGCCCGCGGACCACCGCAACGCGATACAGCGGGGGCTCGGGGTCCGGTCGGCCGCGATTGAACTTGGAGACCTTGTCGCCGTCGAAGTGGATCTCTGCCGTCCGATCCGACGTGATTCGGATACCCTGCACACGCTTCGCCATCACCGGGTCGGAGACGATCGCCTTGAGCGCCTCGCCAAAGAGCGGCTGCCCGGTCAATGGGCAAGGCCTGAAGGTCGGCCGCCAGTTCTCCCCCCAGCCGGACAGCTCAGACCCTTCCTGGATCAAGTGCCACGTCATCCACGTCGACGAGGCGCTTTCCTTCCGGGGGCCGTTGAGTGCGACCGCCAGCATGAAGAAGGCGGCGCGGAAGGGATCGACCTCGATGCCCCCGCCCGGGCCGGCGCGACCCTTCAGCAAGTTCCGCTCGAAGCCAACCCCAACCTCATCGGCATAGGCGCGGGCTTCCTGATTGATCGAGCTTTTGGGATTGAAGTGCTCGGATTGCTCCTTCAACGCCCGTTGCAGCTCGGTGAACTCGCTCATCGGCAGGTCGAGCACGGCGACGAGGTGCCCGCAGAAGGTGTTCAGCTTCATGTCGTCAACTCGCAGAAAAAGCCGGGATGCTCGCAGTGATTTACCCAATAGAAGGCGTGGTACTGGAATGCAAGCCCATATCGGGAAAATGCGCGGGATAATGCCGGGGATATTCGCAATGGGGGTGCCGGGTGCTCGCGCGCTATTTCGTCTATCTCTAGGAGACACCGGCGGTAGGAGGCCATGCGCCCGTCATGGCCGGCCCTCCACCAGCGACAGGTGGCATGGAAGGCCGGACGCCCGGACCCTCCCGCGAGCGGGGCGACGTGCATCGTCCTCATCAGCGAAGCGCCTGTCGGGCGCCGGCGACATCCCGCCCAGCGACTGGCGACCGCCGAGGAAAACGACGTCGCCACCGAAATTCCAAACCAGCGACGGCAGGTCGCCCCAGGGCGTCGGGACGATGACCTCCGGCGCTTCTAGCCCCGGGTGCCCCGGGAATGTGATGGTGCGGCCGGTCCGCGTCCCCAGATGCTGATACCGATAGTCGAGGAACGACCACTTCAGCTTGCCGTCGCGGCGGCAAGGAACGATCTCGCCGCCGATGGTGGCGTCGAACTTGCCGGTGAACGGCGGCACCAGGCGGATGATGGGCCCGGGCTTCACGGCCGGCCGCTTGCGCCGGGAGGGCTTCGCCGGGGCGGTCAACGGCCGCCTCCGGTGACCAGCAGGCGGAGAAGCGCGATCGCTTCGGCGCCCGCTCGGGCCGCCGATGCTGGTGGTGTGGTATAGGCGTGGATAGCCATTGCCCTGAACCTCATACGTTCGGGTGGTGGTCAGGCCGGGCGGAGTGCTGGTAACACCCTGCTCGGCCGCTTGCCGTCATCGCGATCAAATGATAACGTGGTGCTAACGATAGAAGCCACCTTCGGCGAGCGTCAAGGCACCATATGATAACGGGGACACAACTTCGGATGGCGCGCGCCGCCCTCAAACTCGGCGTGCGGGACGTTGCGCAAGCGGCCCATGTCTCGCCGGCGACAGTCACGAGGATCGAGGCGGATAGGCCCGCGAATGCGGCCACTCTCGCTGCAGTCCGCACCGCCCTAGAGGCCGCTGGCGTCGAGTTCATTGCCGAGAACGGAGAGGGTCCGGGCGTTAAGCTCAAGAAAGGAAGAACTGAAATGGTTAAGGTTGGATTCACGGAAAGCGAAGGGCATCCCTCCACCTTCAAGTATAGGCGAGAGAGTTTGGGTATCAGTGAAAAAGATATGGCGGCTCAGGCTGGCGTCTCTTTAAAAGATCTGCAAACCCTTGAGGCAACGCCTCCAAATAGCAGCAAATATGACTTGAAAATACTTGCTCCTGTTGAGCGAGTCTTGCTTGACGCTGAAAAGCAAAAGCGGGAAATAGCAAGGTGATAGCGCCGTCCGGATGACGACCGCAGCGTGTCCGGGCTGGTCGAGCGCGTTCTGGAGGGGGGCGGTCGAGAACGCGTATCTGTCGGCGGCGCGGTGAGGGTCTTACAGCGGAGAGGTCAAGATGCCGTTCGACGTCATCTATCTGGATGGTGCGCTTGTGTCCCCGCGGGACCCCCGGAGCAGGGAGAAGGTGAAGCCGGCCAATCGCCTGGTTGACAGCTTCGAGTCCTGGGCAGACGCGCTGGCGCACGTTGTCGCGCTGCAACAGCGGCCTGGATACGATGTGTGGGGTGTTTTCCAGGATGATCGCGAGATCCTGTCGGCGGACGGCCTCCGCCGGATGATCGAGGACTGGAAGTTCGGCCGGGCACCAAGGGCACCATACTTTGCCGCGGATGCAGGCGTCACATTGCCGCCGGTTCGTCATTTCACGGAGGCACTTGAGTTTGGCCGGAAGGCCGGTGCTCGCGAACTTTATGCCGTGGATGGCTGCGCCCTTCCCGAGGCTGCGAAGGGTGCGACATGGCGTCCGGTCGAATTCGATGAGGTCGAAGCGATGCAGCAGCCAGAAAAGCGGGCCGCGCTTGGACTGGCCAGGCTGCAAGGCTGGACGGAGCGGCGATAATTGGCGACCGCGAGCCGGGGCTGCCTTGGGTCGAAGTTATTGAATGTTAAGGCTTAACGCAGGCGTGAACGAACCCAGCGGCGGATGCAAACGCAGATTTGTGATTTGAATCCGTGTCTTGCGTGCGCATATTCCGCACATCGACGCTTGCGGAACAAAGATACGGTCCGTATCGTTTGCGTCGTTAACCAGCGGCTGGCACAAGCCGCGTCACGCCTGTGGGGACCGATATGATGTGGACGAAGCCGCGGGGCGGCTCGAAGTCGTTCGTGCATCGTGCACGGATTGTTTCGTCGTTCGCACTGCTTGGTGCTGTGATCGCCGGCGCGTTGCTCGGCTGGCATGATAGCAATACCGATATAGCCCGCGCCCTGGGAGCTACGCTTGGCGGCGCGGTGGGGTTATTCCAGGTTCTGCACTCCGTCTGATTTCCGACGGTGGGCGACTTTTGGGGCGGCCTAGCCTCGAGATTCGACGGAAACTGGATTGACGTAGGGACCATTCTAGTCGCGATCGCCTATGTGGGATACCGGCGGCGGAA
This sequence comes from Stella humosa, assembly GCF_006738645.1. GTDB lineage: Bacteria > Pseudomonadota > Alphaproteobacteria > ATCC43930 > Allostellaceae > Allostella > Allostella humosa. The sequence goes on along the minus strand of NZ_AP019700.1, from coordinate 4,639,944 downwards.
AATGACTGACCCGGCACCCTTGCTCAAGGCGGCCACGGGGGTCGAAATCGCCAAAGCGACGGCGCTTTTTCCATTGATCATACTCGCCGCTTCGGTCTGCTCCTCGTGGCTAACCCAGGAGCTGATGCAGGCCAACAAGATCACTCTTTCCATCGCTGGATTTGTAGCCCTCTTCGCCGTCTTAGACGATTGAAGCGCAACGCTAAACGCGACCTGTTCGATCTCTATCGAAGCGTCCAACCATCCGATATTGCAGCCGTCTACGAGTCTTTCTTAGAAAGGGCGGGACGTCTTCCGCGCAGCGTCAAGAGTTCGACCGACTTATCTAGTTCAGCTTGGTCTTTTAACGCTAAGCTCAACCGCTCCGAAAATTCTATGAGCACTCTTCGTACTGCTTGGGCGACTTCCAGACAATTTTCATCGGTTTCATTGTGCAGTCCAGCGCTAAGGGCTCCATGCAATACCAAGTATGGGTTCTGTCCGTTTATGAGAAGCCGGTCAGGAAGGGCGGACTTTATCTCAGAAATTGCTTGAGAAAACTGCGGCTGTAGTTTGATGTCGCGAATTTCGGCAATGGCGGATTCGTCTGCATTTAGTCGCTCTAAGGCGGAAATTAATCGGTCAAGGATTCGATCTTTTTGTGCCTCGACGACGCGCCGGTAATAGCTAAAAGCACCGACACCTAGACCTTGGGATTCGCACCTACGACCTTTAAGGAAGAGGTCTCTGTCAGGACCAATCATTTCCATTAAGCGCGAAGGAAGGCGGTCGCCAAATTGCGGTCGTTCCCCCAACTTCTCGACAAATCCATCAGTGGCAATATCGCTAATTTGTATCGACAAGGCGTACAATTTACCGGTTTTTTGGCAATTGGCACATGTAAAGCGTAAAAATAAGTATCGGCGCGAGCGAGCTTGAACATCGATTGTCGAGTCAGAATATCGAAAATTGCGCAAGCCTCCGCACGCTTCATTGTCGCAATGCAGAGAAATATCCTCTATGTTGAGGGAGTACTGTTTCTTTGCTGAAAGTACTGACCCAGTCTCAAGCGCCAACTGTGCAATTCGCTGCTCCACGCCTGGCGGCACTGACTCAAGAAACTGTTTCAGGGAGATAGGAGTTGCAGAGAGCGGAATCGGCATGGGGTCCATCGGGGTTGCGGCCTTCCGATTTTACACGATTTCGCTGCTAGACGGCCAAGCTTGATAGTCTCAGTTAAAGGGCTGGATAGCCTGCTTCTCTCCCTCTCATATGGCGATGGCGGACGCGGGCCGACCTATCGGCACTATTGGCACTATTGGCGCAGCCGCCTCTAGCGCCACAGCCCGCTTCAATACCCCGCCGCGCGGATGTGGTTACGGTTTTGCCCGCGCCCGCCGCGGCATCTGCACCACCTTCGCCCCTTCCTTCTCACCATCGAGGGCCGTTGCGATGCGGGCTGACACCCGTTCTGCAGCGATGACCAGGGCGCTATCCGGGACGTGGGCATAGCGGGCGGTCACGCCCGACACGGTGTGGCCGAGCAGGCCGGCGATGGTCAGCTCAGAGAAGCCCATCTCGGCAGCCGTGGCGGCGAAACTGTGCCGCAGGACGTGAACCGTCACGTCCGACAGCTTGGCCCGCCTGCATAGGCGATCCAGCACCTTCGGCAGGCCGATGAAATGGCCCTTGCCGCGGGCCGCCGGGAACGCCCAGCCGTTGCGGTGGCCGACCAGGTCAAGGGCGGCGAATGCCTTGCTGCCGATCGGGCGGATCTGTGCGCCGCTCTTCGTGTCCTTGAAGCGAATGCATCCGGCCTGGCGGTCGACGATCTCCATGGGCAGGGCCAATGCTTCCATGCGGCGGCAGCCGCTGAGGAGGAGGAAGCGGACGGCCGCGATGCCCGTATCGGTCTCGCCATCGGCCACGGCCGCGACCATGGCCTTGCCCAGCGCGGCCATCTCCTTCGTCGACAGGAACCGCTTTTGCTTCCCGTCCGCCGGCCGCTCGATCCCGCGGGCGACGTTCTCCTTCACGATCTTCCGCTTCCTGGCGAACTCCAGGATGGTGCCCAGCATGCCGACGGTGCGGGACGCGACCCCCTTGCCCCCGCTCGTCACGCCGCCGCGGCCGTCGCGCTTTGCTGCCGTCCGGCCGGCGATGACATCGGCCTGAAGCTTCGCCACGTCCTCGGAGGTCAGCGCCAGGACGGTATGTCGCCCGATGAGCGGCTTGACGTGGCGTTCAATGCGGCTGCGATCCATCGCCAGGGTCGACGCCTTGATGCGGGCTGCGGCGTCGGCCAGGTAGAGGTCGCATAGCTCCGTGACGGTGATCGAGCGGCGGACCTTGTGCCGTTCGGCTGAGGGGTCGGCACCCTTCGACGCCTCCGCCAGCTTCAGGCGGGCCTGGTGCCGCGCTTCCTCCGGCGTGAGGGTGCCGACCCGCCCCAGCACCAGCTTGCGCTGCCGGTTTTCGGCGGTGCGGTAGTAGACGAAGAATGAGGCGATACCGCTCGGCATCATGCGGACGCCGAAGCCCTTCAGCTCGGTGTCCCATATCGCCACTTCGCGGCCGGCGGGGTCCGGGGCCAGGGCGTCGACGATACGCTTGGTGATCTTCGGCATGGCTCTACCAAATTGCTTCCGCCGGAGCCGCGGAAGCAGGGCGGAAGCAGATGGAAGCAAACCGAGCCCAATCCTGTCAATCTCGCGCCATCACGAGAAAAGAATGATCGCAGGAAAATCAACGGATTAGGTATGGTGCGCCATCTCGGGAAAATTCGGGAAAGCCCCCGACCCCATTATTGCCAAGGTTGGGGTCGGGCGTTCGAATCGCCTCGCCCGCTCCAGTTTCTCCAAGTGTTTCACATGCTTGGATGACGACCTTATCGGTCGATCGCTTTCTGGTATGCGTCTGTCACCGAGGCGGCACATCCGGTAGTGATACAAGTCCCATGGCGGGCTGCAATCGGCCCGCATGTCGGCTGCTTTCAATGTTTTTTGACAGGGTTTGCCAACGGCCGATAAGCTCCACCGGGAGGAGATCAGCCATGGCAACGATGAATGTCTCCCTGCCGGATGCGATGAAGGCTTGGGTCGAAAGCCAGGCCGAGGGTGGTCGCTATGGCAATGCCAGCGACTATGTCCGAGACCTCATACGGCGAGATCAGGAGCGCAAGCAGGCCATCGCTGTCCTGCAAGCTGCAATCACCGAAGGCGTGCACAGCGGCGAACCCGTGACCTTCGACTCGGCTGTCTTTAAATCGCGGATGCGCGATCTTCATGGCCTCCGGTGACCGGGGAGAGTACCGGCTTTCTCCCAGGGCGCTCGCGGACCTTGACGAGATATGGCGGTACACCGCCGAGACATGGTCGATCGAGCAGGCGGACCGATATGTCGACGGCCTCGTCCACACGCTCGAGATGATCGCTACCATGCCGTCGCTTTCCCGACGGCTGGACGAGTTTGACCCGCCCGTTCGCGTTCACACCTATCAGCGCCACCTGATCGTTTACACGGCAGATTCGCACCCTGTGGTCGTCATCCGTCTGCTGGGTGGTCGGCAGGACTGGCTCTCGATTCTCCGAGCTGCGGAACTCTAAACCGCCTCCCGTCACTCCGGCGACAGCGCCCGTCCTGCCAGCACGAATGGGCTGGACAGGGCGGTGCCGACAGTGCGGAAAACGAAGGCGCCGGCCTGGCGCAAGCCCTGTCCGGGGGTGACGGCCCCCCTGGCCGCCAGCTTGGCATAGACCCCGGCGAAGACGACGTAGCGGTCGTGGTTGAAGCCGTCGGAGGCTTCCAGGTCGGAGATGTCGACGATGTTGAGGTTGGCGGCCCGGGCTGCCTCCTGCACCTCCGGGTCGGCCACGTCGATGCGGCCCAGCCGCTGGCGGGCGCCGGCCAGCCGGCTGGAGACAGAGAGCGCGCGGTCGTCGCGCGACACCAGCACGATCATTGGCGGCGTCAGCGGGCCGATCACCTTCATCTGGGTGCGGAACACCTCGACGTCGATGTCGGGTGAGGCGAGCGCCACCCGCAGGCGCCGCAGCACCGCGTCGTGCCCGGCCAGGCGCAACTGCCGCAGCGCCTCCACGGTGAGCCAGCCGCCCATGCTGTGGCCGACCAGCGTGATGCCGCCCTCCGGGCACAGCCGGGTCAGGCGCACCAGGAAATCCGCCAGGTAGTCGCGCGAGTACATGGCCGAGTCCTGGTCGGCGACATAGGCGAGCGCCGAGGCATCGGACGGCCAGGCGAACAGGATCGGGATGGTGCGCGGGTCGGTGTCGGCGGTGATCTGCACCAGCCGGAACAGCGCCTCCGGGAAGTTGGTGTTGTAGCCATGGACGAAGACGGCGGTGGTGGCGCCAGCCGCACCACAGCCGCGTCCGGCGAGTGCCGCCTCAAATGCAGCCTGGGTCAACACGCGGTCGCCGACCGGCGTGAATGCGGTCGCCGGGTCGGCGGGGGTGCCTGGCCACTCGATCCGGCCCGGGACATGGGATGGCGGGACGGAGATCGAATACTGGGCGTAGTTCAACGCGCCGGACCGGCGGTTGGTGAAGTCGTTGCGGTCGGGTGACTGGCGTTGCCGGGTGGTGGCGACGTAGACCGCCAGTGCCTTGGCGTCCGCCTTGGCGCCGGGTGACGCGGCCAGGATGTCCATGTCCGGTCGCGACGTGCAGCCGATCAGCAAGATCATCGCAAGCACGGGCAGTCCGCGCCGCAGCCACGCTGCGATGCCCTGCATGGTGGGCCGTCTGCCGCTGCTCGGCCGGGTCGGAAGCCCGTCAACCGGCCCTTCGCCGTGGACATCGCGCATCGTCAAGCAGGCTCCCCATGCGGTACGCGCCTGGCATACCCCATTCCGGCCTGCCGTCATGCGGCAGATTGGTGGTTGCGTCGGCCCCGTGTGGACTAGGCTCGGTCGGCCTGGGGCTCCAGGGCCGCCCGCGCGGCTGCCAATATCTCGTCCGACAACTCGCTATCGCCGGCTGCGCGTGCCAGCACCATGGCGCCGACCATCTGCGCCAGCACGGCCAGCGCGTGGCGGCGCCGCTCTGCCGGCGCGGCGGCGGGCAGCATGCCGGCCACGACGTCGGCCAGGCGGTCGATGCCGGAGGCGGCGGCGTCCCGCACCGGCCCGGGCTGGCGGGCGGATTCCGCGCCCAGCGCCGCCAGGACGCAGCCCCGCTCCGGCGCGTCGCGATGGATGGGCGACAGGTAGCGCTCCACGAAGGCAGAGAAGGCGCCGTCGCCGGCCTTCTCGCCCAGGCGTTGCCAGCGTGCCCGGCCCGCCTCCAGGGCGGCGGCGCTGGCCTGGGCCGCCAGGTCCTCCTTGGACGCGAAATGACCGTAGAAGCCGCCATGGGTCAGGCCGGCCGCCTTCATCACATCGGCGATGCCAATGCCGTCGAAGCCGTGCCGGCGGAACAGTTCGCCCGCCACCTCGACGATGCGGTCACGGTTCCGTGCCGCCTGTTCCTTCGTCACCCGCATGGCAGCCTTGCGCTTCCCGTCATGGAAATCTCCTTGACCTTTATATGACGGACGACATCTATGTCGCAATATTCATGATGATCGTCATGTAACGGAGCCCGCCATGCCCAGCCTCGACCCGGTCGTCATCGTCTCTGCCGTGCGCACGCCGCTCGGCCGCTTCCTGGGCGATCTGGCGCCGCTGGCGGCACCGGCGCTGGGTGCCCACGTCATCCGCGCGGCGCTGGAGCGGGCGACCCTGCCGGGCGACGCGGTGGACGAGGTGCTGATGGGCTGCGTGCTGCCGGCGGGGCAGGGGCAGGCGCCCGCCCGCCAGGCCGCCCGCGGCGCCGGCCTGCCCGATGCGGTCGGCGCCACCACGGTGAACAAGGTCTGCGGCTCGGGCATGAAGGCGGCGATGCTGGGCCACGACCTGCTGCTGGCCGGGTCGGCCGGCATCGTCGTGGCGGGCGGCATGGAATCGATGTCGAACGCCCCCTACCTGCTGGCCAAGGCGCGCGCGGGCTATCGCGTCGGCCATGACCGCGTCTTCGACCACATGATGCTGGACGGGCTGGAGGACGCCTACGAGCCCGGCCGGCCCATGGGCGACTTCGGCGAGGCGGCGGCTGCCGCCTACGGCTTCGGCCGCGACGTGCAGGATGCCTACGCCGTCGAGACGCTGATGCGGGCCCGGGCCGCCATCGCCGAGGGCGCCTTCGCGGCGGAGATCGCGCCGGTCGCCGTGCCGGCCAAGGGCGGCGCCCGCATCGTCGACACCGACGAACACCCGCTGAAGGTCCAGCCCGAGCGTATCGCCAGCCTGAAGCCAGCCTTCCGCGCCGACGGCACGATCACGGCGGCCAGCGCATCGGCCAACGCCGATGGTGCTGCCGCCCTGGTCCTGACCCGTCGCTCGGTCGCCCAGGCACGCGGCCTGCCGATCCTGGCGGAAATCCGCGGCCATGCCGCCCATTCCCAGGCGCCGGCCTGGTACACCACCGCGCCCATTCCGGCCATCGCCCGCCTGCTGGAGCGCACGGGCTGGACGGTGGACGATGTCGACCTGTTCGAGATCAACGAGGCCTTCGCCGTCGTGCCGATGGCGGCCGCCCGCGATCTCGGCATCGCCCGCGACCGCCTGAACGTCCATGGCGGCGCCTGCGCCCTGGGCCACCCGATCGGGGCCACCGGCGCGCGCCTCGTCGTCACGCTGCTGCACGCCCTGCAACGGCGCGGGCTGAAGCGCGGGGTGGCGGCACTCTGCATCGGCGGCGGCGAGGCGACGGCGATCGCGGTCGAGCGCCCGGACTGATCTAGCGGGCTGATCGACCGGGCGGACCATCCGTCCAGACCCGGCTTCCAACCCAGTCGAACACCGGCCCAGGAGGGCCGCCCCGATGACCGATACGACCCCCGATCGCATCCCGCTCGCCGCAGCGGCTCCGGTCGCCACCGCGCGCCTGCCGACCCCCGGCCTGCTGGCGGTGCTGGGCGGCCTGGCGGCGCTGGCCGCATTGTCCACCAACATCATCCTGCCGTCCTTTCCCGGCATCGCGGCCACGCTGGGCGTGGCGACGCCCCGGCTTGGGGTGACGCTCAGCGCCTTTTTCTTCGTCTTTGCCCTGGGTCAGCTCGTCGTCGGGCCGCTGTCCGACCGAATGGGTCGGCGCAACGTCGTACTGGGCGGCATGGTCGTGTTCCTGGCCGGTAGCCTGCTCTGCGCGGTGGCCGACGACCTCGGCACGCTGGTGGCCGGCCGGGTCGTGCAGGCGCTGGGCGTGTGCACGGCCTCGGTGCTGTCGCGCGCCATTGCCCGCGACCTCTTCGAGGGCGAGGCGCTGGCCCGCGTCCTGTCGTTGACCATGGTGGCGATGGCGGCCGCTCCCGGCTTCTCGCCCCTGCTGGGCAGCGCCCTCGACCAGTGGCTCGGCTGGCGTGCCGCCTTCGTGCTGGTGGGGCTGGCCGGCATCGTCGCGGGCCTGCTTTACGCCACCCAGGTCGGTGAGACGCACCCGCCGGCCCGCCGCCGGCCGATCGCGGTGCCGGCGATCCTGCGCGGCTATTTTGGGCTCGCCGGCGACCGCCGCTTCGTGCTGCCGGCGCTGGCGGTCGGCCTCGTGAGCGGCGGGCTCTACGGCATGTTCGCGGCCTCGCCCGCGATCCTGATGCAAGGCTACGGGCTGACGGCGACGCAGCTTGGCCTGTTCTTCGCGGCCAGCGTCTTCATGGTCTTCGGCGCCGGCCTGGCCGCCCCGCGGGTGGCCAGGCGTCTCGGCCTGTGCCGGGCAGCCGCACTCGGTGTGGCGATCGCGCTGCTGGGCGGCAGCCTGCTGGCGGCGCTGGGGGCGGCCGGACCGGTGGCCATGCCGGCCTATGTGCTGGCGATCGCCATCTTCCTCTTCGGCATGGGGTTGGCGAATCCGCTGTCGACGGCGATGGCCCTGCAGCCGTTCGGCAGCCAGGCCGGGCTGGCGTCGGCCCTGCTGGGCTTCCTGCAGATGGCGGGCGCCGGGCTGGGCGCCACGCTCGCCACCGGCCTCGCCGCCGACCCGCTGATCGGCCTCGGCATCGTCCTGGCAGGCTTCACGGCAATCGCGCTGCCGTTGTTCCTGGGGCTGCCGGGCTACCGTCCGCCACCCGGGTGACCGGCCGGGGTTGACCAGCCTGCCCCCGTCGCGGCAACAACCTCCGCAACGCGCCGGGAGGGGCAATGCAGCAGGTGAGCGAGGCCGGACTGGAAGACCGGGCGGCCTGGGAGGCGATGTGGCGGGCCAATTGCGCCCATCACGGGGCGGCCGCCATGACGGACGCCGTGATCGACGGATTGTGGCAGCGCATCCTCGACCCGGACTTCCCGATGCACGCGGCCATCGCCCGCGATGCGTCCGGCGCGGCGCTGGGCCTTGCCCACTACATCCTGCACCCGCACACCTTCACGCTGCGGCCGGTCTGCTACCTGGAAGACCTGTGGGTCGCGGCCGACGCCCGGGGACAGGGGATCGGCGGCGTCCTGATCGGCCACCTGGAGGCGCGCGGCCGGGCCGAGGGCTGGCGGCGGATCTACTGGGTAAGCGAGCCCGACAACGCCGCGGCGATCGCCCTCTACCAGCGGGTCGCCCGGCGGACGGACTATGTCCAGTTCCGCATCGACCTCGGCCGGTAGCCGCTCAGGGGTCCGAAAGCACCATCCAGGAGACGCCGAAGCGGTCGGCGACCATGCCGAAGGCCGGCGAGAAGAAGGTCCGGGCCATCGGCATCTGTACCTGACCGCCGTCGCCGAGGGCCGCGAACAGGCGCTGGGCCTCGGCCTCGTCTGCCACCGTCAGCGCCAGCGCAGAGCCCTGGAACTGCGGCTGGCCGCCGCATTGCCCGTCCGAGGCCATGATCGTCGTCTGGCCGACCTGGAAGCTGGCATGCATCACCTTGTCGCCGGCTCCGGGCGGTACCATGGCCGGCTCGGGGCTCTCCTTGAACCGCATGATGTACACGGAGTGGGCGCCGATCGCCGCCTTGTAGAAGTCGATCGCCTCATCGCAGCGGCCGTCGAAGAACAGGTATGCTTCCACCTTCATGGCAGGTCCTCTCCGTTGCCCGCCCGCGCGGCGCTAGCGCACCTGCGGCATCTCCCGGCGATGCTGGATCATGATGAACAGCATGGGCCGGCGCACGGCCGGGCCGGTGATGGTCGGCCGCCCGTGGAACGAGTTGGCGGTCTTCAGGAAAGCCAGGCAGCTATTGGGAATGTAGGGGAAACGCTCGACCTCGTCGAATTCCTCGAATTCGTGCTGCATGGTCTGCTCGGAGACGTAGCCGGCCTTCTTCGGCGCGTAGATCGAGGTGCCGAGGTCGGCCCGGGAATCATCCTCGGGCAGGTAGAAGAGCATCGTCAGCATCTTGCGCGGGTTGTCGGTGTGCGGCCGGATGGCGTAGCTCTCGCCGTCGATGTTGACCTCGATCCGGCTGATCAGGTCGAGCGGCTGCGACCCGAAGCGCGCCTGGATGCCGGGGGCGAAACGGCTGACCACCTGCGTTACGAACTCGCCGCTGCGCAGCCATTTGTAGACGGGTCGCCAGAAGGCCTGCCGGTCGGCGTCCATGGCGTCCAGGTGCGGCGGGTCGATCGGGAACTGCTTGCGGTGGGCGCCGTAGGGATTGCCGGACTGTATGCGGTCCGACGGCACCAGCGCCTCCTCCGGCGGCAGGTTCGCGCGCAGGGCGCGGTAGAACGGCTCGGGAAAGACGTCGCGGATGAAGGCGTGCGGGAACGGCTGGTTGACGGGATCGACGGCGGCCAGGCGCTTGGCGGTCAGCAACCGCACTTCATCCAACGTCATTCCTCGTACGCTCCCCGACGATCAGCCCCGTGGCCTCCAGGCAGAATGTCTAGAGACCGGAGGGGCTGACCGTCAATCCAGGCACGGCGGCGCAAGCGCTTGCCCCTAGCGGTAGAGATATTCCGGCAGCCACATGCCGATGCCGGGGAAGGTGTAGAACAGCGCCATCGCCACCAGGACCAGCCCCATGAAGGGCATGACTCCTCGGAATATCTGGTTGATCGAGACGTGCGCCGGCGCCACCCCCTTCAGGTAGAAGGGCGCCATGGCTACGGGAGGCGACAGGAACGAGGTCTGGATGTTGAGCGCGATCAGCAGGCCGAAGAACAGCGGGTCGATGTCGAAATGCTTCAGCAGCGGCAGGAAGATCGGCACGAAGATGATGATGATCTCGGTCCACTCCAGCGGCCAGCCGAGCACGAAGATGATGAGCTGGGTCAGCAAGAGGAAGGTGAGGGGCGTCAGGTCGAGGTCGAGCACGAACTTCTCGATCACCGCCTGCCCGCCGAGATACGCGAAGATCGACGAGAAGATGAAGGACCCGACGAAGAGCCAGCACACCATGGCCGAGGTGCGCGCCGTCAGGAACACCGACTCCTTCAGCTTGCGGAAATCGAGCGAGCGGTAGACCGCGGCCAGGAAGACGCTGCCCAGCGCACCGATGGCGGCCGCCTCCGATGGCGTGGCCAAGCCGAACAGGATGGCGCCCAGCACCGAGGCGATCAGGAATGCCAACGGCACGAACGAGGTGGCCAACCCGCCCAGCACGGTCCCGAGGGGTACGTTGCGCTCGGCCTTGGGCAGGGGCGGTGCCAGCGATGGATTCAGCCACGCCCGGATCATGACGTAGGCGATATAGAGCCCGGCCAGCATCAGGCCGGGAAAGAAGGCGCCGGCATAGAGCTTCACGACCGAGACGCCGGCCGTGGCGCCATAGAGAATGAGCATGACGCTGGGCGGTATCAGGATGCCGAGGCACCCGCCCGCGCAGATCACGCCGGCCGCCAGCCGCTCGTCGTAGCCGTAGCGCAGCATGGCGGGGAAGGCGAGCAGGCCCATTAGCGTCACCACCGCGCCGACGATGCCGGTTGCCGTCGCGAACAGGGCGCAGGTGACGAGCGTGGCCACGGCCAGCGCGCCCGGCAGCCCGCTGGCGGCCAGCAGCAGAGACTTGAACAACCGGTCGAGGATGTTCGCCCGCTCGATGATGTAGCCCATGAAGACGAAGAGCGGGACCGAGATGAGGACGTCGTTGGCCATCACCGAATAGGTGCGCTGGACCACGAGCTGGAAGACGGTGTCGCCCATGGCCATGTAGCCGAAGCCCACCCCCAGCGCCATCAGCGTGAAGGCGATGGGGAAGCCCAGCATGATGGCGACGACGAACAGCGCCAGCATGAAGACGCCGAGCTGGGGGTCGGTCATGCCACTTCCCCGCGCTCGTGGGCCTTCTGTTCGAGGATGACCTTCTCCAGCTCCTCCACGTCGTGGAGCCGCTGCGGCCATTGACCGGTGCGCAGGCAGATGACGCAGCGCGCCGCCTCGGCCAGGCCCTGCAGCAGCATCAGCACGCCGGTGATCGGGATCAGCGTCTTGAAATGATAGAGGGGCGGGCCGTTCGGGCTGTTCGAGCTGTGCTCGTTGAACATCCACGACATCTTCGCGAAGCCGAAGCCGGCATAGATCAGCGCCAGGATGCCGGGGAAGAAGAAGAGGACATAGAGGACGAGGTCGAGCCCGGCCTGGGTGCGGGGCGACCACTGTCGATAGAGGAAGTCGCCGCGGACATGGCCGTTGCGCGACAGGGTGTAGGCGCCCGCCATCATGAACAGCGTGCCGTACAGCATGTAGCTGACGTCGAAAGCCCAGTCGGTCGGCGTCTTCAGGACGTAGCGGGAGAAGACCTCCCAGACGATGGCCAGCGTCAGGACGACGATGGACCAGGCGAACGCCTTGCCGACCCAGGTGCTGAGTGCGTCGATCGCGAACAGGATGCGGTTCATGCGGGTGGCGTCGCCCCCATGGTCACGGGGAATGTCCAGGGTGCCCGACCGGGCCGGGCAAGAAACGGCCGCCGCCCGGGCTTCCGGGGCGGCGGCCGTCGCGGTCGGATCAGCCGAAGAAGTGCTTGTAGGCCATGTCGCCCGACACGTTGTTGGCCCGCTCATAGGCCAGCGTCCGCTTCGCCCACTCCTTCTGCGAGGCGATCACCTTGGCGAAGAAGGCCTCCTTGGACTGGGCCTCGATCACCTTGTCCCACGCCTTGAGCTGGGCATCGAGGACCGAGTCCGGCGTCTTGACGACGTTGACGCCCTTCTTCTTCAGCTCCTCCAGGTCCTTGGAGTAGCGATCGAGCGCCTTCCAGATCATGTCCGAGGAGGCCGCTTCCGAGGCGTACTTGATGATCGCCCGCAGCTCGGCCGGCAGCGCGTCGTACTTGCGCTTGTTGAAGATGATCTCGAAGCTCTCCGCCGACTGGTGGTAGCTCTGCACCATGTAGAACTTCGACACGTCGGCGAAGCCGAGCAGGAAGTCGGACGACGGGTTGTTGAACTCGGCCGCGTCGAGCAGGCCGCGGTCCATGGCGGGCACGATCTCGCCGCCGGCCAGGATGGTGACGGCCGCCCCCATCTCCTTGAACAGGTCGGCCGACAGCCCGACCGTGCGGTACTTGAGGTTCTTCAGGTCGTCGGCGCTCTTGATTTCCTTCTTGAACCAGCCGAGCGGCTGGGTCGGCATCGGCGCCGACAGGAAGCCCACGATGTTCAGCTTCAGGATATCGTTGACCAGCTCGTTGTAGAGCTTCTCGCCGCCGCCATAGTGGAACCAGCCGAGGAAGTTGGTGGCGTTCCAGCCGAGTGCCGGCGGCGTGCCGAACAGCGAGAACGCCTTGTGCTTGCCGTACCAGTAGGCGCAGACGCCATGCCCGCCATCGAGGATGCCGGCATTGACCGCGTCCTGCATCTGGAAGGCCGGCACGACGGCGCCCGCCGCCAGCACGTCCAGCTTGAGCCGGCCGCCCGCCATCTCGTTGACGCGGCGCGCGAAGTCGACCGCGAACTCGTGGAAGATGTCCTTCGTCGGCCAGGTGCTCTGGAACTTCCAGCTCACCGTCTGGGCGCGCGAGACACTGGGGGCTGCCAGGCTGGCGCCGGCTGCCACGCCGGCAAGCGCCATGCCTTTGAGGACGCGGCGGCGTCCCGCGCCGACGGGGGTGCCCGTCTGCTGCTTGGTCGTCATTGGCCTATTCCACTCCCGATAGCAATTGGCGCCGGCTTCATGCCGACTTAATCCACAAGCTACCCTGGTTGTGGAGCAGGTGTCATCACCCTTCCCGAGATCGAGCGGGCTTGCGTGCCGCCGACCGGCTTGGCAGGAATGGGGCATGACCGAGCCCCAATATGTCGACAGCTTCTATGCCCGGACCCGCGCCGACGACCGGCGCTGGCCTGCGCTTATCGGCGATGCCGAGGCCGACACCTGCATCGTCGGCGGCGGCCTGGCCGGCCTCAACCTGGCGCTGGAACTGGCCGAGCGCGGCCGCCGCGTCGTGCTGCTGGAAGCCCAGCGCGTCGGCTGGGGCGCGTCTGGCCGCAACGGCGGCTTCGTCGGCGCCGGCTATTCGCTGGGCGCCAAGCGCCTGATCGAGCGCGTCGGGCCGGCCGATGCCCGCCGGCTCTACGGCCTGACGCTGGAGGCGGTGCAGACGATCCACCGGCGCATTGCCCGTTTCGGGATCGAATGCGGCCCGGTCGTGCCCGGCATCCTGAAGGCGGGTCTGGCCGAGGAGGGGCCGGGGCTGGAGCGCGACATCGACTTCATGGCCGAGCGCTTCGGCGTCACCACGCTGGAGCACTGGTCGGCCGAACGGCTGCGCGCGGCGTTGGCGACGGACCGCTACAGCGACGCCGTCCTGCTGAAGGGCTCGGTCCATCTCCACTCGCTGAACTATGCCCGCGGCATCGCCGCCGCCGCCGCTGCCGCCGGGGCCGTGATCCACGAGGCCTCGCCCGCCACCGGCCACAGCCTGGACGGCGCGGTGAAGGAGGTACGGACGGCGGCCGGCCGGGTGCGGGCGCGCGAGGTGGTGTTCGCCTGCGGCGGCTATGTCGGCATGCTGCACACGCGCCTGTCGATGGCGACCGTGCCGGTCGCGACCTACGTCATGCTGACGGAGCCGCTGGGCGACCGCCTGGCGTCCGTCATCGGCGTGCCGCACGGCGTCTCGGACACGCGCTTCTGCAACGACTATTACCGGCCGCTGGCCGACACCCGCATCCTCTGGGGCGGCCGGGTCAGCACCTTCCACCCCCCGGCCGAACGGATCGCGGCGGCCCTGCATCGCGACATGCTGGCGGTCTATCCGCAACTGGCCGACGTGAAGGTGGAGGTCGCCTGGGGTGGCACCATGGGCTACCCCAAGCACAAGATGCCGCTGATCGGCAGCCTGTCGCCCGGCGTCTGGTACTGCATGGGGTTCGGCGGGCACGGCATGTCGGCGACGACGGCCGGGGCCGCGGTCGTCGCCCGGGCGATCGCCGACGGCGGCGACGAGTACCGGCTGTTCCAGCCCTTCGGCCTGGCCTTCACCGGCGGCCCGTTCGCCCGGCCCGCCGCCCAGACCATCTATTGGGGCCACAAGCTGCGCGACGGCTGGCGCGCCCGCCAGCGGCCCAAGGCAGCGTAGAAGCGGAAACGAGAAGGGGCCGCGCCGGCTGCCCGGCGCGGCCCCCTTGGCAGAACCTTCCGGTCAGTCGCGGGCCGAGGCCGTCCGCATCCGCTCCGGCGAGGGCGGCGCCGGCAGGGCGCGGCGGGCCTGGATCATCTGCACCACGCGGTCGTCCTGGCTGTAGATATCGTCGTGGAAAGTGAGCTTCCCGTCATCCTCCACCCACGCGGTCAGGTAGGCGATGTGCACGTTCATGCTGTCGCGCAGCGGCACGGCGCGCGTGCCGCGCTGGGCGAAGGCGCCGTCGATCTGGTCCTGCGACCAGCCGGCCCCCTCGGTCAGCAGCAGGTTGGCGAACAGGTCGGGCTTCTCCAGCCGGATGCAGCCAGAGCTGTAGGCCCGTGCCGTGCGCTGGAACAGGCTGCGCTTGGGCGTGTCGTGCAGATAGATGGCCTCGTCGTTCGGCAGCATCATCTTGACCTTGCCGAGCGAGTTGCCCGCACCCGGGTCCTGGCGGAAGCGGAACGGCATGTTGCGGCCGCCATGCTGCTCCCAGTCGATCTCGGCCGAATTGATCTGGCGCACGCGCCCGTCGACCACGGCGAGCACGCGGATATTGTGCTCCTCCAGGTAGTTCGGGTTGCGACGGATCGCCGGCAGGATGTCCTCGGCCGCCAGGCGCGCGGGCACCGACCAGGTCGGGTTGATCTCGACCGTCGCCAGGCGCGACGAGAAGGTCGGGGTCTGGCGGGCGCGGGTGCCGACCACGACCTTCATCTGCATCGACGCGCGGTCCCCTTCCATCACCGACATGGTGTAGGCGGGGACGTTCACCAGGACATGGCGGGCGCCGAGGTCGCGCGGCATCCGACGCCACCGCTCCAGCGTCGCGTCGATCTGCACCAGCCGGTCGGCCGGCCCGGCATTCATGGCAGCCAGGACGGCGCGGCCGACGCTGCCGTCGGGCTGCAGCCGGTTGGCGGCCTGGAACTGCATCACGGCCTGGCGCAGCTTCGGGTCGTAGTGGTTGGCATCGCCGGTGGTGGCGACGTCGTGGCCCATGGCGGCCATGCGGGCGCGGATCGCGGGCACCCGCGGGTCGTTGTAGCCGGCGCGGATCGTGGCACCGGCCGGGATCTTCGGGCTGGCGGCCTGCTGGGCGACCCGCTCCTTGTAGACGCGGCGCGCGGCCAGCAGGCGCTGGTACTGGCTGTGGGCGGGCGACAGCGTCGCCACGAGCTGGCGCATGTCGCCCGTGTCGATCAGGCGCGCCAGCTCGCGCGGGTCGAGCTGGTCCTGGGCCAGCACAAACACGGGATGGCGCGGCGCGCCGTCCTCGCGCTCGACGCCCAGCAGCCAGCCGGCATAGCGCATCAGCGCGCCGGTCAGGGCCAGCTCGAGCTGCGGCCGGGCGGCGGGATCGGCCCGCTCCACCATCGCCTGGAGGGCCGGGACGCCCAGCGCGTCGGGCGACAGCCCATGCTCTTCGGATTGGGCCAGGGTCGCCATCAATGCGCGGCCGCGATCGGTCAGCCCGCCCTCGCCCGTCCAGCGCGGCTCGAAGTCGGCCGCGGCGTAGAATTCCCGCAGCTGGCCCACCTGGCGGCCGGGCCAGGCCGACAGGGCGGTAGACTGCTCGCCCACGAAATCCGCCAGCCAGCTCGGCATCGCCGGCCGCTCGCGCACGGAAGGCGGCGGCACGGTCGGCTGGGCCGCCGACGCCGCATGGGTGAATACGGGGCCGGCGAGGACGGCGGCCAGGGCCAGCGCCCCCAGCATGCGCAGGGCTTGGCTCGGCGATTTCGGGGGGAAGCGGGTCCCCGCATCGTGGCAGGTTCGATGGATCATGACCGGTCTCGCATTCGGGGGGCGGATGGAGCTTGGGAATTGAGTTAGCACGCGAGGGGACCAGGGGTAAGGTCGCGGCGGCCGATTGACCGCGAAATGTAGTCGCGTGTGGCTTCCCGGCGGTTCATCGCCCTGTGGACAACGGGGATAGCGGGGACAAGCCGGCGGCGAACGCCATGAAAACGCCACGGCGCGTGAACGTTCCCCGGTTATAATCCGACGCATAGCCTGTAGTTCTCACGGCCGGATGATGGGAGTTCGCGCAATGGTCGGTACGAAGCGCCTTTTCGCCATCCTCGCGCTACTGACGCTGTCCGTTTCGCTGGGCTTCGCCACTCCGGCCGCAGCACAGGCGGTTTCGGCGCCAGCACCGGCCCCGGTCGCGGCCCTGCCGCCCGTCGTCGAGTCGCCAGATCTGGTGCAGGCGGCCGACCGCTACGTGAAGGTGCTGCAGGCCCGCACCGGCGCCGGCAAGCCCGACAATGCTGCCGCCCTGGCCGCCCGCCAGCGCGGCGACGAGCATGCCAAGGCCAAGCGCTGGGCCCAGGCGGTGGCCGAGTACGAGACCGCAATCGTCCGCGGCCTCGACGACCATCGCACCTGGGTCGAACTGGCGCGCGCGCTGGAGCAGACGCGCAACGACCGCGCCTCGGCCGCCGCCCATGTCGCGCTGGGCAAGGCGCGCACCCCGGTCGACCGCGCCAACGCACTCTATATCGTCGCCCGCCAGTTCGACCGGGCCACGCGCCAGCGCGACGCGCTGGCCGTCTTCGACGCCGCCATTGCGCTGGCCCCCGTCGAGGCGGCGGTAAAGCGGCGCGACGAGTTGAAGCGGATCGTCGCCTTCCGTGTCGTCGGCGTGAACGTCGCGGCCGAGAGCGAGCAGCCGCGGATCTGCGTGCGCTTCAACTACGAGCTGACCAAGGCCAAGGGCTTCGCCTTCAATGACTATGTGCGGACCGAGCCCGCGATCCGCGGCGACGTGTCCGGCCGCGGCAACAATCTGTGCGTCGACGGCGTCGCCCATGGGCAGGTCTATGTGCTGACCGTCCGCCAGGGCCTGCCGGCCGAGACCGGCGACCGGCTGGAGGAGAGCCAGCAGGTGCGCGCGATCGTGCGCGACCGCGAGCCGTCGGTCGCCTTCCGCGGGCCGGCCTATGTCCTGCCCCAGGAAGGCAGCCGCGGCGTGCCGCTGACGGCGGTCAACTCGGCCCGCGTCCGCCTCCAGCTCCTGCGCATCAACGACCGCGCGCTGGTCGAGCAGGTGGCGCGCGACGGCTTCTCCAATTCGCTGAGCCAGTCGGAGGTTGACGAGATCGCCGAGCAGACCGGCAGCCGCGTCTGGTCGGGCGAGATGGACCTGCCGGCGGCCGAGCGCAACCGGCCGCGCAACGCCCTGGTGCCGATCGGCGAGATCGTGCGCGAGCGCAAGCCCGGCCTCTACCTGATGGTGGCCGACCCGGTCGAGGCGCAGCGCGGCGACTATGTCGAGAAGGCCGCCCAGTGGGTGCTCGTCTCCGACATCGGCATCACCAGCCTGACGGGCGAGGACGGGCTGACGGTGGTGGCCCGCCATCTGGGCTCGGCCCTGCCGGCGGCGGGCGTTGAGACGCGCCTCTTCGCGCGCAACAATTCCGAGCTGGGCCGCGTGGCGACCGACGACCAGGGCATCGCGCGCTTCCCCGCCCCCGCATTGCGCGGTCGTGGTGGCGACAGCCCGGCCGTGGTCATGCTCTATGGCAGGGACGGGGACTTCAATTTCCTCAGCCTCGTCCGCCCGGCTTTCGACCTGTCGGACCGCGGCGTGTCGGGCCGGCCGGTGCCGGGCCCGCTCGATGCCTTTCTCTATGGCGACCGCGGCGTCTATCGCCCGGGCGAGACCGCGCACCTGATGGCGCTTCTGCGCAACGATCGCGGCATTGCCGAGACCGGGCTGCCGCTCACCTTCCGGGTGGCGCGGCCGGACGGCGTCGAGGTGGTGAAGACGACGCTGCAGTCGACCGCCACCGGCGGCTACTACTTGGCCGTGCCGATCGCCGATCGCGCGCGCACCGGCAAGTGGTCGGTACAGGTCTTCGTCGACCCCAAGGGCAAGGCGGTCGGCCAGATGGAGTTCTCGGTCGAGGACATCGCCCCGCCCACCATCGAGGTCGCGATCGAGGCGGCCGGCGACCAGGCCAAGCCGGGCGTGCCCCTGCCGGTGACCATGACCGGCAACTTCTTCTACGGGGCGCCCGCCGTGGGTGCCGGCGCGGAGGCCGAGGTGGTCGTGACGGCCGCGGCCGACCCCTATCCGATGCACAAGGGCTTCCGCTTCGGCCCCGTCGAGGGCGAGGTCGAGCCGCAGCGGATCGAGATCGAGGCCGCCGCCGCCGACGCCCAGGGCAAGACCCGCTTCGAGGTGAAGCTGGAGACCCTGCCCGAGACGACCCGGCCCCTCGACCTCGTCATCCGTGGCTCGATGTTCGAGCCGGGTGGCCGCCCGGTCACCCGCCGGCTGACCCTGCCGATCGCCGCGCGGACCTTCGACATCGGCATCCGCGCGCGCGCCGGCGAAACGGCCGTGGCCGAGGGCCAGCCGGCCGCCTTCGACATCATCGCCGTCGACCGCCAGGGCCGGCCGGTCGCCGCCCCCGGCCTGAAGTTCGAGCTCGTGAGCGAGCAGTGGAACTGGCAGTGGTACAACCAGTATGGCGACTGGAAGTATCGCGCCGTCATCCAGGACCGCCGGCAGGAGACCGGCACGCTGGCCGTCGCCGCGACCATGCCCGCCACCTTCGAGCGCAACCTCGGGGCCGGCCGCTGGCGCCTGGACGTCATGGACGAGAAGACGGGCGCCCAGACCAGCCTGCGCTTCCGCGTCGGCTGGTGGGTCGGCGCCGAATCGCCCGAGGTGCCCGACCGGCTGGAAGTGACGCTCGACAAGCCGCGCTACCGGCCGGGCGACACGGCGCGGCTCTTCCTGAAGGGGCCCTTCGCGGGCGAGGCGATCGTGTCGGTCGTCTCCAACCGCGTCCATCAGGTCCGCGCCGTGCACCTGCCGGGCGTCGGCAACACGATCGACCTGCCGGTCGACGAATCCTGGGGGGCCGGCGTCTATGTCCTGGCGACGGGCCTGCGCCCGGCCGGGGCGGCCGACGCCATGGGGCCGGGCCGGGCCGTCGGTGTCGCCTGGATGCCGATCGAGCGCAGCGAGAGCGCGCTCACCGTGCAGATCGAGGCGCCCGAAGTCGTGCGCCCGCGCGGGCCGGCCACGGTGCAATTGCGGGTCGGCGGCACGCGCGAGGCCAAGGCGCACGTGACCCTGGCCGCCGTCGACGAGGGCGTGCTGCGCCTGACCGACTTCGCCACCCCGGCGCCCGACCGCCACTTCTTCGGCCGGCGGCGCCTGGGCGTCGATATGCGCGACCTCTATGGCCGCCTGCTCGACGGTCGGACGGGCGAGGTCGGCCGCCTGCGCTCGGGCGGCGACGACAGCGCCGAGCGCAACCTGGGCGGCTTGCCCAAGAAGAACATCCGCATCACCGCCCTCTTCTCGGGCATCGTCGACCTCGATGCCGAGGGCAAGGCCACCGTCGCGCTGGACGTGCCCGATTTCCAGGGCCGGCTGCGCCTGATGGCGGTCGCCTGGAGTGCGACCGCGGTGGGCGCCGGCGAAGGGGCGATGACGGTGCGCGACCCGGTCGCCAGCCTGGTCGCGACCCCGCGATTCCTCGCCCCCGGCGACGCGGCCCAGGTCACCGTCTCGCTCGACAATGTCGATGGCGAGGCGGGCGAGTACGTCCTGCGCCTGGCGGGCGAGGGGGCGGTCGGCATCGAGGCGCCGGCCGAGATCAAGGTGGCGCTGGCTCCCGGCAAGCGGTTCGAGCAGAGCTATCCGCTATCCGGCACCCGTATCGGCGACGGGCGGGTGCTGATGGCGCTGTCGGGGCCGCAGGGCTTCGCGGTCGAGCGCGCCTGGGACCTGTCGGTGCGGCCGTCGCAACCCTACGAGGCCCGGCGCATCGTCGGCCGGATCGAGCCTGGCCAGAGCCTGGCGCTGGGCGTCGACTTGGTGGCCGACCTGCTGCCCGGCACGGCCGAGGTCTTCCTCAACCTCAGCCCGCGGCCGAGCTGGGACGTGGCCGGCCTGATCCGCGAACTCGACCGCTACCCCTATGGCTGCGTCGAGCAGACGACCAGCGTCGCCATGCCGCTGCTCTACCTGGCCGACGTCGCCCGCGAGTGGCAGCTGCCCGGCAAGCGGGTCGATGCCAAGGAACGGATCGACACCGCGCTGCGCCGGCTGGCCGACATGCAGCAGTCGGACGGCGCCTTCGGCCTGTGGGGCGCCTTCAGCGAGGCCGATCCGTGGCTGACCGCCTATGTCGTCGACTTCTTCGCCCGCGCCCGCGACCAGGGCCACCTGGTGCCGGACCCGGCGCTGAAGAACGCGGTCGACTACCTGGCGGCTGTCGTCCGCCGGTCGCCGTCCGGGCCGGCCGACCTGGCGACCCACGCCTATGCCTATTATGCCCTGGCCCGCGCGCGGGCCGGCGACCTGGGCGGCGTGCGCTACTTCCACGACGTCCAGCTCCAGCGGCTGCCGACAGCACTTGCCATGGCCCAGGTCGGGGCCGCACTCGCCCTCTATGGCGACGGGCCGCGGGCGGCGGCTGCCTTTGCGGCCGCTACCGCGGCCCCCTCGCCGGTGGCGCTCGTCAGCAACCAGAACTATGGCAGCGAGCTGCGCGACCGGGCCGGCGTCCTGGCGCTTGCCGCAGAAGCGGGCGTGCCGATCCAGCGGGCGGCGGCCTTTGCCGAGGACATCGCCCAGCGCTTCTCGCGCCGGCGCTACACCTCGACGCAGGAGAAGTCGTGGCTGCTGTTGGCGGCCCATGCGCTGGCCCGCTCGGGCGGGCCGATGACGGTGGCCGTCGATGACGGGCCGGCGCGCGTCAGCAACCGGACGCTGAGCCTGCGGCCGCGGATCGAGGCGGCGGCCGACCGCATGACGGTCGCCAACCGCGGCGAGGACCCGGTGTGGCGCTCGATCTCGGTCAGCGGCGTGCCGCGCGACCCACGCCCGGCCGAGAATCACGGCTTCGTCCTGGAGCGCAAGTTCCACCTGGCCGACGGCAAGCCGGCCGACCTGGCGAAGGTGCGGCAGAACGACCTGATCGTCGTCGTCGTCACCGGCGAATGGGCCGAGACCGAGGCGGAAGGGGCCGACGCCCTGCTGGTCGACCTGATCCCGGCCGGCTTCGAGCTGGAGAATGCGCGCCTGGCCGGCGGGCGCGGGGCCAAGGACTTCGCCTGGTTGCCCGAACTGACCGAGGCCAGCCACACCGAGCTGCGCGACGATCGCTTCGTCGCCGGCTTGAAGCTGACCAAGGGCGATGCCGCCTTCACCCAGGCCTACCTGATGCGGGCGGTGACACCCGGCCGCTACGTCGTCCCCGGCAGCTATATCGAGGACATGTACCGGCCGGAACGGCTGGCGCGGACGGCGGCCGGCACGGCGGTGATCGCCCGCCGCTAGCCGCGCGCGGGGCGGAGGCGGGGAATGGGCCGGCGGTGGCGCCGGCTGGCCGGCGCCGCGGTGGCGCTGGCCGCAGGCCTGGCGGGGCTGGTGGCGGCCGACCGGTTGCTGCCGCCGCCGCTCGACCGCGAGCGCCAGGTATCCCGCATGGTGCTGGCGCGCGACGGCGAGATGCTGCGCGCCTTCACCACGCCGGATGGTAGCTGGCGGCTGCCGGCGATGCCGACCGACGTCGATCCGCTCTTCCTCGAGATGCTGCTGGCCTATGAGGACCAGCGCTTCCGCGGCCATCCCGGCGTCGACCCGCTGGCGGTGGTCCGTGCCGCCTGGCAGTGGGTGGCGGCGGGCGAGGTGGTGTCCGGCGCCTCCACCCTGACGATGCAGGCGGCCCGCCTGCTGGAGCCGCGGCCGCGCACGCTGCGGGCCAAGGCGGCCGAGGCCCTGCGCGCGCTGCAACTGGAGCGTCGGCTCGACAAGGACGGCATCCTTGGTCTCTACCTGACGCTGGCGCCCTATGGCGGCAATGTCGAAGGGGTGCGGGCGGCCGCCCGCATCTATCTCGGCAAGGAGCCGACGGCGCTTCGCCCGGCCGAGGCGGCATTGCTGGTGGCCCTGCCGCAATCGCCGACGCGGCTCCGCCCCGACCGCTTCCCGGAGGCCGCGCGCGCCGCCCGCGACAAGGTGCTGGCGCGCATGGTGGAGCGCGGCGTGCTCGATGCGGCGGCCGCTGCCGAGGCGCTGGAGGAGCCGGTGCCCGACCGCCGCTTCGCCATGCCGTTTGCCGCCCCGCACCTGGCGGTGGCACTGGCCGGCGAGGCGGCGGCACCGCGCGTCATCGACACCACGATCGACCTCCGATTGCAGCGGGAGGTCGAGGCGCTGGCGGTGCGCGAGGCGGCCCGGTTCGATGCCAGCCAGTCGATGGCGGCCATCGTCGTCGACAACCGCACCCGCGCGGTGGTCGCCCATGTCGGCTCGCCCGACCTCTTCGCGCCCGCCCGCGACGGCGCGGTCGACATGACCCGGCGCGTGCGCTCGCCCGGCTCCACCCTGAAGCCCTTCATCTATGCCCTGGCGTTCGACGAGCTGAAGCTGACGCCGGAGACGCTGATCGACGACCGGCCGACCAATTTCGGCGGCTATGCGCCCAGCAACTTCGACCATGGCTTCCGCGGCCGGGTGAGCGCGCGCGAGGCGCTCCAGCTTTCGCTGAACGTGCCGGCCGTGGCCGTGCTCGACCGGCTGGGGGCGGAACGCTTCGCCGGCCGGCTGGCCGGGCTGGGCGTGCGGCTGCGCACGCGCGACCCCCACGCGGTGCCGTCGCTGCCCCTGGCGCTGGGTGGGGTCGGCGTAACGCTGACCGAACTGGCCGGGCTCTATGCCGCGCTGGCCGGGGACGGCAGCTACGTGCCGCCCTATGTCCGCCCGGGCGAGCGGTTGCCGCCGGTGCCTTTCGTCGGCGCCCAGGCCGCCTGGTCCGTGACCCGCATCCTGGAGGAGGCGCCGCCGCCGCCCGGCGTGGCGCCGGCGGCGATCGGCCAGGGCCGGCTGGTGGCGATCAAGACCGGCACATCCTACGGCTATCGCGATGCCTGGGCCTTCGGCTGGGATGCCGGCTACACGGTCGGTGTGTGGACCGGCCGGCCCGACGGCACCCCGCTGCCCGGCCGCTGGGGGCTGGCGACCGCGGCCCCGGTGCTGATGAAGATATTCGACCTGTTGCCGCCGCCGCCGATGGCGCCGCCTCGCGCGGTGGCCAGCGCCACCGCCGACAACCCGGCGTCGGCGGTGGCGGGCATCCGCAGCATCGGATCGGGCCGGGTAGGACCGGCCGGCCCCGCGCCGCCGGTGATCTCGTTCCCGCCCGATGGCGCGGTGCTGCCCTGGCGGGTCGGCAACGGCGTGCCGCTGGTGGTGGAAGGCGGGCGCCCCCCCTTGCGCTGGCTGGTCGACGGCCGCCCGCTGGCGGCCCGCGACATCGGCCCGCGGCGCCCGGCCGAATGGCTGCCGGACGGCCGCGGCTTCGCGCGGCTGACCGTGCTCGACGCGGACGGTCGCGGCGCGACCGCCACGGTGCGCGTCGAATAGCCTCGGGATGTGGTGAGGTGCGACCCCCTCGCGACTTGCCTGTTCTCGGACTTGCCCGGCGCGGGCACAAGAAAGCCAGAGAGGGCCGCAGGCGTAAGGTGCCCTGAATCTGGCCTCGCCGCAGTGACGGCCGTCACACCATCTGGCGCGGCCATGCGGGCGACCGGAACTCCTGGATTTCCAGCACGTAGCCGTTCGGGTCGCGGATGAAGAAGGAATAGACCTGGAACTCGGCGCTGAGGCTGGGCGGTGCCTCAATCTCGACGCCGCGGTCGGCCAGGCGGCGATGCCAGCCGTCGACATCGGACGAAACCAGCGTCAGCACGACCCCGCGCGGCTCGACTGCCCGGTTGGGCCGGCTGCATACGCCGATGAAGGAGTGCTCGGTGACCCTGAAGATCCGGCACGCCCCCTGGTCGAGGACGAGCGGCAGGCCCAGGACATCCGCGTACCAGCCGGCGGTGCCGTCGAGGTCGCGCGTGTAGACGAAAATCACCTGCTGGTCGAAGGGGGCTTTCATGCGGGGGGCTCCGGCATTGGTGGGCCGGGAACCCTACACTGGCGGCGAGGGATCGGGCAGGGCAGCCCGTTGCGACCGTGCCGGCCCCGGGTGTAAGCCATGGGGATGAGCGAAGATGCAGGCCGCCTCGCCGCGGCGCTTCCGCTGGGCACGATGCTCGGTCCGGGTGAACCGCTGCCGTGGTTTGCGGCCACGACCGCGACCAACCCGTCCTACATGGTCGACACGGTGGCTGGGCGATATGTCGTCCTGTCCTTCCCGGGGGCCCTCGACTCGGACCGCGGCCGCACCTTCCGCAACTTCATGTTCGGTGCCGCGCAGTCGCATTTCGACACGGTCAATGCCATCTTCCTCGGCGTCGTTACCGACCCGGCCGACGTGGCGGCGGGGCTGGCGATGGACCGGGCGCCGGCGATGCGCTGGTTCCAGGATTTCGACCAGAAGCTGTCCCGCCATCTGGGCGTCGACGGCTCGGCCGCAACCCTGCACACGCTCGTCCTCGATCCCGCCCTGCGCGTGGTCGCCCGCATCCGCATGGAGTACCCCGAGGCGCACAACGCGGCGCTTGAGAAGGTGCTGCGCGCGCTGCCGCCGATCGAGGGAGAGCAGTGGGCGTCCGGGACCGCGCCCGTGCTGATCGTGCCGCGCATCCTGGAGCTCGACCTCTGCCGCCGCCTGATCGCCGCCTACGATGCCCATGGCGGGGAGGATTCGGGCTTCATGACCGCGCGCGGCGGCCGGTCCGTCGGCGTGCACGACCATTCGCGCAAGCGTCGGTCGGACTATTCGATCGAGGACCAGGACCTGTGCCGGATGCTGGCCGGGCGCATCACCCGCCGGCTGGTGCCGATGATCCAGCGCGCGACCCAGTTCCGCGCCACCCGCATCGAGCGCTACATCGTCGCCTGCTACGAGGCCGAGCGGCAGGGCTTCTTCGCCCCCCATCGCGACAACACGACGCCGGCCACCCGCCATCGCAAGTTCGCCGTCACCATGAACCTCAACGCCGAGGAGTATGACGGCGGCGACCTGCGCTTCCCGGAATTCGGCCACCGCACCTATCGCGCGCCGACCGGCGGGGCCGTCGTGTTTTCCTGCTCGATGCTGCACGAGGCGCTGCCGGTCACCCGCGGCCGGCGCTATGCCTTCCTGCCGTTCCTCTATGACGATGCGGCGGCCGAGGTGCGCGAGCGCACCCGCTCCCTCATCGATTCGCCCGGGGAACGCAAGCCGGACCAGCCTGCCTGAAGTCGAGCGGCCGTCGACAGGCGAGCCCGGCACGGCGCATGCTTGCGTCCAGGGGACGCGGGGGGCGATGCTGCCTGCCGCGCTCTGATCCGGCTGGGGGTAGCTTCCGATGGTTGCACGTTCCAGGCTGCCGTTTCTGATCCTGCTGGCGCTGCTGACCGCGCTGGCGGGCGCACCCGTCCTGCAAGCCCAGGCGCCGGCCCAAGCACCGGCTCCGCCGGCTGCCGCCGACGCGGTGGAGGCCGCGCGCCAGGCGGTCGTCAAGGTTCGCGCCTTCGTCTCGGGCGAGGCCCGCACCGCGCGCACGCTGGGCACGGTGCGCGAGGGCAGCGGCGTCGTCATCGACGCCGACGGCCTGATCGTCACCATCGGCTACGTCATCCTGGAGGCGATGGGGGTGGAGATCACCGACCATCGCGGCCGCACCATGCGGGCGGAGATCGTGGGCTACGACGCCGATACCGGCCTCGGCCTGCTGCGCGCGACCGAGGCGCTGACCGTGAAGCCGGCGCCGATGGGCCGCGCCGGGCGCCTCACCGAGGGCGAGCGCGTCGCCATCGTGGCCGCCGGCGACGATGGCCGCCAGGCCGCCCTGATGGTGCAGCGGCGCGAGTTCGCGGGCTATTGGGAATACATGCTGGACGAGGCGGTGTTCGTGTCCCCGCCCCATCCGCGCTGGGCCGGCGCCGGGCTCTTCACCAGCGACGGGCGGCTGGTGGCGATCGGCTCGCTGCTGGTGGGCCAGGTGGCGCCGGGCGTGCCGGTGCCCGGCAACATGATGATCCCGATCGACCTGCTGCGGCCGATCCTGGGCGACCTGCTGGCGCTCGGCCGCATGTCTACGCCGAGCCGGCCCTGGCTCGGCATCAACGTGCAGGAGGCCCCGGTCGGCGTCGTCGTCACCCGCGTGCAGCCCGAAAGCCCGGCCGAGCGCGGCGGGCTGAAGCTGGGCGACATCATCGTCGGCGTCGCCGGCCAGCCGATCCGCAACATTCCCGAGTTCTATCGCCGCCTATGGGCGCGCGGCGATGCCGGGGTCGAGGTCGGGCTGGAACTGCTCGAATCCTCCGGCCCGCGCGCGCTCAAGCTGACCACCGGCGACCGCCGCCGCTACATGAAGGCTGGGCAGTCCTATTGAGCGCGGGCCATTCCTAATTGATAACTGGGCGGGAACTCAGCTTCGCCAGCGCAGCAGCCGGGGCTTGACCGGGTTCTCGAACGGGCGGCCGGCGGCGGTCGCGCGGGCATACTCGTTCTTCAGCCGGTAGTACCATTTGGCCGGCCGGTCGGCGTCGTCGATCAGCAGCAGCGTCGGGTCGTGCGCGAGGCCGACCTGCTGCTTGGCCATGATGTCGCGGTCCTGCCCCAGGAAGGTGCGCACGAAGGGGCGCAGCACCGGCCGCAGCAGGGTCAGCCACGGCATCGTCCAGTAGATGATGTGGTGCAGCTCGGTCTCGCGGGGGCCGAGCGGCGTCACCGCCGTCAGCCCGCACAGGACATGGCGGCCGGCCCGCACATGCTCGATGCGGATGGACGGCAGGCGGAAGACGATTTCCGTCTCGGGCACGCCGCCCAGCAGGCGGTAGGCCCGCGAGTTCGACGAGGCGCGGTGGCGCACCATGGTGAAGCCGAGCGGCGAGGGCGCGAACTGCTTGGCCTTGGCATGGATCGAGGCCTTCGACCGCCACCACCAGGCCCGGTGGACGAAGGGCCCGTGCGCGGGGTCCATCAGCCCCACCACCGCATGGTCGAGCGGGCCGTGGAACAGCATCGATTCGGCGATCTTCAGGTCGCCCGCGCCGACATCGGCCACTTCCGGGATCGGCGGCGCCTGGTCGGGGTCGCGGCCGAAGAACACCCAGACATTGCCCTGCACCTCGCGGCAGGGATAGCGGGCGACCTTGACCCGGCCGAGGTCGAACGCCTGGTCCTCGACCAGCGACGGGATGGCGGTGCAGCGCCCCTCGGCGTCGAAGCGCCAGCCGTGATAGGCGCACTCGATCTCCCGCCCGTCGAAGCGGCCGCAGGACAGCGGGATGCCGCGATGGGGGCAGATGTCGCGCAGCGCGAAAGGTTGCCCGTCCGGGCCGCGGCCCAGCACCAGGGGTTCGCCCAGCACCGTCTTGGCCACCAGCCGGCGGGCCGGCAGCTTCGAGCCCGGCAGCACCAGGTACCACAGCTCGCGCAGGAAGGGCTGGTCGGCTGCGGCTGCGGCCGGGGAGGATTCGGTGTCGGGCATCATGGATGCCCCATCCTAGCAGCGGCGGCGGTAGCGGCGATAGGCGACCGACAGCAGGGTCAGCAAGGCCAGCCCGCCTAGCGCCAGGACCACCTCGCGCTTCAGCATCAGGGCGGCCGTCAGGCCCTCCTCGCTATCCAGCACGCTGCCGAGGCCGGCGCCGACGGCGGCGAAGACGAACGTGCCCGGCAGGATGCCGATCGCCGTCGCCAGGACGTAGGTGCGGGTCGGCACGCCCAGCAGCGCCGGCACCAGGTTGACGACGCAGAAGGGGAAGATGGGCGCCAGCCGCAGCGCCAGCAGGTAGGAGAAGGCATCGCGGCACAGCCCGGCTTCCATGCGCTGCACCCACGGGCCGGCGCGTTCGGACAGGGCCGCCCCGACCGTGCTGCGGGCCAGCAGGAAGACGGCGGTGGCGCCGACCAGCGCACCCGCGGCCGCGATGGCGCCGCCGACCACGGTCCCGAAGAGGAAGCCCAGCGTCACCGTCAGCACGACCGCGCCCGGGATCGACAGGGCCACCACGCCGGCATAGATGGCAAAGCCGGCCAGCCCCGCCAGCAGGGCATGGGCCTCGGCGAAGGCCTGGAGCTGGCCGCGATGGGCCTGCAGCGAGGCGAAGGTCAGGTAGCGGTGGAGACCCAGCAGGAAGACGGCGGCCGCCAGAACCACCAGCAGGCCGACCGGCCACAGCAGCCGGCACAGCGACCGGCAGGGCGGGCGGTGGCAGGCGGGCGGCTGGCGGGTGTCTTCAGGGGTGCTTTGCACGCTCCAAGGCATAGACCCCCCGGTCGATCACCCGCAAATCACGCCCGCGTCACAG
This sequence comes from Stella humosa, assembly GCF_006738645.1. Classification (GTDB taxonomy): domain Bacteria; phylum Pseudomonadota; class Alphaproteobacteria; order ATCC43930; family Allostellaceae; genus Allostella; species Allostella humosa. The sequence continues at coordinate 4,611,191 of NZ_AP019700.1, read as the reverse complement.
CGTCGCCTATTCCATGCCGGGCCAGCTCACCGCCGAGTCGCCCGGTCAGCCACAGGCCGTACATCCGCAGGTCGCTGTAGAGCGACCAGAACGGGTGGCCGAACGTGGCGGGGCGGTTGCCCTCGACCAGGAAGTGCGAGCCCCAGGCCGGCAGGTAGCCCAGGAATGGTGCCGCAACCGCCAGCCGCCAGTCGCCCGCCAGGATTCCCGCCGCCAGGCAGGCGAGCGCTAGGCTGGTGCCGGCGAAATGCCAGGCGCGGGTCGCCCGCCGGCTATGCGCGGCCAGATAGATCGGCCAGAACGCGGCATAGCCATCGACGGTCGATCGGTGCGGGTTCGGCATGCCCCGGCCCCCTCGCGCTTGCATTCAGGGTGCGCCGATCGTAAGTGAACCGCCTTCTCCCCGCTAGATTGGTCGGTCGGTCATGGGCTACAGGGTCGCTGTCGTCGGCGCAACGGGCGCCGTCGGCCAGGAGATGCTGAAGACGCTGGCGGAGCGTGCGTTCCCCGTGTCCCAGGCGTACGCGCTGGCGTCCGAGCGATCGGTTGGCCGCGAGGTGTCGTTCGGCGAGGACGACATCCTCAAGGTGCTCGACCTCGAATCGTTCGACTTCAAGGGCGTCGACATCGCGCTGTTCTCGCCGGGCGCCAAGATCTCGGCCGTCCACGCGCCGCGCGCGGCCAAGGCCGGCTGCGTCGTGATCGACAACACCTCGCACTTCCGCATGGAGCACGACGTGCCCCTGGTGGTGCCGGAGGTGAACCCGCACCGCATCGCCGACTACACGCGGCGCGGCATCATCGCCAACCCGAACTGCTCGACCATCCAGATGGTGGTGGCCCTGAAGCCGCTGCACGATGAGTGGAAGATCAAGCGCGTGGTCGTCTCGACCTACCAGTCGGTCTCGGGGGCGGGCAAGGAGGCGATGGACGAGCTCTTCACCCAGACTCGCGCCATCTATGTGAATGATCCGGTGAAGCCCGAGATCTTCCCCAAGCAGATCGCCTTCAACGTCATCCCCCACATCGACAGCTTCATGGACGACGGGTCCACGAAGGAAGAGTGGAAGATGGTGGTGGAGACCCGCAAGATCCTCGATCCCGACATCCTGGTGACGGCGACCTGTGTGCGCGTGCCGACGTTCATCGGCCATGCCGAGGCGATCAACGTCGAGTTCGAGCGTCCGGTCGACGAGGACGCCGCGCGCGAACTGCTGCGCCGTGCCCCGGGCATCCTGGTGCAGGACAATCGCGAGCCGGGTGGCTATGTCACGCCGACCGACAGCCAGGGCGAGGATGCGGTGTTCGTCAGCCGCATCCGCCGCGACCCGACCGTGCCCAACGGCCTCAACCTGTGGGTCGTCTCGGACAACCTGCGCAAGGGCGCGGCCCTGAACGCGGTCGAGATCGCCGAGATCCTGGCCGGGCGCTACCTCGCCAAGGCGCCGGGTGGCCGGCGCCAGGCCTTCGGCGTCTGACCGGCGGGGAGCCTCCGGCGGTGGAGGGCGATCACGACCAGGTGGGCGGCACCGGCCTGTCCGGGATGCCGGCCACGGTCGATCCGGGCACGAAGGCGCAGATCCTGCTGGCGGCGGGCATCGACCTGCAGCGCGCCGGCCATGCCGAGGAGGCGATCGACGCCTATGGCCGGGCGATCGCCGAGCGGCCGGACCTGGTCGAGGCCTATCACAATCTGGGCGTGGCGCTGCGGGCGTCGGGCCGCACGGCGGCCTCGGTCGCGTGCTTCCGGCGCGCGCTCCGCCTGCGGCCGGGCCATGCCGCGACCCTGTCCAACCTGGGCAACGCGCTCCGCTCGCTGGGTGAGACGGAGGACGCCGTCAGCCTGCTGCGCCAAGCCGCGGCCGGCGAGCCGGGCTCGCCCGAGATCGCCTACAACCTGGCCCTGGTGCTGCGCGACGCCGGCCGCCTGGACGAGGCGATCCAGTCGTTCGGCCGGTCGCTGACGCTGCGTCCGGAGCGCCACCAGGTGCGCATCGAGCGGGGCCTGGCCCACCTCCTGGGCGGCAACTTCACGGACGGCTTCGCCGACCTGGCGCTGCGCTACCCGTCGCCCATCGTGCCGGTGCGGGGCAAGACCTGGCCGCGCTGGGACGGATCGGCGCTCGACGGCCGCCACCTGCTGGTGCGCGCGGGCGACGACCTGGCCGAGACGGCCCTCTTCGCGCGCTTCGTCCCCCTGGCGGCCGCCCGTGGCGTTCCCCTGATCCTGGAGGGGCCCGACGACGCCATCCCGCTGCTGGAGACGATCGAGGGCGCGGCCCGCGTCGTCCGCCGCGGCGGACGCTATGCCAATGTCGCGGCCGAAGCGCCCCTGCCCGACCTGCCGCGCATCCTCGGCATCACGCTCGACACGCTGCCGGCCCCCGTTCCCTATTTGCGGGTGCCGCGCACGCCGCGGCGCGAGATGGCGCCGCCCGTGCCCGGCCGGCTGCGCATCGGCATCATGTGGTCGACCGGATCGACCGATGGCGACGCGCGCGCGCCGAGCTGCCCGCTGACCCACTTCCTGCGCCTGGCAGAACGCCCCGACGTCGACCTGGTATCTCTCCAGGCGGGGGCTGCCCGCGACATCCGCCAGGCCGGCGCCGGCGCCCTGGTGCAGGAGATCGAGGGGATCGAGGACCCGGCCATATTTGCCGCCGCCATCGCCGCCATGGACCTGGTGGTGGGGGTCGACGGCCCGGCCGTACACTTGGCCGGTGCCATGGGCCATCCGGTCTGGATCGTCCTGCCGCACGCGCCCGAATGGTGCTGGATGCTGGGGCGCGACGACTGCCCCTGGTATCCGTCGGCCTGGCTCTTCCGCCAGCGCAAGCCGGGCGACTGGGCGCCGGTCCTTCGCCGGGTCCGCGCCGCCCTCGACCAGGCTTTGGACGCGCCGCCCGAGCCGGAACCGGCACCCGCCGACGAGGCACCGAAGACGCCATAGGCTGCCGCTGCCGCCGGTTGCGGCGGCGGTCTTGGGCGTCCATCCTGGGCGCTGCCGTACCCCGCGAAGGGCCCCTTGCGATGACGATGCGACGCTGGCCGCTGGCGGCCCTGCTGTGTTGCCTGGTGCTTCCGGCCTGGGCCGGCCCGCCCGCCGGCAGTCCACCCCCGGGGCTGGCGCCAGAGCGCATGGCGGCCTATGCCCGCAGCCACATGGTGGCCGCCGCCAACCCGCTGGCCGCGGCGGCGGGCCGCACGATCCTCCAGGCGGGCGGCAGCGCGGTCGATGCGGCGATCGCCGTGCAGATGGTGCTGACGCTGGTCGAGCCGCAGTCGTCGGGCATCGGCGGCGGCGCCTTCCTGTTGCACTGGTCGGCCGCGGGCCGCGAGCTGCGCACCTATGACGGGCGCGAGACGGCGCCGGCCGCCGCCGGCCCGAACCTGTTCCTGGGTGCCGACGGCCGGCCGCTGCGCTTCATGGATGCGGTCGTGGGTGGTCTGTCGGTAGGCGTGCCGGGGGCGGTCCGCATGCTGGAGGCGGCTCACCGCGCGCATGGCCGGCTGCCCTGGGCCGATCTGTTCCAGCCCGCGATCGCGCTCGCCCGCGACGGCTTCGCCATCTCGCCCCGCCTGGCGGCCACCCTCCAGGACGACGCGGCCCTGCGCGCCGACCCGGCGGCTGGCCCCTATTTCTACCAGCCGGACGGCAGCCCGAAGCCGGCGGGCACGCTGCTCGCCAACCCCGCACTGGCGGCGACATTGCAGGCGATCGCCACGGGTGGCGCCGATGCCCTGCACACCGGCCCGATCGCCCAGGACATCGTGGCGGCGGTCGCCGGTGCCGCGCGACCGGGCAGCATGACCCTGGCGGACCTGGTCGGCTATCGCCCGCAGGTGCGCGATGCCGTCTGCGTGCCCTATCGCCTGTGGCGGGTCTGCGGCATGGGGCCGCCCAGCTCGGGCGGGGTCGCCATCGCCCAGGTGCTGGGCATGGTCGAGCGCCACGACCTGACGGCGGCCGGCCCGGCCTCGCCCGACGCCTGGCACCTGCTGCTGGAGGCGAGCCGGCTGGCCTTCGCCGACCGCGACCGCTACGTCGCCGACCCCGACCGGGTGCCGCTGCCCCCGGGCCTGCTCGACCGCCGCTACCTGGCCGACCGCGGCGGACTGATCCGGACCGGGGAATCGCTTGGCCGTGCCACGGCCGGCGAGCCGCCGGGCAAGCGGGCCGACTTCGCGCCGGACCGCAGCCTGGAGATCCCCGCCACCTCGCACATGGTGATCGTCGATCGGGACGGGAACGCGGTGTCGATGACGACGACCATCGAGGGGCCGTTCGGCTCCAAGCTGATGGTGCGCGGCTTCCTCCTCAACAACGAGCTGACGGACTTCTCGTTCGTGCCCGAGGCGGACGGCCGCCCGGTCGCCAACCGGGTCGAGGGCGGCAAGCGCCCGCGCAGCTCGATGTCGCCGACCATGGTGTTCGACCGCGACGGGCGGCTGGTGATGGCGCTGGGCTCGCCCGGGGGTGCCCGCATCATCGGCTACACCCTGAAGGCGCTGGTGGCGATGCTGGACTGGGACCTTGACCCGCAGCGTGCGGTCTCGCTGCCCAACCTGTTGAACCGCAACGGCCCGACCGAGCTTGAGATGACGCCGGGGGCAGGGCCGCTGGCCGACGGGCTGCGCCGGCTGGGGCACGAGGTGCAGCCGATGACCGCGCCCAGCGGCCTCCAGGCGATCCGCCTGCTGCCGGGCGGCGGGCTGGTCGGCGGTGCCGATCCCCGGCGCGAAGGGGTGGCGGTCGGCGACTGACGGGTCAGGCGAGCGACAGCGCCGCTGCCACCTCGTCCCAGATCGCGGCCGAGCGCGCGACCAGCAGGCCGGCCCGGCCGTCGCCCGGCACATAGGCGCTGCCGTCCGGCCGCCCCACGCGGCCGCCGGCCTCGGCCAGGAAGAGGGCGCCCGGCGCATGGTCCCAGGGCTCGCTGCGCCAGAAGAGCGCGAAGTCCTGCCGGCCGGCGACGATGGCGGGATATTCCCACCCGGCGCAGCGCAAGCCAGGCAGAATCGGACCCAGCCGGTGGCGGCCGGCATCGACGCCGGCCCGCACGTCGGGCGGCAGGAAGCGGGTGAACACCGCGCCGGTTGCCGGCCCCGCGGGGGCAGCCTCCGACACCCGCACCCGCTGGCCGTCGATCGTGGCGCCGGCCCCGGCCTCGGCTGCGGCCAGCAGGCCGGTGGCCGGTTGCAGCATCCAGGCGGCCACCGTCCGGCCACGGGCCAGCAGCGCCACCATCACCGCGAAATGCGGGCTGCCGGCGACGAAATTGGCGGTGCCGTCCAGCGGGTCGACCAGCCACGCGCGCTCGGACCCGGATATGGCCGCGCGCAGGCCGTCATCGGCCGCGGTCGCCTCCTCGCCCACCACGGTCGAGCCCGGCAGCAGCGCCAGCAGGCCGCGCGACAGCAAGGCCTCGGCCTCGCGGTCGGCCACCGTCACGACCTCGCCCGGCGATTTCTCGACGATCTCGCCCGCCGCCAGGCTGCGGAAGCGGGGCAGGATGACGGCGTCGGCGGTTTGCCGCAGCAGATCTTCGACGCCCCGGTGCAGGCTGGCCGCGATCATGCCGTGGCCAGCACGACCATGCGCGTCATCACGTCGTCCCAGCGATCGCCCGCCTGCTGCCGCACCAGGCGCGCGCCGGGCAGCCAGGGGCTGGTCTCGGCGCCGGGGGGGTAGCGCCAGTCGGGCTGGAAGCGGCGGACGGCGACGATGGCGGGGGTGCCGACGGCCAGGGCGGTCGCCACCGTCGCGTTCACCACCGTGGCGACGCCATCGAGGGCGACCACCTGGGCCGCGAAGCCGTCGATGTCGGCCACCGCGTCGATCGCCTCGTCATGATAGGGCGCGGTGCCGAACCATTCCTGGGTGCGAATGCGCTCGTCGCGGGTGTCGCCATACTGGAGGTTGACGACGAACAGACCGCGGTCGCGCAGCAGCGGCTCCCAGCGCACGAGCGGCACTTCGAAGATCTGCCCGTCCGGCTTGCGGCTGCGCCAGGCGATGCCGAGGATGCGACGATCGCCGGCCAGATTCCGGTAGCGGGCGCGGATTGCAGCGACGTGGTTGGGATCGGGCGTCAGGCGCGCATCCGGCCGGCTGGTGCGGCCATGCCGGCGCCAGGCGATCGCGGCCAGGCGTGACAGCGGGGTTTGGGCGACGATGTCGGGGGCGGTCAGGCGCGCGTCGACCGGGTCGGTGGCCGCCACCACCTCGATGTCGGGAAAGCTGCGGGCGAACAGGCCGGCCGCGCGCTCCGGGCATTCCAGCACCAGCCGGTGGCCGGCCCGGACCATGTCGGGAATATAGGCGCTGGCCCAGAGCTGGTCGCCGATGCCCTGGTCGCCCCAGACGGCGATGCGGCCCTGGACGGCGCTGCCATCCCACCACGGCTGGGGCAGGGGGCGCGGCGGGGTGTGGGCCTGGCGCCAGTACCAGTCGTGCTCCGTCCAGCCCTCGTCCATGCGGCCCAGCGACAGCAGCGCCAGCGCCCGGTTGACGTGCGCTTCGGCCAGGTCGGGCTGGCGCCGCACCGCCTCGTCGGTGGCCGCCAGCGCGCCGGCATTGTCGCCCTGCAGCCGGCGCGCTGTGCCGAGGTTCATCCAGGCGGGCACGAGGGAGGGATCGCGGCGCGTCGCGCGTTCGGCCGCCTCGGCCGCCTCGGCCAGGCGCTCGGCGCGGACCAGGGCCACGGCGTGGGTGGCCTGCAGCGGGGCATCGTCGGGGGCGGCGGCCGCCGCCGGCGCCAGTACCGCCAAGGCCCGGTCGATGTCGCCCAGCCGCAGCAGGGCGGCCGCCAGCAGGTGGGCGGTGGGGCCGTGGCCCGGCCGCAGGCGGAGTGCTGTGGCAAAGGACTCGGCCGCGCCCGCCGCGTCGCCGGTCTCGTTGCGGATGGAGCCCAGCAGGCCATGCCCGTCCGGGTTGCCCGGCTCGTCGGCGACCAGCCGTTCGACCTCGCGGCGGGCGGCCGCGAAGTCCCGGCGCTGCAGCGCCGCCCGTGCCCGTTGCCGCCGCTCTGCCGTTTCCTGCGCCGTCATCGCACCCCCAACCGCCGAATCCGCTCGATCGCTCACCCCGATCAATAGCGCGCCTCGCCCCCGGGGGCGACGGCCGTTCGCCGCCATTGTCACCAGCCCGGCGCGGACTACGTTGCCCCTTGGCAGGCCAGGGGTCCAGAATGGCAGGACGCTTTACCCTTTCCCGTCAGGCAGCCCCCGTTCCCGTGACCCATCCGGCATCCGCCTCGCTCGCGACCAATCCCTGGACCGTCGTCGCCGCCACCACCGCCGTGCAGGCGCTGGCGTCGGCCACCACCCTGTCGGTGCCGACGATCGCGCCCCGGCTGGCCGAGATGCTGGGCGTCTCGCCCGCCTTGATCGGCTACCAGACGACCTTCATCTACTCCGGCGCCATGGCGACCTCGGTGATCGGCGGTGCCTTCGTGCGCCGGCTGGGGGCCGGCCGGGCCAGCCAGGCCGCGCTGGTGCTGGCGATCCTCGGCGCCCTGCTGGTGATCGGCGGCCAGCTCTGGACGATCGCGCTGGGCTCGATCGTCATGGGGTTGGGCTACGGGCTGACCAATCCGGCCGCCTCGCACCTGCTGATGCGCTTTGCCCGCGGGCCGCGCCTCAACCTCATCTTCTCGATCAAGCAGACCGGCGTGCCCTGGGGCGGCATGCTGGCCGGGCTGATGCTGCCGCCGGTAGCGCTGGCCTTCGGCTGGCGCTGGGCGGTGGCGCTGGTGGCGGTGCTGGCGCTGGGGCTGCTGTTGGCGCTGGCGCTGGCGCGCCGTCAATGGGACGACGACCGCGACCCGACTCACGGCTTGCGCCAGAACCCGTTTGCCGCCGTCCTGCTCGTCTGGCGCTCGCGGCCGCTGCGCTACCTGTCCTTCGCGTCGATGGCTTTGTCGCTGACGCAGATGTGCGTCCTGGCCTTCATGACGACGCTGCTGGTGTCGGAAGCCGGCTTCGGGTTGGTCGAGGCGGGCTTCGTCGTCGCCATCATGCAGGTGGCCGGCGTGCTGGGCCGCGTCGGCTGGGGACTGGTGGCCGATCGCATCGGCGACGGGTTCATCACCCTGATGGTGGTGACCGGGCTGGCGGTGCTGGCGTGCCTGGCCGCCTCGCAACTGACACCCGCCTGGCCGGCCTGGGCGGTCTATGGCGTCGGCGCGCTGTTCGGGTCTACCGCGGTCGGCTGGAACGGCGTCTTCATGGCCGAAGTGGCGCGCCAGGCGCCGCCCGACCGGATCGGCGTCGCGACCGGCGGCTGCATGATGCTGACCTTTTCCAGCATCATCTTCGGGCCGGCACTGTTCGGCATCGTCAGCGTTGCAATCGGCAGCTACGCGCTGACCTACCTCGTGGTGGCGGGTGTTGCCAGCCTCGGCGGCCTCAGCCTCGTCGTCGCGCGGCGGGTGGCCCGGGCCGGGGCGGCGGTGCCGCGAACATGATCAATCCATCGCCGGCGCTGGCGAAATATTGGGCAAGTCTTTCTCTTGACGCGCAATTTCGCCCTCGGTCATCGTGAATTCGGAGGGGGACCGATGGCGACAGCATTCGACGAGATGGGGAATGGGGATAGCTGCCGGATGCCCTACCGGACGGTCAGCGAGTGGTTGGCCTCGACACCGCCCGAAGTCTTCGCCCACAAGCGGCGCGAGGCGGAGATCCTGTTCCGGCGGATCGGCATCACCTTCGCAGTCTATGGCGAGGGCGGCGACCCCGAGCGGCTGATCCCGTTCGACATCGTGCCCCGGGTGCTGGGCGCATCGGAATGGGACTTTCTGGCGCGCGGGCTGGAGCAGCGGGCAAAGGCGCTGAACGCCTTCATCCACGATGTCTATCACGAGCGGGCGATCATCCGCGCCGGCAAGGTGCCGGAATCGCTGGTCCTGCAGAACGAGAGCTACCTCAAGGCGATGCAGGGCTTCTCGGTGCCGGGGCGGGTCTATACCCATATCGCCGGCATCGATGTCGTCCGCGTCACCGAGAACGAGTTCTACGTGCTGGAGGACAATTGCCGCACGCCGTCCGGCGTGTCCTACATGCTGGAGGGGCGCGAGGTGATGATGCGCCTCTTCCCCGACCTCTTCGCGCGCCACCGCGTGCAGCCCGTGTCGCGCTATCCCGAGGCGCTGCTGGAGACGTTGCGCTCGGTGGCGCCACCCGCCTGCAAGGACGAGCCGGTGGCCGTCCTGCTGACGCCCGGCCCCTACAACAGCGCCTACTACGAGCACTCGTTCCTGGCCGACGAGATGGGGGTCGAGCTGGTCGAGGGGCCGGACCTCTTCGTCGACGACGACATCGTCTACATGCGCACGACCCAGGGGCCCAAGCGCGTCGACGTGATCTACCGGCGAATCGACGACGACTTTCTGGACCCGCTCGCCTTCCGTCCCGATTCGGCGCTGGGAGTGCCGGGCCTGATGCGTGCCTATCGCGCAGGCACCGTCACCCTGGCGAATGCGGTCGGCGCCGGCATCGCCGACGACAAGGCGGTCTATATCCACGTGCCCGAGATGGTGCGCTTCTACCTGGGCGAGGAGCCGATCCTGAAGAACGTGCCGACCTGGTCCTGCGCCAAGCCCGACGAGCGGGCCTATGTGCTGGAGCACCTGGCGGAACTGGTGGTGAAGGACGTGCACGGGTCGGGCGGCTACGGCATGCTGGTCGGCCCCCATGCCAGCAAGGCCGAGCGCGCGGCCTTCGCCGAGAAGATCAAGGCCGGGCCCGAGCGCTACATCGCCCAGCCGACCCTGGCGCTCTCGACCTGTCCCACCTTCGTCGATGCCGGGGTGGCGCCGCGCCATGTCGACCTGCGGCCGTTCGTGCTGGTGGGGGCCGACCAGGTGCGCATCGTTCCCGGCGGGCTGACCCGGGTGGCGTTGCGCGACGGCTCGCTGGTGGTCAATTCCAGCCAGGGGGGCGGCACCAAGGACACCTGGGTGCTGGAGGGTTGAGGTGATGCTGAGCCGGACCGCAGACAATCTTTTCTGGCTCGCCCGCTACATGGAGCGGGCGGAGAACATGGCCCGCATCCTGGAGGCCGGCTACCGGCTGGCGGCGATGGGCACCGTCGTCGGCGGCGGCCATACGGAGTGGCACTCGACCATCATCGCCGCCGGCTGCGAGACCGGCTTCTACGAGAAGCATGCCGAGGCGACGGCCGAGGCCGCCATCGACTACCTGGCGCGCGACCCCGACAACCCGTCCTCGATCCTGTCCTGCATCCAGACCGCTCGGCGCAACGGCCGGGCGGTGCGCACGGCGCTCTCGGCCGACATGTGGGATGCGGTGAACGGATCCTGGCTGCAGGCGCGCGCCTTCCGCGACGAGGATTTCGCGCCCGACACGGTGCGCCGGGTGCTGGATTGGGTGAAGGAGCGCTCGCTGCTCTTCACCGGCTGCGTCGGCTCGACGATGATGCGCAACGACGCCTACTGGTTCACGCGCCTCGGCACCTTCCTCGAGCGGGCGGACAGCACGGCCCGTATCCTCGACGTGAAGTACAATGTGCTGCTGCCGACCTACGAGACGATCGGCGGCGGGCTGGACTATGTGCAGTGGACGGCCGTCCTGCGCGCGGTGTCGGCTGCCCGGGCCTATCACTGGATCTACCGCCGCGAGGTGAAGCCGTGGCTGGTGGCCGAGTTGCTGATCCTGAAGCCGGAGATGCCGCGGTCGCTGGCCGCCTGCTTCATCGAGATCACGCGCACCCTGGAACTGCTGTCGGCCGCCTATGGCCGCCAGGGCGAGGCCGACCGCCTGGCCGGGCAGATCCATGCCAACCTGCGCTTCACCCGCATCGACGACATCTTCCAGATGGGATTGCACGAATTCCTGACGCAATTCATCGATAGCAACGTCCGGCTCGGGCACGAGGTGTCCAAGCAATACCTGACCTGACCTGGACAGAACCCGAACGATGACCGTTAGCACCCAATGACCTATTGCGTAGGACTGCTCCTCTCCGAGGGCCTGGTGATGCTGGCCGACACCCGCACCAATGCCGGCGTCGACAACATCTCGACCTTCCGCAAGCTCCATTTCTTCGAGGTGCCGGGGGAGCGCACCATCTGCATCGCGTCCGCGGGCAATCTCGGCGTCACCCAGGCGGTGATGAACCTGCTGACCGAGGGGTTCGAGAGCGAGGCCACGGGCACGATCGAGAGCCTCTACACCGTGCCCAGCATGTTCCGCGCGGCCCAGTTGACGGGCGAGGCGGTACGCAAGGTCTGGCACCTGGACGGCGAGGCGATGCGCCAGCAAAGCATCGGCTTCGAGGTGACGCTGCTGCTGGGCGGGCAAATCGCCGGGCGTCAGTTGCGCCTGTTCCTGTGCTATTCGGCCGGCAACTTCATCGAGGCGACGGAGGACACGCCCTTCCTCCAGATCGGCGAGCACAAGTACGGCAAACCCATCCTCGACCGCGCGGTGCAGTTCGGGACCGCCATGGCCGATGGGGTGAAGCTGGCCCTGATCTCGATGGATTCGACCTTGCGCTCGAACCTGACGGTCGGCCTGCCGATCGACCTGATGGTGTTCCGGCGCAATGCCGAGCGGGCCGAGATCAACCGTCGGATCGGCGAGGACGACCCCTATTTCCGCATGATCCGCGAGCGCTGGTCGGCGGCTCTCCGCGATGCCCACCGCGCCATCCCGCGGCCGGACTGGATGCCCGAGAGCACGTCCTGAAGGCCCGGCCCAGCCCCTGGTCGGGGGCCGGGCCGGTCGCGGATCAGAACTTCACCGCGGTCGTCAGCAGGATGGTCCGGCCGGGCCCGACATAGGCGAAGCCGCCGCTGGTGTAGCCGGCGTCGTAGTACTTCTTGTCGAAGAGGTTCTGCACGTTGAGGCGCAGGCCCACATTCTCGGTCACGTCGTAGCTGGCCATGGCGTCGAAGCGCCAGTAGCCGGGCACCTTTCGGGTGTTGGCGTCGTTGGCCCAGCGCTCGCTGTTGTAGAAGGCGCCGCCGCCGATCTGCCAGTCCTTGAGGAACCGGTAGGTCGACCAGATGCTGAAGCTGTGCGGGGCGACGTTGGCCATCTCGTTGCCGTCGTTGAAGGCCGCCGGCCCGTCATCGACGATCTTGCTCTTCATGTAGCTGTAGCCGCCGAAGATCTTCCAGTCGTCCGTGATGGCGCCCTGGATGCCGACCTCGAACCCATCCACCCGGCGCTCGCCGTCCAGCACCGTCACTCCGCCTGCGTCGTTGACGCGGGCGTTGGTCTTTTCCGAGCGGAAGGCGGCGGCCGACAGCGACAGCCGATCCTGCAGGAAGTTCCACTTGGTGCCGATCTCGTAGTTGGCGTTCTTTTCAGGATCCAGCGAAGCGGTCGCCGTGCTGACCGACAGCCCCTCGGCCGAAGGGTTGGTCGAGGTGCCGTAGGAGGCATAGACGCTGCCGTTTCGCAGCGGCTTCCACACCGCGCCGATCTGCCAGTTGAAGGATGTGTCCTCCGACTTGTTGATGCCGCTCTTGGCCTCGAAATGGTCGACACGCGCGCCGCCCGACAACTCGAACTGCTCGCCGATCTTCACGGTGTCGAAGACGAAGGCCGAGACGGTGGTGGCCTTGGTGCGGGTGGCCGTCGTGCTGCGGTAGGCGCCCGACCAGGGGTCCTTCGGGTTGGGATTCTCGAGGTCGGCTGCCGGCGCGTTGGTGAAGGCCTGCTGGATGGTCTGGCCGTAGAGGCCGGTCGAGGCATCGTTGAACTCGCGGCCCACGGTGCGGTTGCGCTCGTGCACCAGTTCGACGCCGGTCGACAGGCGGTGGCGCAGGAATCCGGTCTGGAATTCCGTGGTGATGTCGGTCTGGTTGGCGATGATCTCGTTGCGGCTGTCGCGCTGGCGGACGTTGCGGCGGACCTTGGTGTAGTCGGTGCCGTCCGGGAAGGCCGGGACGGTGACGACGTAGTCGTTGGTCGAGCGGCTGTACTGGACCCGGCTGCGGAACCGCGTCGCGTCGCTGAAGTCGTGGGTGAATTCGGCTGCGGCGGTATCGACCTGGTAGTCCTGGAAGTCGCGCGACAGCAGGCCGTAGAAATTGTCGCGGTCGACTTTGACCGGCTTGTTGGTGCGCGGGTCGAACGGATGGCCGTAGTCCGGCACGCCCTCGCCCTGCACATGGTAGTAGCTGAGCGTCACCTGGGTCGGCCGGCCGAGCCCGAAGGTGACGGACGGCGCGATGCCCCAGCGCTTCTGCTCGACCTCGTCGCGGCCGGCGATCTCGCCGTCATGCACCATCGCGGCGACCCGCACGGCCACCGTGTCGTAGACCTTCTGGTTCACGTCGACCGTGGCACGCTTGGTCCAGCCGGTGCCGACCGTCAGGTCGCCGGCGATGGAATTGCGCTCGTTCGGGCGCTTGGTGACGATGTTGATCGAGCCGCCGGTCGAGCCGCGGCCGGTGAAGGCCGAACTCGGGCCCTTCACGACTTCCACCTGCTCGATGTTGAAGGGGTCGCGGAACTGCGAGCCCTGGTCGCGGAAGCCGTCGATGAAGATGTCGTTCTGGGCATCGAAGCCGCGCACGAATGGCCGGTCGCCGAAGGCGACGCCGCCCTCGGCCGCACCCAGCGTGATGCCGGGCGTGGTGCGCAGCACGTCGGTCAGCGAGGTCGAGCCGCGGTCCTGGATCATCTCCTTGGGGATGACCGTGACGGTGCGCGGCGTGTCCAGCAGCGGTGCGGTGAACTTGGGCGACTGCACCACGTCGGCCTTGTAGGGCTCCGGCTGCGGTGCGGTGACGCTGACGCCCGGAATCTGGACGGCCGTTTGCGCCATGGCGACGGCGGGCGTCATGGCGGCGCCGGCCGTGGCAAGGGCCAGCACGTGGCGCGAGACGCGCGCGGATGGGCGGGCAGGGCGCTGTGGCCCCTTGGCGGACTTGGTCATGGATTTCCCCCTCGTTCGATCCAGCAGATCGGGTCTGTCGAATGACCTGGCTGGCTCGCGAGGTTGGGCCTCGAGCTGGCTGGCTTGGTCGGGCTCGCCGCGGCCCCGTGGGGACCCCGGCCGTTACTTGGTGAGGATCAGCTTGCCGTTGCTCGTGATGCGCAGCCGGTATTCGGCGCCGCCATGGACGATGATGCATTCGCGGCCGCCGCCCAGCAGGTGGCCGGCATCGAGCCGACGCAGGCCTGTCTGGTCCGCCAGTTCCGGTGGCGTGTCGCTGGTCTTGCCGCCCGCCGGGTGGTGCCCGGGATCGGCGATCCTGCCGTTCATGTCCTGCTTTCGTGCGGTAGAGCTTGCTTGGCCTCGGGTTCGATCGTTACCAGCCGATCCCTGTAAACGCAATTCATTCGCATGAACAGAATTGCGCGGAGGCGAGGCAGTGTGGCGCCAGGGTTACGCTCGCGCCCAGCTCACCCTGGCCGATCCGCTACGCTATCGGCAGGCCGACATAGTTGCAGGCGAGCACCGCCGCTGCCGCCGGCAGGTCCGCCAGCTGCGCCAGTTCGGCCGCGCGCAGCCGGCGGTCGAACGGATCCTCGTCGGGAAAGCGGTGCAGCAGCGCGGTCATCCACCACGAGAACCGCTGCACCCGCCACACCCGGTCCAGGCAGGTGGCCGAATAGCCGTCGAGACCGGCGGTGCCGGTACCGCCGAAGAACCCCGCCAGCGCGCGGGCCAGCACCTGCACGTCGGCCACGGCCAGGTTGAGGCCCTTGGCGCCCGTCGGCGGCACGATGTGGGCGGCATCGCCGGCCAGGAACAGCCGGCCGAAGCGCATGGGCTCGGCGACGAAGCTGCGCATGCCGGTCACGCCCTTTTGGACGATCGGCCCCTGCGGCAGCGCGACCCCGCCATCGACCGCCAGACGGGTCGACAGTTCCGACCACAGCCGGTCCTCCGACCAGTCGTCCGGATCCTCGTCCGGGGCGCATTGCAGGTAGAGGCGGGACAGCGTGGGCGAGCGCATGCTGAACAGCGCGAAGCCGCGCGCATGCCCGGCATAGATCAGTTCCTCGGACACCGGCGGCGCCTCGGCCAGGATACCCAGCCAGGCAAAGGGATAGTGGCGCTCGTGGATCGTCAGGGCGCCTGCGGGGATCGCCCCCCGGCAGACGCCGTGGAAGCCGTCGCAGCCGGCGATGAAGTCGCACTCCAGGACATGCTCGGCCCCGTCCTGGCGGAAGCGCAGGCGCGGGCGCGCGCTGTCGATCGCCTCCGGCCGGACATCCTCGACGCCGAAGCGGATCGGGTCGCCGTCCGCCAGGCGGGCGGCGATCAGGTCCTTCACCAGCTCGTGCTGGCCATAGACGGTGATGGCACGGCCGCCACTCAAGCCGTGCAGGTCGATGCGGTGGCGCCTGCCGGCGAACCGCAGCTCGATGCCGTGATGGACCAGCCCCTCGCGCTGCATGCGCGCACCCAGCCCGGCCGCCGCGATCAGGTCGACGGTGCCCTGCTCCAGCACGCCGGCGCGGATGCGGCTCTCGACATGGGGCCGCGAGCGCGCCTCCAGCACGACGCTGTCGATCCCGGCCCGGCGCAGCAGGTGGGCCAGGATGAGCCCGGCCGGACCGGCACCCACGATTCCGACCTGGGTGCGCATGGCCGGCTCCGACCGGCTGTCGCCGCGGCTACAGCTCCAGCGGGGCGTAGGCGGCCACCGTCTGCGGGTCGCGGCGCCAGGAATCCGACTGGTCGATGTAGAGTTCCACCCGGTTGCCGTCGGGGTCGGCGAAATAGAGTGACTTGCTGACGCCGTGATCGGCCGCGACCGCGGCGATGCCGGCGGCCTCCAGCTCGGTCTTGGCGCTTTTCAGCACGGCCAGCTCGTCGCCGATCTTGAAGGCGACATGGGCCAGGCCGACGCCCTTGTCGAGCGGCCCCGGCGCATCGTCGCCGACCGCAGCCACGGCGAAGTCGTGGTGGTTGCCGAGGCTGAAGAAGGTCATGCCCATCTCGTCGTAGCGCGCGACGATCGGCAGGCCGAGGATGCCGTTGTAGAAGGCCTCCGCCCGCTGCTGGTTGCGCACCTTGAGGACGACATGGCCCAGCGCCTGGATCTTCATGGGAAGTTCCTTCCCGTCAGTGACCGCCGCCGGTGGGGGCGGCGCCCTTCGGCCCGAAGCGTCCCATGATCTCGCCGACGATGCCGCGGCGGAAGGTGAGGACGCAGACGACGAAGATAGCACCCTGGATGATCGTGACCCAGGAACCGAACTCCGCCAGATAGTTCTGCATGGTGACGATGACGGCCGCCCCCACGATCGGCCCGAAGATGGTGCCGAGCCCGCCGACCAGCGTCATCAGCACGACCTCGCCCGACATCTGCCACTGGACGTCGGTCAGCGAGGCGAGCTGGAACACCAGCGACTTGGTGCCGCCGGCCAGCCCCGCCAGCCCCGATGACAGAACGAAGGCCAGCAGCTTGTAGCGGTCGGTCTCATAGCCCAGCGAGATGGCACGCGGCTCGTTCTCGCGGATCGCCTTCAGCACCTGGCCGAAGGGCGAGTGGATGACGCGATAGATGAAAAGGAAGGCCAGCACGAAGATGGTGGCGACCGTGAAGTACATCGCCATCGAATCATGCAGGTCGATCAGGCCGAAGAGGCGGCCGCGCGGCACCGACTGGATCCCGTCCTCGCCGCCGGTCCAGGGGGCCTGGACGGCATAGAAGAAGACGATCTGCGACAGGGCCAGCGTGATCATGGCGAAATAGATGCCCTGGCGGCGGATGGCGAGCCAGCCGATGATGAGGCCGAGGCCGGCCCCGGTCAGGACTCCCAGCAGGATCCCCAGCTCCGGCGTCAGGCCCCACATCTTCACGGTGTAGGCGGTGACGTAGCCGGCCGAGCCGAAGAAGGCGGCGTGCCCGAAGGACAGCAGGCCGACATAGCCGATGAGCAGGTTGAAGGCGCACGCGAAGAGCGCGAAGCACAGCACCTTCATCAGGAAGACGGGATAGAGAATGTAGGGCGCGGCCACCAGGGCCACGATCATCAGGGCGAAGGTGATGCGGGTTGCGCGGTCCATCTTCGTCCCTTACGCGCTGCGGCCGAAGAGGCCGGCGGGCTTGATCGTCAGCACGATCGCCATGATGACGAAGATCACGGTGTTCGATGCCTCGGGGTAGAACACCTTGGTCAGCCCCTCGATGACGCCGAGCGAGAAGCCGGTGACGATGGCGCCCATGATCGAGCCCATGCCGCCGATGACGACCACGGCAAAGACGATGATGATGAGGTTGGCCCCCATCAATGGGCTCACCTGATAGATGGGAGCGGCCATGACGCCGGCGAACGCGGCCAGCGCCACGCCGAAGCCGTAGGTCAGCGTGATCATGCGCGGCACGTTGATGCCGAAGGCCTGCACCAGCGTCGGGTTCTCGGTGGCGGCGCGCAGATAGGCGCCGAGCCGCGTGCGCTCGATCACGAACCAGGTGCCGAAGCAGACGATGACCGAGGCCAGCACGACCCAGGCCCGATAGACCGGCAGGAACATGAAGCCCAGGTTGTAGCCGCCGCGCAGCTCGGCCGGGATCGCGTAGGGCAGGCCGGACGAGCCGTACTCGTTGCGGAACACGCCCTCGACGATCAGCGCGATGCCGAAGGTGAGCAGCAGGCCGTAGAGATGGTCCAGCTTGTAGAGCCGGTGCAGCATCGTGCGCTCGAGCAGGATGCCGAAGGCGCCGACCAGCAGCGGGGCCAGGATCAGGGCACCCCAGTAGCCGACGCCCAGATAGGTAAGCGCCAGGTAGGCCACGAACGCGCCCATCATGTACTGGGCGCCGTGGGTGAAGTTGATGATGTTGAGGAGGCCGAAGATGACGGCGAGCCCCAGGCTCAGCATGGCGTAGAAGGCGCCGTTGATGAGCCCGATCAGGAGCTGTCCGAACAGCGCCTGCGGGGGTATGCCGATGAGCTCGAACATCCGCTTCGGCCTCGCTCAGGTCCGGCTCAGCCCTTGACGAACGAGCAGCCGCCATCCTTCAGGGGACGGTAGGCCTCGTCGCCGGGGATCGTCCGGATCGGCTTGTAGTAGTCCCACGCGCCCTTCGATTCGGACGGCTTCTTCACCTCGAACAGGTACATGTCGCGGGCCACGCGGCCGTCCTCGCGAACCGAGCCGTTCTTGGTCATGAAGTCGTTGATCGGCATCTTCTTCATCTGGGCGACGACCTTCTCGCCCTCGTCGGTGTTCACTTCCTTGATCGCCTTCAGATAGTGCAGGACGGCACCATAGACGCCGGCCTGGACCATGCTGGGCTTCTTCTTCATCACCGCCTCGAACCGCTTGGTGAAGGCGCGGGTCTCGTCGTTCTGGTCCCAGTAGAAGGCCTCGGTCAGCTGCAGCCCCTGGGCCGTCTGCAGGCCCAGCGCGTGGATGTCGGTGACGAAGACCAGCAGCCCGGCCAGCTTCTGGCCGCCGGTGACGATGCCGAACTCGGCCGCCTGCTTGATCGAGTTGATGGTGTCGCCGCCGGCGTTCGCCAGGCCGATGACCTTGGCCTTGGAGGCCTGCGCCTGGAGCAGGAAGGACGAGAAGTCCGACGTGTTGAGCGGGTGGCGCACCTGGCCCAACACCTTGCCGCCGGCCGCCTTCACGACCTCGGCCGTGTCGCGCTCCAGCGCGTGGCCGAAGGCATAGTCTGCGGTCAGGAAGTACCAGCTATCGCCGCCGGCCTTCACGACCGCGCCGCCCGTGCCCTTGGACAGCGCGATGGTGTCATAGGTCCAGTGCACGGTGGTCGTCTGGCACGCCTTGCCGGTCAGGTCCGAGCTGGCCGCGCCGGAATTGAGGAAGACCTTGTTCTTTTCCTTGATCAGCGGCGCCAGGGCCAGCGCCACCGAGGAGGTCGGCACGTCGACGATGGTGTCGACGCCGTCGCGGTCGATCCACTGCCGGGCGATGTTCGAGCCGACGTCGGGCTTGTTCTGGTGGTCGGCGAAGACGATCTCGATCTTCTTGCCGTTGACCGTGGCGCCGAAATCCTCGACCGCCATGCGGGCCGCGGTGACGGAGCCCTGGCCCGAGATGTCGGCATAGAGCGAGGACTGGTCGTTGAGGACGCCGATCTTCACGACGTCCCCGGAAATTTGTGCCGATGCGGCCCCGGCGAACAGAACGCCGGCCGCACTCGCGAGCAATGCCTGCTTCAGCTTCATGGCGTGTTTCCTTCCCTATAGTCGGTTCGTGCCGGATTATACCCCGAGGCGTTCACGCAGCCGGTCGAGGTGCTGCGCCAGGTTCCGGTTCTCGATCATGTCGACGACGGTCCCATGTTCGACCACGTAGTGGCGGTCGGCGACGGTGGCCGCGAAGCGAAAATTCTGCTCGACCAGCAGGATGGTGAAGCCGCGCTCCTTGAGGGCGGCGATGACGCGGCCGATCTGCTGGATGATGACGGGCGCCAGCCCCTCGGTCGGCTCGTCCAGCAGCAGCAGGGTGGCGCCGGTGCGCAGGATGCGCGCGATCGCCAGCATCTGCTGCTCGCCGCCGGACAGCTTGGTGCCCTGGCTGCGCAGCCGCTCCTTCAGGTTGGGGAACAGCGTGAAGATCTCGTCGAGCGACATGCCCCCTGGCCGCACCGTCGGCGGCAGCATCAGGTTCTCCTCGACATCGAGGCTGGCGAAGATGCCGCGCTCCTCGGGGCACCAGGCGATGCCGCGCCGGGCGATGGCGTTGGAGGAGAGGCCGATCAGCTCCTGCCCCTGGTAGCGGATGGAGCCGCGGCGCTGGCCCAGCACGCCCATGATGCTCTTCAGCGTGGTCGTCTTGCCGGCGCCGTTGCGGCCCAGCAGCGTCACCACCTCGCCGGCCGCGATGTCGAAATTCATCCCGTGCAGGGCATGGGATTCGCCATAGAAGGCGTGCAGGTCGGCGACCGACAGCAGGGGCTCAGCCATGACCGGTTCCGATATAGGCCTCGATCACCGCGGGGTTCTGGGAGACCTCGGTATAGGGGCCCTCGGCCAGGATCTCGCCGCGCTGGAGGACGGTGATGGTGTCGCACAGCCAGGCGACGACGCTCAGATTGTGCTCGACCATCAGCACCGTGCGGTTCTTGGCCACCGTCTGGATCAGCTCGGCGATGCGGGTGATGTCCTCGCCGCCCATGCCGGCCATCGGCTCGTCCAGCAGCATCAACTCCGGCTCGAGCGCCAGGGTGGTGGCGATCTCCAGCGCGCGCTTGCGGCCATAGGGCAGCTCGCCCGCGATGGCGGTGCGGAACTGGGTCAGGCCGACATCGTCGATCAGTTGCTCGGCGCGCGCATGCAGGCTCTCCAGCGACCGCTCCGGCTTCCAGAAGTGAAAGGATGTGCCGAGCGGGCGCTGCAGGGCGATGCGCACGTTCTCGCGCACAGAGAGGTGCGGGAAGACGGCGGAGATCTGGAACGACCGCACCATGCCGCTGCGGGCCACCGCCGCGGGCTTGCTCTGGGTGATGTCGTTGCCGTTATAGAGGATCTGCCCGGCCGTCGGCCGCAGGAACTTGGTCAGCAGGTTGAAGACGGTCGTCTTGCCCGCCCCGTTCGGCCCGATCAGCGCGTGGATCGTATGTCGGCGAACCCGCAGGTTGACCTTGCGGACAGCCACGAAACCGGTGAATTCCTTGGTTAGATCCTGGGTTTCCAGGATGTGTTCGCCCGCCATGCCCCGGCCGTCTCTCGTGATCGCTTCCCTGGCGGCCGGGATTCATATGTTTCCGGCTCTTTATCCTTGGCCGACCCTAATGACTCGCCGCGGGCCACGCAAGCGACCTTAGGTTGCGTTGACGCCAGCCGCGGGAGGGTCGACGATGGCCCCGACCATCATCCTCGAACCTGCCGCGAGAGAGACCGCCGATGCGCGCCGTCGTCGCCATGATGAAGCACGAGACCAACACCTTCTCGCCCGTGCCGACGCCGCTGGCGCGCTTCGGCCGGGGCTCCGGCGAACCCTGGTACGGGTCGGCCGCCCGCGACGCCTTCCGCGGCACCAACACCGGCTTCGGCGCCTTCCTGGCCATGGCTGAGGACGCGGGGTTCGACGTGGCGACGCCGATCGCCGCCAGTGCGGCGCCTTCCGGCCTGGTCGAGGCCGCGGCCTACGAACGCATGTCGGTGGCGATCCTGGAGGCGGTCGACGCCGGCTGCGACGTGCTGTTCCTCGACCTGCATGGCGCCATGGTGGCCGAGTCGACCGACGACGGCGAAGGCACGCTGCTGGAGCGCATCCGCCGGCTGAAACCCGACCTGCCGATCGCCGTCGCGCTCGACCTGCACGCCAACATGACCGACCGCATGGTGCGCAACTGCACGGCGCTCGTCGGCTACAAGACCTATCCGCACATCGACATGGCGGCGACCGGCGCCCATGCCGGCCGCATCGTGATGGATGCCGTGGCCGGCCGGGCGGTGCCGGTGATGGCCTGGGGCAGCCGGCCGATGATCCCGCACACCCTGCGCATGGGCCATGACGAGGCGCCGATGGGCCCGCTGCTGGAGCGCGCGCGGGCGCAGGAGGCGGGCGGCCTGCTGGCGGTCAGCGTCTTCGGCGGCTTCCCGCTGGCCGACATTCCGCAGCCCGGCCTCAGCGTCGTCGCCGTCGCCGACCGCGACGGCCAGCAGGCCGCCCGCGCCGCGCTGGAACTGCTGGACCAGGCCTGGGAGAACCGTGCGGCGTTCGTGTATGACTCCGAGCCACTGGCACGCTCGGTCGCGCGCGCCAAGGAAATGACGGAAGGCCCGATCCTGCTGGTCGACCATGCCGACAACTGCGCGTCGGGCGGCACGCAGGACACCATGGCCGTGATCGCCGAGGTGATGCGCCAGGGGCTGGAGGACGTGGCCGTCTTCGCCGTGGTCGACCCCGAGGCGGTGGCGGCGATGGTCGCGGCCGGCGTCGGTGCCCAGGTGACGCTGCCACTCGGCGGCAAGACCGACATGCCGACCATCGGCCAGGACGGCCAGCCGCTGGAGGTGACGGGCACGGTCCGCGCCATCACCGACGGCCAGTTCACGGTGACGGGGCCGATGTCGACCGGCTCGCGCGCCTATATGGGCCGCTCGGTCGTGCTCGATACCGGGCCGGTGCAGATCGTGGTGATCGAGCAGCACCACGAGCCCTTCGACCTGGGCGCCTTCCGTTCGGTCGGGATCGAGCCGACCCAGAAGCGCTACCTGGTGCTCAAGAGCCGCATCCACTACCGGGCGGGCTTCAAGCCGATCGCCCGCCAGGTCGTGGAATGCGACGGCGTCGGCGTCACCAGCTCGGACTACTCGCTGTTCCGCTTCCGCAAGCTGAACCGCGCGACCTATCCCCTGGTGGCCGACGCGCAGCCATAGGCCGGGGCCAGCCGATCAGGGGCCGGCCGATCAGGGGGCCGACCGGGCGGCGGACCAGGCCTGGCTGCCCTGGGGCGTGCGGCTGGTCCCGGTCATGCGGCCGCCATCGACGCTGCCGGTGAACTGGCGGTCGCCGGCCGTGAAGGCGATCTCGGCGCCGTTCATCCGGGCCTCGCTGATCGCCACCTCTTGCCCGCCCTGGCGCAGCGTGCCTTCCAGCATTTGGAAGGTCTGCTTCAGGCGCAGCTCGCCATCGCCCAGCTTCCAGGTGCCCTCGGCCTTGGCCGGCACGACCCAGCGATAGGCGCGGCAGAAGTTCGTGCAGTCAGTCTGCGGCGCCTCGATCGTCTGGTCGGCGATCCAGTCGCCCATGTTGAAGGTGTTGGACACCACCCGCGTGCCGGGCTTCATCGCCAGGATGATCGGCCGCAGCTTCATGTTCAGCGTCGGCAGCAGGAACAGGGTGACGACCGTGGCATCCGAGAAGTCGCTCTCGAAGATGTCAGCCTGGATGAAGCGGGCGCGGTCGGCGACGCCCTCGGCCTTCGCCGTCGCGGCCGACAGGGTCACCAGGTCGGGGTTGTACTCGATGCCCAGCGCCCGCACGCCGCGCTTGGCGGCCGTGATGACCGTGCGGCCGTCACCCGAGCCGAGGTCGACCAGATAGTCGGCCGGCGTCACCTGGGCCATGTCGAGCATGCGGTCGACCAGGCCCTGGTGGGTCGGGATCCAGACCACGTCCTTGCCCTCCTGGCCGGACTGCGGCGTGTAGGCGGGTGCGGGGGCGGTCTGCGCCAGTGCGGGCGCCTGGCACAGCAGGGCGGCCAGGCAGGCTGCGGCGATCGTGCGGGACAGTGCGACGGGACGGGTCATGGGCCGGATTCCCTTTTCTGGCGGATGAACGGTCATTCTGCCGGTGCCACGCTTTCGTCGCGGCGCCGGAAAAGGAGAAGGGGGACGCCGGCGGCGATCACCGCCAGCCCGATGAGCGCGCCGACCCCGGTGTAGGCCAGGCTCGCATGCAGCATGAACAGGCAGGTCAGGCAGAACAGGATGGGCGTCAGCGGATAGAAGGGTACGCGGAACGGCAAGGCGCGGTGCGGCTCGCGGCGGCGCAGGATCATGAGCGACAGGCCGACCAGGAACAGGAAGGCCCAGAAGACCGGCGCGGTATAGTCGACCATCGCCTGGAAGCCGTTGCGGGTCGCCATCCCCAGCGCAATCAGGGCCAGGGCGACCACACCCTGCAGGATCAGCCCGTTGGCCGGGGTCTGCCCGCGGTCGCTCCAGCGGCCCACCCGGGACAGCAGCGACAGGTCGCGCGCCATGGCGTAGTAGACCCGGGCGCCGGTGAAGATTGTGGCATTCAGGGTCGAGAGGGCAGCCGCCACGACGACGAGGCTGAAGGCGAGCGCGCCCGCCTCGCTGGTCGTCGTGCGCATCAGGTCGGCCGCGACCGCCTCGGACCGGCGCAGCCCCTCGAGCCCCAGGATCGACAGCAGGGCCGCATTCACCATGACGTAGAGCGCCACCAGGATGGCGGTGCCGATCAGCAGCACGCGGCTCATGTTGCGCGGCGCGTCGTGCAGTTCGGAGGACAGGTAGACCGCCTCGCTCCAGCCGCCATAGGTCAGCAGCACGAAGATCATGGCCATGCCGAGGGCCGCGGTCGCCTCCGGCGGGGTGATCTCCGGCGGCGGGGCGGGCCTGCCCAGCAGGCCGACCAGGATGATGGCAACGACGGCCGCCAGCGTCACCGCCGTCAGCGCGTTCTGGGCGGTCTTGCTCTGGCGCGTGCCCAGCACGTTCAGCGCGGTCAGGATCACGACGGACAGCGCGGCATAGAGGCCCGAACCGTAGGGGCCGAGCGGCATGACTTGCGAGGCATAGTCGCCGACGACGAAGGCGACGGCGGCGATCGCCCCGGTCTGGATCACGGTCCCGCGCGCCCAGCCGAACAGGATCGCGACCGGCCGCCCGTAGGCGCGGGCCAGGAAATGATACTCGCCGCCGGCATGGGGATGGGCCGAGGCCAGCTCGGCATAGCAGAGCGCGCCGATCAGGGTGACGAAGCCGCCGGCCACCCAGACGCCGATGAAGGCCAGTTCGCTGTCGACGTTGGCCGCGACCAGCGGCGGCGTCTTGAAGATGCCGATGCCGACGACGATGCCGACCATGATGGCCACGCCGTCGGCCACGCTCAGGATGGACCGCCGTCTCGGCCCGCCTCTTGCCGCCATCGACACAGCTCCCCTTGGCATGCCCCCGCCTGCGGGCGAGGGTCCAGGAAGCGTTCCATGGCGGGACTTTTGTCCCCGCGTCACGAAGCCGCCGGCCCCGGTGTTCACGACGACCGGGCAGCCTGCCGGCCCGGCGTACGAATCAAAAAGTAGTACGGCCGGGCCCGGGTTCCATAGGGGCAATATTCGGGAAAGCGATCCTCAGCAGACCGTGCGATGGCGCTCCGTGCAGATCGCCAGCACCTCGTCCGGGTCGCGCTTCCACCAGTTGCCGGCCGAGAAGATCTCGACCTCGTGCAGGCCCTTGAAGCCGGCGCGCTCGACCATGCCGCGGATGCGCGGGATATCGATGACGCCGTCGCCCGGCATGCCGCGGTCGAGCAGCAGGTCGGTGGTCGGCACCAGCCAGTCGCAGATGTGGAAGGCCAGGATCCGTTCGGCCCCGGCGCGCGCGATGGCGCGCTCCAGGTTCGGGTCCCACCAGGTGTGGTAGACGTCGACCGCGACGCCGACCCCGGCCCCCAGCGCGTCGCACAGGTCGAGCGCCTGGTCGATGGTGTTCACGCAGGCGCGGTCGGCCGCATACATCGGGTGCAGCGGCTCGATGGCGATCGGCACGCCGGCCGCCCGAGCGGCGGGCAGGATGGCGGCGATACCGTCCTGCACCATGGCGCGCGCTGCGGCGATGTCCTTCGACCCCGCCGGCAGCCCGCCCACCACCAGCACCAGGCAGGCGGCCCCCAGCTCGGCCGCTTCCTCGACCGCGCGCAGGTTGTCGTCGATCGCGGCCTGGCGGCCGGCCGCGTCCGGGGCCGGGAACAGCCCGCCGCGGCACAGGCCGGTGACGGTCAGGCCGGCCGCGCGGATGCGGCGGGCCGATTCCTGAAGGCCCAGCTCGGCCACCTTGTCGCGCCAGGGCGAAATGCCGCCGATGCCGTGGCGCTGGCAGCCCTCGATCGCCTGGGCCAGGTTCCAGCGCTCGCGGACGGTCGCCGTGTTCAGCGAGAGCTGGCGGGATTCGAGCGCCATCAGTGGATCCCGTGCACGGCCAGGACGCGGCGCATGCGCTGGCTGGCGTCGTCGGGGTCGCGCAGCAGGCCCGCCTTGTCGGCCAGGCGGAACAGCTCCGCCAGGTGGGCGGCAGAGCGCGCGCTCTGCTGGCCGCCAACCATGGTGAAGTGGTCCTGCAGGCCGTTCAGGTAGGCCATGAAGACGACGCCCGTTTTGTAGAAGCGGGTGGGCGCCTTGAAGATGTGGCGCGACAGCGGCACGGTCGGCGCCAGGATGTCATGGAACTCCTGCTTGCGGTCGCCGGCCAGGGCTGCCAGGGCCGCCGAGGCCGCTGGCGCGATGGCGTCGAAGATGCCGAGCAGCGCGTCGGAATAGCCCACCTCGTCGCCGTCGATCAGTTCGGCATAGTTGAAGTCGTCGCCCGTATACATGCGCACGCCGTCCGGCAGGCGGCGGCGCATGGCGATCTCCTTGTCCTTGTCGAGCAGCGAGATCTTGATGCCGTCGACCTTGGCGGCATTCTCCCGCAGCATCTCCAGGCAGGTCTCCATGCCCTTCCAGTGGTCGGCACTGCCCCAGTAGCCGGCCAGTGCCGGGTCGAACATCTCGCCCAGCCAGTGGATGATCACCGGCTCGCGCGTCTGCCGCAGCACCCGGCCATAGACCTTCAGGTAGTCGTCGGGCGAGCGGGCGGCGGCCGCCAGCGCCCGGCTGGCCATCAGGATGATGCGCCCGCCGGCGGCCTCGACCTGGCCGATCTGCTCCTCATAGGCGGCGATGACGTCGTCGACCGTGACCGACGGCCCGGCCGGCAGGTGGTCGGTGCCGGCGCCGCAGAACATGACCGCGCCCTGCCGCTCTGATTGGGCGGCGACCGAGCGCCGGATCAGTTCCAGAGAGGTCTTCCAGTCGAGCCCCATGCCGCGCTGGGCGGTGTCCATCGCCTCGGCCACGCCCAGTCCCAGGTCCCACAGGCGGGTGCGGAAGGCGATGGTGCGGTCCCAGTCGATGGCGGTATCGACCCAGGGGTCGTGCTCGGCGCGCGGGTCGGCCACGACGTGGGCGGCCGCCAGCGCGATGCGGTTGAAGGGCACGTTGCTGCGGTCCGGGAAATGGCGCGGCTGGCCCGTCGTGTAGCGCTGGATCGTGCCGTCGGCGGTGGGCAGGTCGAGGGTCGGCATCGGATGATCCTCCTGCTTCCGGGATTAAAGTGCTGGCACGTCGAGCCAGCGCCGCTCGCGCCAGCTCTGCAGGCCCAGCATGGCGAGCTGCACGCCCTTGGCGCCGGCCTTCAGGTTCCAGGGGAAGGGGCCGCCATCATAGAGGTGGCGGATGAACAGCTCCCACTCCACCTTGAAGGCGTTGTCGTAGAACTGGTTGTCCGGCACTTCCTGCCAGGTGTCGAAGAACTTGATCGCCTGGGGCACGTCGGGGTTCCAGACGGGCTTGGGCGTGTTGATCCGCGCCTGGGCGTGGCAGCGGGTCAGGCCGGCGACGGCCGAGCCGTGGGTCCCGTCGACATGGAAGGTGACGAGATCGTCGCGCCGCACGCGGGTCGCCCACGAGCTGTTGATCTGCACCACGACGCCGTCGCCCGCCTCGAAGGTGGCGTAGGCCGCGTCGTCGACGTCGCAGTCGTAGGGCTGGCCGTTCTCGTCCCAGCGCCGCGGGATGTGGGTGGCGCCCAGGCACGAGACGCTCTTCACCTCGCCGAACAGGTTGTCGACGACGTAGCGCCAGTGGCACAGCATGTCGAGGATGATGCCGCCGCCATCGACCGCGCGATAGTTCCAGGACGGGCGCTGGGCCGGCTGCCAGTCGCCCTCAAACACCCAGTAGCCGAACTCGCCGCGCACCGACAGGATGCGGCCGAAGAAGCCGCTGTCGATCAGCATCTTCAGCTTGCGCAGGCCGGGCAGCCACAGCTTGTCCTGGACCACGCCGTGGCGCACGCCCGCCGCCTCGGCCAGGCGGTGCAGCTCCAGCGCGTCCTCCAGGTTGTCGGCGGTCGGCTTCTCGCAATAGATGTCCTTGCCGGCCGCGATCGCCTGGCGGATCAGGCCGGCACGCATGTTGGTGGACGCCGCGTCGAAGAAGAGCGTGTCGTCCTTGTTGGCCATCGCGGCATCGAGGTCGGTGGTCCACCGCTCGACGCCATGCGCCTTGGCCAGGGCCTCCACCTTGGCCGCGTTGCGGCCGACCAGGATCGGGTCGGGCATGACCCGGCTGCCGTCGGCCAGCGTCACGCCGCCCTGGGCGCGGATGGCCAGGACCGATCGCACCAGATGCTGGTTGGTGCCCATGCGTCCGGTGACGCCGTTCATGATGATGCCGAGGCGCTTGGTCGCCATGTCGTTACTCCATGCCCAGGAGACGGTAGAGCCGCCGGGAATACTCGCCGAAGGCCACGCTGGTCTTCATGTCGAGCGTGCGGGGATAGGGAAGGTCGATACGGATATGGTCGGCCATGCGGGCCGGCCCGGCCGTCAGCACCACGGTGCGGGTGCCGAGGAAAACCGCCTCGGCGATGCCGTGGGTGACGAAGAGGATGGTCTTGCCGCTCTCCTGCCAGATGCGCAGCAGCTCCAGGTTCATCTTCTCGCGCGTCAGCGCGTCGAGCGCGCCGAAGGGCTCGTCCATCAATACCAGCTTGGGGTCGTGGACGAGCGCGCGGGCGATCGCCGTGCGCTGCTGCATGCCGCCCGACAGCTCGTAGGGATACTTGTCCTCGAACCCGGCCAGCCCGACCATGGCCAGCAGGTCGCGGGCGCGCTCGCGCGCGGCCTTCATCGGCAGGCCCAGGATCTCGGCCGGCAGCAGCACGTTCTCGATGATGCGCCGCCATTTCAGGAGCAGGGCCTGCTGGAACACCATGCCGATGTCGCGCGCCGGGTCGAACGGCTGGGCGGCGTTGCCGATGCGCACGACGCCGCCGTCATGCGGGTGCAGGCCGGCCAGGATCTTCAGCAGGGTGGACTTGCCGCAGCCGGACGGGCCGACCATGGTCACCAGCTCGCCCGCCTCGACGTCGAAGGTGACCTCCGACACGGCCAGGAACTCGGCCCCGCGTGAGCGGTAGACCTTGCGCACGCCGCTCAGATGGATGAAGGGCTCGGTCGCGGGCGGGGTGGGGGCCATGGTCACGACACCCGCGCGTCGCGCACGACGAAGACCCGCTCCAGCACCACCACCAGCCCGTAGAGCAGGATGCCCAGCAGGCTGATCAGGGTGACGGCCATGAACATGGCGGCGGTGTCCAGCGTCACCTGGACCTGCAGCATGAGGTAGCCCAGGCCCTTGTCGGACCCCAGGAACTCGCCGACGATGGCACCGGCGACGGCCAGGATGGCCGCCACCTTCATGCCCGAGAAGATGTAGGGCAGGGCGCCCGGCAGTTGGATTTTCACGAAGATCTGCCACTTCGACCCACGCAGCGAGCGCACGAGGTCGAGCAGGTCCGGCTCCACCTCGCGCAGGCCGCGCGCCGTCGTCAGCACGATCGGGAAGAAGGCGATGGAAAAGGCGATCAACGCGTTCGGGAGGATGCCGTAGCTGAACCAGACGATGAAGAGCGGGCCCAGCGCCACCTTGGGGATCATGTTGAAGGTGATCAGCACCGGCATCACGATCGCCTCCAGCACCTTCGACCAGGTGAAGAGCAGGGCAGCACCCACCCCCGTCACCACGGCCAGCGCATAGCCGCCATAGATTTCGGTCGCGGTGACCACGATGTTGGGCCACCAGCGATAGTCGGGGTCGAGCAGCGCCATCACCGTGTCGCCCGGCGTCGGCATGACGAAGCGCGGCACCTCGCCCCAGACGACGAACAGGTGCCAGGCCGCGATCACGGCAACATGCGCCAGGATGGCGGCACCGATCCGCCACGCACTCTCCGCCTTCATCCCCTGCCTTTCCCCGTCGTCGACGCTGCGTCGTTGCGGTCGTTTCTTGTCAGCTCACGCGAACGATCGCCGCCTCGTCATAGGGAAGGGCGGGGTGGGTGAACGCGTTGCCGGCGCCAACATAATGGAAGGCCACGGCCCGGCGCCACCGGGTCGAGCGGTTGACGCCCGACTGGTGCAGCGTCCCGCCATGGTGGAAGGACACGCCCCCCTTGGGCACCGGGGCGGGCGTCATCTCGATGTCGGCGGCAATCTCGTGCGGCACCTGCAGGTTGTAGGGCTCGTTGGCGGGTGCCACGTGCGCCAGCAGTGGCCGGCGGTGGCTGCCGTCGCCGAAATGCAGGCAGCCATTGTCGACCGTGGCGGTGTCGAGCGCCACCCAGGCGGTCACCAGCCCCTCGGGGTCGGCCGGGCCGAAATAGAAATTGTCCTGGTGCATGGGCTTGGGCCCGCCGCCTTTCGGCGGCTTGAAGAAGATCTGGCTGAAATAGACTGAGACGCCGGGGCCGATCAGCTCTTCCACCAGCCCCACCAGCCGCGGGTCGGTGGCGAGGTTGCGGAAGGCGGGGCGCACGGCGTGGGGGTTGTCCAGCTTGCGCAGCACGGTGCGCGCCTTGACCCCGCCATCGACGTACCAGCGGCGCTGCTCGGGCGCCAGGTCCGACAGGAAGCTCTCGCCCCACGCCTCGGCATCGGCGATCGCCGCATCCATTTCGTCGGCGCGGAACACGACCGGCACCGTCAGGTGACCCGCGGCGGCGTAGAAGCGCCGCTCGACATCGGCCAAAGCCATTGCTCTCCTCCCCAGGAGTAACCGTCTGGTTACTTAAGAAAGCGCGCCGTGTTTTTGTCAATCTTTCCTTCCGGGCGGTGGGCCGCTAGCTTCCCCGCCGACCGCTGACGGGGGACTCCATGCCGACATCCGCTGCCCTGGCACTCGAAGGCCGCATCGACCGCCTCGTGCAACCCTGGACCCGGCCCGGCCAGCCTGGCTGCGTCATCGGCGTCGTCCGCGCGGGCGAGGTGCTGCTGCGTCGCGGCTATGGCCAGGCCAGCATCGAGCATGGGGTGGCGATCGAGCCCGGCACCGTCTTCAGGATCGCCTCGGTCACCAAGCAGTTCACGACAGGTGCCATCCTGGCACTGGCCCTGGAAGGGCGGCTCGGCATCGACGACACGGTGCAATCGCACCTGCCCTGGCTGCCCGACTACGGCACGCCCGTCACGCTGCGCCACCTGATGCACAATGTCAGCGGCCTGCGCGACTATCTGGAGCTGACGCGGTGGGGCGGCATGGGGCTCGACCGCCCGGCCTCGGAGGAGGAACTGGCGGCGGCGATCGCGCGCGCGGGCGGCCTCAACTTCGCCCCCGGCAGCCGCTTCCTCTACAGCAACACCAACTTCCTGCTGCTGGGCCAGATCGTCGAGAAGATCGAGGACCGGTCGCTGGAAGAGGTGTTCGAGCGCCGCTTCTTCGCCCCGCTCGGCATGAACGCCACCCGCCTCGTGCGCGACCCGATGACGGTGGTGCCGCGCCTGGCCACCCCCTACTTGCGCCAGCCGGATGGGTCGGTGATCCGCGCCGTCCAGGCCTATCCGACCGTGGGCGAGGGCGGCATGGTGTCCTCGCTCGACGACCTGCTGCGCTGGGCGCGCCACTACGACCGGCCGCTGGCCGGCATGGCGCCGCTTGTGCAGGCCATGCAGACGGAACTGCCGCTGGCGGGTGGCCACTGGCACCCCTATGCCCGCGGGCTGGAGGTGGGGACCTGGCGCGGCGCGCGCACGGTCGGCCATGGCGGGCTGTGGCCCGGCTACCGGACCGAGTTCCTGCGCATCCCCGAGCGCGATCTGGCGGTGGTCGTCATCGCCAATGTCGACGCCATCGACCCCTATCGCCTGGCCCGCGCCGCGGCCGAGGCCGCGCTCGCCGAGGAGGGGCTTCCGCCCGAGCCTGGCCTGCCGGGCGACCTCGACCGCCTGTCCGGTCGCTGGCTCGATGCCGAGGCGCTGACGGTCTATGACCTTTCGC